>JAJXWR010000122.1 GCA_021781515.1 Pseudomonadota bacterium
CGATCTCAAGCTCACCAAACGCCAAAAAGAACTGCTGCATGAATTCCAGAACTCACTGGATACTGAAGACAGTAGTCATAACCCGCAAAAGGACAGTTTTTTCTCGCAGGTACGTGCCTTTTTTGAAGGTAAAAGCTGATACAGGCCAATGCCCGATGCGTGTGTCGGGCACTCCTGACAGGTCAGTTTTCCTGTCTGATGGCTGCTTGGCTATACACTTGTAAAATACAAACACTTCTCTTATGATGATCCACTGAGCGATGGGTGCTTATCAATAAAAAAATAGCCCGGATCGTCTGCCTGGCGGCGAGTTCGCATCGCACTGATAATACGAATGCCACCGAGGGGGTGGGAGATGTCCGGCCGACAATTATACGGCATACTATGCATTTCTGGCTTACTGGTCGCAGGCTGTCATCAGGCACCGTTACCGACTGTTCCACTTCGTTCTGTGGCAACAATGACCACAACAGTCACCGCTACTCGGCATTTGCTGGATCTCGCCGGTTCCGTCTGCGCACGCATCGAATCGCCGCTCGCATTTCAGATTTCCGGACGAGTAGTCAGCCGCTCGGTACATCTGGGCGAATCGGTCCGGTCAGGAGAAATACTGGCTACGCTTGATACACGGGATCTGCAACTGGAACTGGCCTCAGCACAGGCAGCGCTGACGGTGGCGCAAGCCAATCTGACCCTCGCTGAGGCAGACCTGCACCGGGCAGACCATTTACGTGGCAGTGATTTTGTTTCTGCGGAAGAAGAAGAACACCGTCATCTTGCCGTGGATGCAGCACGTGCTCAGCTTGAACAGGCAAGAAATACGCTGGAATTACGCCGCAATCAACTGGGCTATGCCGTTCTTAAGTCGCCGACTGCCGGAGTAATTACCCATACCCCGGTTGAATCCGGACAAGTCGTCGCGGCCGGCGAACCGGTCGTGCAACTGGCCGAAGCCGGAGGCCTGGATATTGAGGTGGTTGTCCCCGAGGATGATCTCAGCCTCTTGCACAAGACCCATGCCTCAGTGAGTTTCTGGGCTAATCCGGGCAACAGCTACCCGGTGCAGTTGCGTGAGTTGTCCGCTTCCGCCGATCCGGTCACCCGCACCTATACCGTACGTTATGCCTACAACGCCAACGCTTACTCGCCGGCACTGGGTCAATCTGCGGTGATTCATCTCGACAGGAACCAGGCGATCCCGGTCATTCTTGTTCCCTCCACGGCATTGCTTTACAAAGAAAATAAAACCCAGATCTGGGTCTACCACCCCAATGATCAAACCGTGCATCTGCAACCGGTAACTATACTGGATGCGGTGGATACTCAAGTCGCCATCAGCGGTATTAGCCCCGGTCATGTCATTGTCAGTCAAGGCGTCCATGTTCTGGTTGAAGGTGAGAAAGTAACTGCCTTACCGACCGCAATTCCTGCGGCTACCCCACTGCAGGACTGACCCTATGCCTGAACGTCAGTTCAATATTTCGCGCTGGGCCATTGAACAACCCACACTCAGTCTGTATTTTCTGCTGGTGCTGCTACTGGCGGGGCTCATCAGCTATTTTCAACTGGGCCAGGATGAAGACCCTCCCTTTACATTCCGGGTCATGGTGATTACTACCCACTGGCCGGGGGCCACAGCGATGCAGATGTCGCAACAGGTGGCCGACAAACTGGAACGTACCTTACAGGAAGTGCCCTATGTGGATCGTATCAGCACCTATTCCAGACCGGGAGAAAGCACCAGCTTCCTTATCCTGAAAGATTCCACCCCCCCCGACAAAGTCCCATGGATCTGGTATACCACCCGTAAAAAAATCCAGGACATGAGCAATACCCTGCCACAAGGTGTGCAGGGTCCTTGGTTCAACGACGAGTTCGGCGACGTCTTCGGAATCATGTATACCTTAAGTGGTGATGGTTTTAGTATGGCGGCGCTGCATGATGCGGCAGACAACATCCGTCAGTCGCTGTTGCGGGTTCCTGATGTGGCCAAGGTAGAACTGTACGGTGTGCAACACGAAGTGCTGGCCGTTGAAGCCTCGCAAAAACGCCTGGCGGTACTCGGGTTGAATGTCAATCAACTGGTGAGTGCCTTAGGGCAACAAAACGCCATTTCCGATGCAGGAATTCTGCATACCAGCGGTGATGATCTACAGATTCGGGTCACCGGTCAGTTGTCCGGCGTCGATGCGTTGAGCAACTTATCCCTGCGCGCCAATGGCAGAAATTTTCGTTTAGGGGATATTGCCAGAGTCCGGCGGACCTATGAGTCACCCGCCGCACCGATGGTGCGTTCCCAAGGTCAACCGGTCATTGCTCTGGGCATTTCCATGGCGAAAGGCGGCGACATTATTCATCTGGGTCAGGCCTTAACACAGGCCACTCAGCATATTCGCCGTACCTTACCCGCCGGACTGAAGCTGGAACAGATCGAAAGTCAACCGGAGGCCGTGGCGCATTCGGTCGGGCAGTTCATTGAAGTCCTGGTCGAAGCCGTGCTCATCGTGCTGTTGGTCAGTTTTCTCAGTCTGGGCTTGCAGACCCGCCCCTTGGGCATTGATATCCGCCCGGGACTGGTGGTTGCTTTAACCATTCCCCTGGTACTGGCCCTGACTTTTCTGGTCATGAACCTGTCGCATATCAATCTGCACAAAGTGTCACTGGGATCACTGATTATTGCGCTCGGACTCCTGGTCGATGATGCCATCATTGTCGTGGAAATGATGGCACGCAAAATGGATGAAGGTTATCCGCGGCTACAGGCCAGTACAGCGGCCTATGAACAAACAGCCATGCCCATGCTCACCGGTACATTGATCACGGCCGCCGGGTTTTTGCCCATTGGTCTGGCACATTCTTCGGTCGGAGAGTACACCTTTGCCATTTTTGCCGTTACTTGCGCAGCGCTACTGTTATCCTGGATGGTATCTGTCTATTTCGTCCCCTTCCTCGGTTACCACCTGCTTAAAAACCAGGCAGGATCAGTGCATGACGTGTATAACACGCGTTTTTATGCGGGGGTTCGTGCGCTGGTGACCTGGTGCGTTGATTTCAAAAAAACCACCTTGGTTCTCACCCTGCTGGCGCTGATAGCCGGCATGATAGGGATGCGTTTCGTGGAACAACAGTTTTTTCCAGATTCAGATCGCCCGGAAATTCTGGTGGATCTCTGGTTGCCTGAGGGAAGTTCCCAGCAAGCGACCTTGCAGGCCGCTCGGCATCTGGAAAAACTACTGAATCACGATCCGCTGGTACGCAACTACACCGATTTCATTGGCTCCGGAGCCCCACGGTTTTTTCTGACCATCAATGAACAACTGCCACAAACCAGTCTGGCTGAATTCATTATCCGGCCTTATCGGTTTGCAGACCGAAGTGCCCTGCGTCAGCAACTGCAGAACTGGGGCCAAACCGAGCTGACAGAAGCACGGGTTCGGGTCAAACTGTTGCCTAACGGCCCGCCGGTCGACTACCCAGTGGCTTTTCGTGTCTCTGGGGATGATCCCCTCTTCGTTCGGGGAGTCGCCGATATCCTCAAGGAACGCCTGCGGCACAACCCCCACCTGACCGGCGTGAATGACAACTGGAACGAATCGGTCAAAGCCTTGCATCTGGTGGTCAACCAGGACCGCGCCCGCGCCCTGGGCGTATCCAGCCAATCCGTGGCACAGGCGGCACACGCTCTGCTTTCTGGACAGGTCATTGGTCAGTTCCGCGAAGGCCACCACCTGTTAGCCATTGAATTACGTCAGCCTGAAGAGGAACGTAATACATTCACCGCCTTGAAAAGTGCCTATTTGCCGACGGACTCCGGGCAGACTATTCCCATCAGCCAGGTTGCCCGATTACAGGTCGGTTGGGAACCCGGGCTGATCTGGCGGGAAAACAAGGCCTTCAGTATCACCGTGCAGGCCGATGTCAAAGACAGCATGCAGCCAGCAACGATCTCGGCGGCGATCAACCGACAATTACAGGATCTCCGACAGCTACTCAAACCCGGCTATCGTATTGACGAAGCGGGAACCGCCTCTGAAAGCGCCAAGGGACAGGGATCAATACTGGTTTTTGTGCCGCTGATGCTATTTCTGATGTTTACGCTGCTGATCTTGCAACTTCGCAGTTTTGGCCGGGCCCTGCTGGCCTTTGTCAGTGGACCACTGGGCATCATCGGTGCGGCTGCCGCACTCCTCCTCAGCCATCGTCCCTTTGGTTTTGTCGCCATGTTGGGTGTCATTGCCCTCAACGGCATGATCATTCGTAACTCCGTAATTCTGATCGCCCAGATTGAACAGGATCAAGAACAGGGAGTATCCGTGCGTCAGGCGATTATTGAGGCAGCGATTCGTCGTTGCCGTCCCATCCTGCTGACGGCGGCCGCCGCCGTCCTCGCCATGATCCCTCTCGCAGGCAGTACCTTCTGGGGCCCCATGGCCATTGCCATCATGGGCGGCCTACTCATTGCCACTGCATTAACCCTGTTATCCCTGCCAGCGGCCTATGCCCTGTTTTTTTCGGCAGAACGATCACTGAAAAAACCGCTGCAACCAGTCCAAGGCGACTGAGGCTGAGCATTCTCCGGCGACCGGAGCCACTGCCGCATAGGCTCCAGAGCCTCATAGGAACACAGTGCCAACTCCTGGACAATGATCAAGGGGTCTGTATCGCCGCAAACACCTGATTATTATTACCATTAAACTGAATCCACAGGCTGTCCACCTGACCGCTACCCTGCATCACCGAAGACAAGGCACTGACAGCAAAAGGCCCGGTACTCACCTGTACCGGGGTCAACCCCAGCGTCGTCGCACCGGCTTGCAGAAACAGACTTTCAACCACCGCAATTCCTGTGGTAGGCGAATTCTGGATCCAGGTCACCACCTCATTCCCTTGCGTATCTCCCAGCAACCAGGGACCGCCTGCAGGTGCCTGCAAGGTGCCAGAAACTAGCCAGGAAGACGGTAAAGGCACCGACTGCGGGGCTGACCAACCGCTCGCCGACCAGGTCGCCTTGATGAAATAGTTGGTCACCCCCACCAAGGGACTGGAACTGGTTGAAAAACTTTGCTGCCAGACGGCCGCCACAGCACCGTTTTGCAAAGTAGTCAACTGCGCCGCCTGCGATCCTTCACTCGTCCCATTGGTACCGGACAGTGCATCTACCTCCACGGGCTTTGTCCACGATCCGGCAGTTAACGATGCACTTTTGAGAATAGTCACCATATTCTGCCCTTGGGTAACTCCTTGTGACCACAACGCCACCACATTGTCCTGAAAATCTGTCGTCAGTTGCGGGGCGCTATCGCCCCCATTGCCCGAAGGCAAACTGCCATCGACCGGTGTTACTTTTCCCCAGCCCCCCTGACCTAACTGTTGCATTGCATACACCACCATAACCCCTTGACTGTTCGCTTGGTTCCAGGCCAACGTCACCAAATCTGAATTTTTGGTAAACACCAATGCCGGGGCCGCCGGACTACTTCCATTCACCGTCCCCACAACCGTCTGCGTCGCCGGCCACGAGGGATCACCCGCCACTTTGGCACTGACTTGCAGTACACTGCCCCCTGATGCCAGTCCAGAAATCCAGGCCAGTGCCAACGACCCTGTTGACGGATTAACGGCCAGCACCGGACTGCTGATGCCGGCGCTGTTGGCCTGCGACTGGGCCATCAATTGTGGGGCACTCCAGTTCGAACCGCCAGCACTTTGTGCGGCACACCATAAATCAGGCAATACACTGTTCGGAGGGGTCTGTAGCCAACAGGCGATCACGTTGCCGGAATGATCTACCACCGCCATCGGCGTACTGGCAGCCGCCCCCTGTCGACTGTAACTGTCCAGTTGCACCGGCGCACCCCATTGCTGCTGCGTTGCGGTTCTCTGGGCGACCCAAACGCCGGGAACAGCGGTATTGTCAAAAGACTGCAGCCAAAACGCAGACACTCTGGACTGTGCATCCACCAGCACCAGGGGAGAACTGGCATTCGCCGAGGTCATTGAAAAAAAGGTCGCTGATTCCAATCCCTGTGGCGTATTGCCGCCTGGTGTTAGCGTTGTTGATGCCCCTGTGGTGGTAATAGTAGTGGTCGAAGTCGTTGCCGCACTACTCACCGTACCACTGCCTGGCAGCAACGTTGGCAATGCCACCGGCAAACTGGCTAATGTGGTCTGGTTGCCACCACAGCCCGCCAGACACAATGTCATCAGACATTCGCTCAGCCACCCACCAAAGAAAAAATAGTGCTTAATGTTAAACCGGTTTTTCTGAGTATTCATTGTAGGTTCCATGCATCCACCTTAACACCATTCTTAACACCATTCGCAATCGGGTCGAGACACCTGACCCCATCACCTGTTGTCAATACCACTCAGCTTCTGTTACATTAGCCGCCCACTGAAGGTGCCGATTACATCGGTTAAACGGGAAGTCTTGCTGCAGCAATTCGCTGCAAACAAGCGCTGCCCCCGCAACGGTCGACTGACTGCACAACACGTTATCCACTGGGCCACGGCCTGGGAAGGTGTGTAGTGCGTTGTTTACATCAACAAGTCAGTCTAGCCCGGATACCGGCCTTCTGTGCAAGTAATTGGTGTTGCGGAGGGCTACACCCGTGTTGTTACCGTCTTACGGAACCCATCACGTCCCTCCCTCATGCCTTTCTTTCATGGTTTGAGGACTTTCACATGCAAAAACACAAGATTCGAACTGCTTTCCCCTGGCTTTCCCTGTGCGCCACCCTGCCTCTATTACCGAGTCACTCGGCAGCGGCCGCTACACCCACGGACGACACTCAGGAACTGGTCATTACTCCCAGTCGTTCCGCAGAACCGGCCCAGGCGGCACTGGCGAATACCACCATCATTACCCGGGAACAGATTGCTGCCTCTGCTGCCGCTGACCTCGGTCAATTACTGGCGCAATACACATCGCTAGACGTCGTACGTTCCGGTGGCCCCGG
>JAJXWR010000025.1 GCA_021781515.1 Pseudomonadota bacterium
AGTCCTTTATGCCGGGCTGAACGTCTGGAAAAAATACTGGGAACACCGGCGAAAATTTTTTATAAATACGAAGGCGTATCGCCAGCGGGATCACATAAGCCAAACTCTGCGGTCGCTCAGGCTTATCTGAACAAACTGGCCGGCACGGAGCGTCTGGTGACCGAGACCGGTGCCGGCCAATGGGGATCTTCTCTGGCTTTTGCCGGGCAGATGTTTGATCTGCCGGTGCGTGTTTATATGGTCAAAGTATCCTATCACCAAAAACCTTATCGACGGCTGATGATGCAGACTTGGGGAGCGGAAGTCATGGCCAGTCCCAGCGTGCATACGGAGACGGGCCGCAAGATTCTGGCGAGCGACGAGGATAATCCCGGCAGTCTGGCCATCGCCATCTCAGAAGCCGTCGATGAGGTATTACATCGGCCAGGCAGTAAATACGCACTGGGCTCCGTACTGAACCATGTCTTGCTGCATCAGACCGTCATCGGCCTGGAAGCCAAAAAACAGTTCGCCCTGCTCAATGAATATCCCGACATGATTTTTGCCCCGTGCGGCGGCGGCTGCAACTTTGCCGGGGTTACATTTCCGTTCCTGGCGGATGCCGCTGCCGGTGACGGTCGTGCCCAGAAAATCCGTCATATTGCCGTTGAACCCACGTCCTGCCCCACACTGACCCAAGGAGTATATGCCTATGACTACGGCGATGCCTCTGGGTTTACTCCACTGATGAAAATGTACACCCTGGGACATGACTTTATGCCCCCGGGCATTCATGCCGGTGGCTTACGCTATCACGGTGATGCACCGCTGGTGTCACAACTACGCCATGAGGGGTTGATTGAAGCGATTGCTGTACCGCAGGTCGCCACTTTTGAAGCCGCCGTCAGTTTTGCGCGCACCGAAGGCATCATTCCAGCCCCGGAATCGGCACATGCCATCCGTGCCTGCATTGATGAAGCGCTGCGCTGTAAAGCCAGTGGCGAACCCAAGACGCTGTTTTTCAATCTGTCCGGCCATGGCCATTTTGATATGGCCGCCTACGAACGTTATTTTGCCGATAAACTAGAAGATTTCAGCTACCCCGAAGAGGCTATCCGCCGCTCCATCGAGAACCTCCCGAAGGTCTCCAATACTTAACAGCGCCGACTATCAACCTGCTGTATCTGCCGCAACAGTAGCGCATACTGGGGCGGAGCCGGCAGGTTGTTTACCAGCCAATCCAGCAAATCCACATCTTCTTCTGCCAAAAACCGAGAAAAAATCTGCTGTTGTTCAGGACCGAGTGCAGAAAAATGCTGTTCAAAAAACGGCAGTATCAGCACATCCAGTTCTTTGAGACCGCGCCTGCACCGCCAGGCTAAGCGTCCGGGATGTAATTCCATGCATTCTCCACTTGCCATCCGTCCAACTTTTATCTGAAAATGCCACCATAGCGGCAATAACTGTCCGAACTGGCGAGCATAGCATAATCCAGAGGGAGACGACCTGATCATGAACGATATTTTACCCTCCACCCTGCCGGCATCTGAAGCATCCACAGACACCGCCCCTTGGATCTGTAGTGCGGAGGGAATGGCTGTCTTCGACACAGCGCACTACTTCGCCAGCGGTCACCTATGGGGAGTACTGCAATTGCAAGGTACCGATGCGCTGCAGTTTCTCCAGGGGCAAAGCACCACGGACACCCGGCGTCTGAGCACGGAACAAGGTTTGAGTGCAGCCACGTTGAACCTTAAAGGCCGGGTGCTGGAACTGTTTCGCCTCGTTGCGCTCAGTCCGGAGCAACTACTCCTGATCCTGCCCATGCCACTGATCCCTGCCTTTTGCCTGAGAATGCAACGCTACCTGATGTTCAGCAAAAGTCGTCTGGAAAACGTCACCACCGAGTGGATACTCACCATTGAAGGGCATGCGCCGGATTCACATCCCCGCCATCACTGTACTGTCCATTCTGCACACCACCTGCAACTGCTGCTCAGTCCGCATCGCAGTTTGCACCTGAGCCGTCAGCCACTACAGGCCGCTGAAAACTGCCTGCCCGGCGAGTTCGCTGTTCTCAGTGAACTACGCGATGGCTTCTGTTACCTGACCCCGGCACTGTCCGGACTTTATCTGCCACAAATGCTGCATTTACAAGCCCTTGATGGTCTCAGTTTTGAAAAAGGCTGCTATACTGGGCAAGAAATCGTCGCCAGAACCTGGTTTCGCGGGCAGATTAAACAGGCGCTTCATGCCTACCAGGGGACACATTCTCAGCAGTGCCTGGCGGGAATGCCGCTATTTGTTCAACTAACCCACCAGGACCCCCTCTCTGTTCCCGCACCCCGACAAGCCGCTGGAGAAATACTCATGGCCGTCAGTACAGGCAGCAACTTCTGGGAACTGCTGGCGGTAGTTCGCTGGGAGACAAGGGACGAGCCGCATTATTTTGCGGAATCCAGCACGTATTTCTCGGCGAAAGCCCTGCCATATGCTATACCTTTGAGAGCGCATTAAAGTTTTTCACAGGTTACTATCACTATGTCCCTATCTGCCGTTGAAAAAGAAATTTCCGATGAAATTCAACATCTTATAGCAAACGATCGTTTGGTTCTTCCCACTTTACCAGAGATCGCCCTCAAGGCACGTGATGTTGCTCAGGATCCCGATGTCACTGCCTTGCAACTATCGAAAGTGGTGGAAAATGATCCCGCTTTGTCGGTTCGCCTGGTTCGCGTAGCGAACAGCCCGATGTTGCGCGGCCAACGCAAAATTGATGATTTGCACCAGGCAATTGCCCGCATGGGAATTGTATATGCCTGTAACCTGATCAGTGCCTTGGCCATGCGGCAAATGTTTCAGGCAACCACCTCCACTGTCGATCAACTGATGCGCAATGTCTGGAACCATAGCACCCAGGTCGCCGCCACTGCCACCATTTTATGCAAGCACTACACCCGCCTGAAACCTGATCAGGCGACGTTGGCCGGGCTGGTGCATCAAATTGGCATTCTGCCACTGCTCAGTTTTGCAGAAATGCGCCCGGAACTGTTGCGTAACAGTTTCACACTGACAGCGACAATTGAACATTTACATCCACAGATCGGTGAAATGATCCTGCGTCTATGGGAATTTCCTCCAGAACTGATCGCCGTACCCCAAGAACATTCCCAGCTGGATCGAGTTGTCCCTCAAGCCGATTATGTGGATCTGGTCATGATAGCCAATCTTGAAAGCCTGTACGGTACAGAACACCCACTGGCACAAGTAGACTGGCATGACGTCAGTGCCTTTAAGCGCCTAGGGCTTGAACCCGATGAATTAACCAGCAACAAAGAACTGATTG
The DNA here is from genome assembly GCA_021781515.1 of Pseudomonadota bacterium. Lineage (GTDB taxonomy): Bacteria > Pseudomonadota > Gammaproteobacteria > Pseudomonadales > Moraxellaceae > JAJXWR01. The sequence goes on from JAJXWR010000025.1 coordinate 3,326, forward strand.
AGGAAAAAACCTCTGCTGTCAACGCATTGAACTAAACTCATGCCCGTGGCTCTGCTTAATACCGGCACAGAGAGACTCGCCGGAATTGTTACTTCTTGTCTTCTGTGCGCTGGATGTCAGAATGGGCCTTGACGTTTTTTCAAACCTATATAAACAAGGTTTTCGGTTCAGTAATGCTTCTGACAATCTTCCTAGCTTTAGCCATGGGGATTGTCAGAAAAAACCTGGAAAAACCCATCAAAATGATTAATTCTGTTCAGTAGTCTTTCACCGCCTCGCTCTGCCCTCTGCGAGGCGGCTTTCCTTCCAGTCTACGAAAACATCTCGGAATGAGTTCCGCTGCGCACGAAAACAACCAACCCACTCATACCCAAGTCGTCAACCATATAGATCAGGAGAAATTCGCCACCGATGCACTCGCAATAGCCTGCCCAGTCACCCGACAGCGGCCCCTCGTTGTCGATCAGCAAAATGATGGCCTCTTTTCAGGCGGTTCATGTCGTACCGACCGTAGTGGGACAATCGCCATTCCTCGATGAAGTCCTTGGTGTAGTCGGATGCGCAAAGCAGGTTCTCACCCATTTACTGGCAACTGGCTTCTTCAACGTCATTCAGCAGCGCATCAGCGGTTGCGAAGCGAGCACGACGGCTCTTAATGATCTCGTCCACGCAAACGTGAACAATAGTGATGGTAGCAGCCATGACGCCCTCTGTGCGTTAAACAGACATACTACACACTATTAACAACCGGTGCTAGACATAGGTACCGGGCCCTCAGAGGTAGGCGTGTGTGAACGGAGAGATGTATCGTTGGGCAGGGTTCTGCAATCGATGTACTTTGCGGTATTCGTACGGTCGTATTCACGGCTGAGGTATGTGGTGGCCAGTTTGCAACCAGTAGATACGAGTGCCTTCATGCTACATGACGCCGCATTCCGCTACTACGGTGGCTGTCCACTGAACTGCGTTGAGAATCAGACGAAGTGGGTGGTAATCCGGGAAGAATTCCGCAATCTGACACTCAATGATCGTTTTGCCGAATACGCTACCCGCACAGGTTTTGCCATTCGTGTCTGTGAAGGCGACGATCCGGAAAGCAAGGGAAAAGTTAAAGCCTGGGTCAAGTACGTCAAACATGCCGGTTTTTATGGCGAAACCTGCCGCTCGGTGCCAGACATGGACGCTTATCTGGCCTCCTGGCTGGAAGATGCGGCCAACAACCAGCGCCTGCATAGCGTCACGGGAGAATCACCTCGGAACCGTTTTTAACGGGATGCGGTCATGACCTTGCGGGGCGATCAATCTACGACTGTGCAATCGAACCACCGGCCTGATCTCATGGGAAGACAGCCACGCTTCCCCTCTGCCTCAGACTACCTGCGCATGAGCAAACATTCAGTGAAGCCACCCGCTGCGGCATGATTGCATCGGGTGGCTTATTATCTTTTGCGGAGCACCCATGAATTATTCTCTACATAGACCTCATATCAGCAAAAATCGCATCGTCCTGATGGACGTTTCTCGAAACCCATCCGCCGAAATCATCAAATCATCCTCGTTACCCGGTGCGGCAGGTACAACTCACTTGTCTTATGTACGCCAGTTCATTATAATCGAGCTGTGGTTTTCTCATTGAAAACAAGTCGCCGACCGTGTTTCCTCAGGGTGTAGCCGATGAACATGATGAACTGGCGCCAACTGCTAAGCGCACAGCGCTTCGGTTCCCGGACCCGACAGACTGAACAGGCTCGGAGTCCGTTCCACAAAGACCATGATCGTATTGTATTCAGCGCCTCTTTTCGACGGTTAAACCGCAAAACCCAGGTACATCCGCTGGCTCGCAATGATCAGGTACACACCCGGCTGACTCACAGCCTGGAGGTTGCCTGCGTAGGTCGCACTTTAGGTCAGTTGTGTGGAGAATTACTCGCCGATGCCCTGCCTCCGGAGATCAGTACTGCCGACGTCGGTGCAATCATTCAGTCGGCGTGTCTGGCACATGATATCGGCAACCCACCCTTTGGGCATGCTGGCGAATATGCAATCCGCGACTGGTTCCTGCAACCGGCGCAAGGGGCCTTGCTGGCGCAGCTGAGCCTGGCCCAAGCCCACGATCTGTGTAATTTTGAAGGCAACGCCCAGGGACTGCGCATTCTGACCCAAACAGAACACCATCCTTTTCAGGGAGGAATGCGCCTGACCTTTGCCACCTTGGGCGCTTATCTCAAATACCCCTGGACGGGAAATGTCGAACATCTGAGTACCAAAATGCCAAAATTTGGCTGCTATCTGGCAGAGGCGACTGTGCTTGAAGAAATTGCCAGTGCCCTGGGGTTGCTCCCCGCAGGGTCTTTACGCTGGTGCCGTCACCCACTGGCCTATTTAATGGAAGCCGCTGATGATATCTGTTATGCGTTAATTGATCTGGAAGATGGCCTGGAAATGGACATTCTGCCCTATGAAGCCATTGAACCGGTGCTGCTGGAATTCTTGCGTGACGCTGAGATACCCTACGAACTGCAACTGAGCGCCAGTACCCCGGCGCACAAGATTGCCGCCTTACGCGGAGCCGCTTTCAACGTACTGGTCCAGGCCGTGGCCCATACATTTATCGCTCATCAGCAAGCTTTGTTAAACGGTGAATTTTCCGGTTCTTTGCTGGATCATTGCCCGGCGCACCTGACCCATGGCATCAATGCGGCAAAAACCTTGGCCCGTCAGCGAATTTTCAACAATCCGCGTAAAGCGCAGATTGAGTTGGGTGCCTACAGTACCTTGGGCATTTTACTGGAACAGTTTATTGCTGCCAGTCTTGCTACCCTGGAAAACCGGGAACTCAGTTTCCGGCATCGGCGTTTGCAAGATCTGCTGGAAACCCAGGTCAGCCAACCCGCTGATTGCGCCTACGCCTGCTGCCTGCGTGCCATTGATTTTATTGCCAGCCTTTCTGACCACCATGCCACAGAACTGGCACAAAGTTTCTCGGGACGCATTGTCGGTGACTAAGTTCATTTTGCAGCGATCTGCACCCGCACAGTGTCGACTGCCAGAGAATTCGCTCATTGGTGGTTTACTGATGCAGTGAATTACAGAAAAATCCCGGAAAAACTGCTATGATTGGTAGCGTATTGATAAGGAGTCCACTATGGCCCGTATTCTGATCGTTGAAGATTCCCCAACCGAACAAACTGCCTTACAACTGCTGTTATCCCAGCATGGACATGAGATCTGGGTCGCCAGTGATGGCAAAGAGGCGATAGAACTGGCCAAAACCCATCTGCCTGACCTGATTTTCATGGATGTGGTCATGCCCGGACTAAACGGGTATCAAGCAACCCGCGAGTTGAAAAAAACGCCGACCACGGCTGAAATTCCTGTGGTCATGATTACCAGCAAAACCCAGGACAGCGACAAATATTGGGGAATCCGTCAAGGGGCTAAAGCCTACCTGTGCAAACCCGTTGCCGAAAAAGACATCTTGGATACAGTAGCCGCTTTAACCTGAATCGCAACTACAGACGTGCTTAAGGTACGTCTGTAGTTGGATCCGCAGCGGGAACAGGTAGCTGTTTGCCAGCAGGTACTTCATTGTCTGTTCCGGGAATCATTAAACCATCGTCAGGTATAGCCGTGGGACTCGGCGTAATTACGGGTTTCACCTGAGTGACGGTGCCTGCAGGTGTTGCGACCGGCTCATTTGCCATTGGTTTTTCAGACACTGGTTCATCAGGCAAATGGACAGCACTGCCCCCTGCGTCATTTTCCGAAGGGTTAGGGGCACTGGCTGTAGCCGCTGTTTGCAATTCCCCCACAATCGCCTGCATACTTTTGGGAAATGCTTTGGATCCGTTGCCAAATTCCCGCACTTGGGCAATGGCTGCGGCTTCGTCGCGGTTGGAAAAATCCCCAAACGTCACCACATACCGCCAGACACCTGCCACAGATTCCATATAATAGGCAAACAGACTGGCATCCGGCTGCGCCTCGATATAATTTAACGCTGTCTCGCGACTGGAAGCAGACAGCACCTGAATGACCCAATGTTGTGGATCCTGCTGTTGCCACCAGGTCAAGGGGCGACAACTGTCAGTACAGGCAGGCGCAGTTGCAGCTACTGCTGCCGCCGCTTCAGCGGGCACTGCATGCACCGGAGGAATCATGCTGGCCGGAAATATCCCGATGTCGCGATTACTATTAATCAGCCGGGCGGGTGCCACCCCTGGACTTAAATCCAGGGGTTCATCTTCCTCTTGCCCCACTGGCGGTATTTTGTGCAAATAAACGATCGCTAATACTACAGCCACTAAAAAAAACAGCAGGGCATTCCAGCGCCAGAATCTAGTCATTCGGCACCGTGTTCTGTCCCGGGCTCAGCACAAGGTTCAGCGCCTGCTCCAGTTCGGCGGGAGGTAACGCCAAGAGAGTGGCCTGTCCCATCTGCTGCAATGCAACGATCCGCACCTGTCCTTGCAACACCTTCTTGTCACTCAGCATGTAGCGCATAAAATCAGCCGCCTGCATCGTTGCGGGCGGCTGATGTGGTAAACCCGCCTTTTTCATCAAGGCGATAATGCGTTGTATGGCCACTACTGGCAACCCGAAAAAGCGGGCCGAAAAATGCGCCGCCATACAGATTCCCGCCGCCACCGCCTCGCCATGCAGCCACTCGGTGTAGCCGGTATAACTTTCAATCGCATGGCCAAAGGTGTGCCCCAGATTCAGAAACGCCCGTTCCCCTTGCTCCAGTTCATCAGCAGCAACAATATCAGCCTTGTGTTGACAGCTACGGGCAATCACCTGCGTCAACAAGCGTTCATCACGAGCCAGCAGTGCTGGCATATGCACTTCCAGCCAGTCAAAAAAATCCGCATCGCGGATCAACGCATATTTAATGACTTCCGCTAACCCAGCGGCCAGTTCCCGGTCCGGTAGTGTGCGTAAATAGCTGACATCAATACAGACCGCTGCGGGCTGTTTGAAGGCACCAATCATGTTTTTGCCCTGCGGATGATTGACACCGGTCTTCCCACCAACACTCGAATCAACCTGCGCCAGCAGCGTGGTCGGCATCTGCAGAAAATTAACACCACGCTGATAACAGGCCGCCGCAAAACCACACATATCGCCCACCACACCGCCCCCTAAAGCGAGCAATGTACAGTGCCTGTCAAAACGCTGCTCCAGCAACACATCAAAAATATCTGCCACATGCTGCAAATCTTTATAGACTTCGCCATCGGGCAATACCTGTAAAACAACTTGATAACCGGCATCGCTTAACTGTTGACGTAATGCCTCGGCGTACAGCGGAGCCACGGTCGTATTGCTGACGATGAGAATTTGTGAAGAAGGGAGATGCGCTTGCAGCAGATCCACCCGAAATCGCAGCCCGGACCCGATATACACCGGATAGGAACGATCGCCCAGTTGCACATGTACACTCTGCATGAACACCACCGTCTGTTGCACAAGCCTCACTATCGATGGGCAATTCTACCCTGTATTGCGAGCGAATCCAAACCGAGTCACTCTTGCTCCCGCAACTGTCTGAGGATTTTGTGCATGACATCCCGCGCCTGCCCAGCCTCCGTACTGATGACCGCATGCGCTGTCTGACGGTACAAGGGATCTCTGGTAACAAACAGATCCCTTAAGACCTGCTCGGGTTGCGCCGTACGCAGCAAAGGGCGATTACGATCACGTGCGGTTCTTTCCAGTTGCTGCTCGACCGAGGTACACAGATAAACCACATAGCCCCGTTCACGCAAAAAATGCCGGGAATTTTCCCGCATCACCGCACCACCGCCTGTTGCCAGAACGATTTTTGGCCGTTGTGTGAGCTGTTCCAGAACAGACTCTTCCCGATCCCTGAACCCTGACTCCCCTTCTACATCAAAAATCCAAGGAATATCCGCCCCACTACGTTGCTCGATTTCTGCATCAGAATCAACAAAGCTCCAGCCCAAGGCTTCAGCCAGTTGTCTGCCCACCGTGCTTTTGCCGGCCCCCATGGGGCCGACCAGAAATACTCGTTCAACGCTCAGCGGTCGCATCATTATAAATTTTCGGTGTGATAAAAATCAGAAGTTCCTGTTTGGATGTCACTGCTGTATCCTTGCGGAACAACGCACCGATGTAAGGAATATCTCCCAATAACGGCACTTTCAGCACACCGCGGGTCACCGAGGTCTGGTAAATTCCACCCAGTACCACGGTTTCCCCATCGTTAACCAGCACATTGGTGTTGATGCTGTTGGTGTCAATCAATAACTGATTGTTACTGACCGATGTGCTTGGTGAATCTTTGTGCACCGCCAGATTCATTTCAATACGCCCGTCTGGCGTAATACTGGGCGTCACTTCCAGCGACAACACTGCATTGACAAACGACGTTGAGGTGGCACCACTGGAGGTCGATTGCTGATAGGGAATCTGCTGTCCAGAGGCTATTTTTGCCGTCGATTTATCCGCCGTCATCACCCGCGGACTCGCCACCACTTCTCCATGCCCTTCCGACTGAAAAGCGGACAATTCCAAACTCAGTAAATCACCTCGGGCATTCATGAATCCCAGCGCAAACGACGACCCCCCCGTCTGGTGCACACTCATATCCACGGCCAGGTTCTGTGGGTAGGAAATGGTACGTACGGCAGGAAATCCGGGGTTGATGGCCGAGTTATTGAACCACTGCTGGGTATCCAGCAAGGTCTGGTTCGAGCCCCCATAGGCAATGGCGTTACTGCCACTCACCTGAGAACCATCAATACCCCAGCTGACGCCCATTTCTCTGTCAACGCTGGTGTTCGCCAGTACCACCCGTGCCTCAATCATTACCTGACGCACCGGAATATCCAGACGCCGTACCATATCGCGAACTTCTTCAATCGCCTTGGCCGTGTCATTGACAATCAGCATGTTGGTCCGGGAGTCGGTGCTGATACTTCCCCGCGAGGTCAGTAATTTTTGCGCCAGCGCCAATACATCCGAGGCCTTGGCATAACTGATCTGCAAGAACTCGGTGTGCATCGGAGCCAGTGCTGCATCCTGCTTGTTCGATTCCAGTTCCTGTTTTTCCCGACGGGAAATTTCATCCGCCGGCGCAATCAGCATCACATTACCCACGGTGCGTTTCGCCAGCCCCTTGGTTTTCAGGATCAGATCCAGTGCCTGATCCCAAGGCACATTCTGCAACCGCAAGGTGATCTTGCCGGCCACAGTATCACTGGCCACCAGATTCAACGAGGTAAAGTCAGCAATCAGTTGTAGCACGGAGCGAACATCAATATCCTGAAAATTCAGTGATAATTTCTGACCCGTGTAGGTAAACAGACTTCTTCTCTTTTTCTCTTCCGGTGTGACCGGCTTAACGCTGATGGTAAACTCACGGTCAGCCTGATACGACAGGTATTCATAGTCACCATGCGGCTCAATAACAATGATACCGCCTTGATGATCCGAATTGACATCAATCATGCGCACCGGGGTCGCAAAATCAGCCACATCCAGCTTATGCCGCAGACGTTCAGGCAACACGGCATCCGGCACCCGGGCGATAATCTTCTGTCCCACCTGTTTGACATCCACCATCATCCGGGCGCTCGACAGCTTCAGATGAATTTCTCCCTCGCCCTGTAGCCCCCGATGAAAGTCAACAGACTGGATTTCCGGAGCAGCAGGCTCGGTACCTGCCGTCGCCTGGGCTACAGACCCGGCTGTCGCATTCCCTGCAGCCGGTTTGGCCGTCACTGCAGCCACTTTCCCGGCAGCTTTTCCCAAACCGCCTAAACGAATGATCAGCTGATGCCCCTGCACCATTTCTTCGTGCCCGGTCATTTTCGTCAATTTGATAATCAGACGGGTACGTACCGGTGTATCCAGTACCGTCATAGATTCTGCATTGCCAGTCCCCAGACTCAGGTATTTGGAATTCAATGCGCTACGCACGCCGGCCAGATCCACACTGATCCTTGCCGGCTTTTCAATATCATAAGACTGCGGATCCGGAGGAGTTCCGTCAAATTGCAGTAAAATCTGCGTTTCATCATTGGGCAGATTCGTGACATCTATTTTTTTGAGCAGCACGTTGTCTGCATTGGCCAGTGTCGTCGCTGTCAGCAGCAGCACCCCCATACCGTTACCACGACCACGAAATACTCGCATGACCCAGAGGGAAAACAGAGTACACCTCACCTTAAATTGCATCATTAATTCTGTCTCCCTCAATCAGCGTTCATTCAAATCCAGAGAACGGGGACGCTCTACCCACCCATCACGACCATCCGGCACAATTTCAACGATACTCACCTGAGTCGCAGTGATCGTCGTAATTTTTCCCTGATTCTTGCCCAAATAGTTCCCCACCCGCACGAAATGCTCCTGCCCCAACGGGTCCTCAACAATGGCCTGCTCTACAGTACCCGTCTTTGCCCAGTCCAGCGTCCCGCGCATATGCAGACTCTCCAGTGGATACTGCTCCAGTTCTTCCTTGGGACGGTTCAGATCGGGCTCAACTTTGGCACCACTCAGCTTCTGCTCCGTGGTTTCAGCGACGAAGGGTGTAAAAGGCCCTCGCATCTGATGCGCCGCATAAATGAAACTTGGCACCATAACCGGCTCGGGCAACGCTTCCACCCTGCCCCGCGGTTTCATACGAATAGCCGTCAACTCCCCTTTCAGGTCATCCAGACCGGACTGACCACAACCCGCCAGCACGACCGCCAGTAACACCACCCCCAGTTTTCTTGGATGCCGACTGCTCATGGATGCGCCCCACCCTTTGAATTGCCAGGCTTGTCTCCACTACCCGACGAATCCAGGTAGCGGTAGGTATTGGCGAGAATTTCCATGGAGAGCAGTGGGGGTGAATTGTCCCCAGGGATACGCGCCCCCACCGGAGAAATATGAAAATCGTGCAAGGTCACAATCCGTGGTAACGCCGCAATCCCACTGACAAAACTGCCAAAGGCGTGGTAATCTCCCTTGACCTTGATATTGATCGGATCCTCGGCGTAAAACTCTTTCTTTTTCTCCGGTAACAGATTGATGGAGTCAAAATCCAGACCACTCCCTAATCCCGTCTGGGTAATATCTTCCAGCAGCCCCGGGACTTCTGCTTCCTTGGGCAATTGTCGCAGCAATGTTCCAAACGAATTCTCCATATCCGCCAGTTGTTTGCGATAGAGGTTCAAATTAATGGCCTTAAACGCCTTGGCTTCGTAGTCCGATTTTTTGGTAACTTCCTGGTCCCTGGCCACTTTCAGCTGATCGAATTCAGAGGAAAGTAGGAGTTCGTAGCCGCCAACCACAATCACCAGAGCAATAAGTACCCACACAGCCACCCGGAATGGCAGTGGCCACGATCCAATTCTTTCCGGATCCAGATTACGCACGGAGGCCTGAAACCGTTCAAAATCGAAATTCTTAATCGCCTCCATATTCAGATTCATGCGCCGCTACCTCCTTTTTTGGCACCGGCCTGTGCCTTGCCTGCCCCCGCATTATTAACACTGTCAGGCAGATGCAAGGCAAAATCCATGCTAAACGCATTTTTACGCAAATTTTGCGAATCATCCCTGGCACTCTGCCCACCGGGCCCCTGAATCGCCTGCACATTATTCAATGTGGCGTTTTTAAACCACGGAGAAGACTGGATATTGCGCATCAGTGCTGACACATCCCCATTAGTATCCGCTATGCCATTGATATGAAATGCATCCCCATGACGTTCGAAATCCGTCAGATAGACACCGTTCGGCATGACCCGAACCATTTCATCAAACACCCGGACAATAATCGGACGCCGTCCCTGCAACTCTTCAATCACCTGCATACGTTTCAGCAAGTCCTTCTTCTTTTTCTGCAGATCATCAATGGTTTTGATATCTTCATCCAGTTTGGCAGATTCAGCGTCAATCAACTCATTGCGCTGATTCTGCAACGCTACATGTGCCGTAATCTGACGGCTCCACGCCATCACCAGCAGCAGGGAAACCCCGGCCACGATGACACACACCAGAATAAAGGCACTGCGCTGCTCCCGACGGCGTTCCTCGCGATGCGGCAGGAGATTGATTTTTGCCATCAGTCAAAACTCCTCAGTGCCAGTCCGCATACCACCATTAAGGACGAGGCATCGTTACTCAGCAACGCCGCATTGACGCGGCTGGAAATAGACATATTCACGAAAGGGTTGGCCAGCACCACCGGCACACCCAGCTTGTCTTCCAGATGATGATTCAAATCTTTGATTCCTGCGGTGCCTCCAGCTAGCACCACACGATTAATTTCCCTAAAGGTGGTCGCCGAATAAAAGAACTGTAATGAACGCTGCAGTTGCTGGTACAGGGCGTCACGAAACGGTGCCAGCACTTCCATCTCATAATCATCCGGCAAGCCGCCACTGCGCTTGGCATGCTCTGCTTCTTCCGGGGCCTGTCCATAGCGCCGCTGGATTTCTTCGGTCAACTGCTGACCGCCAAACTGCTGTTCACGCGAATAGATGATCTGCCCCGCAGAGATAACACTCAAGGTTGTCATGGTCGCTCCCACATCAAAAACTACCGTGATCCCTTCATGCGCCTCCACTGCATCGACAATAAGCTCAAATGCCCTTTCCAAGGCAAACGCCTCCACATCCACCGTTTTAGGAACCAGACCACCAATTTCCAGGACGTCCTTGCGCACCTCTACATTTTCAATACGCGACACCGCCAGCAAAACCCGCACCCGATCCGGATTGGTCTCCACAGGCCCCAGTACCGCAAAATCCAGCGCCACTTCATCCAGGGGATAGGGAATATACTGATCGGCCTCCATACGGATCTGTTCTTCCATGTCATCGTCATTCAGGGAAGCATCCATCTCAATGATCTTGGTAATCACCGCCGAACCCGCCACCGCCACCGCCGCCTTGCGGGAATGCGGCCGCACCCGATCCACCAGACGAGCAATCGCCTCTCCCACGCCTTCTACGTTGGAAATATTTTTTTCCATGACCATGCTTTTAGGCAAGGGCTCAACCCCATACGATTCCACCCGATACCGATCGCCCTGCCGGGATAGTTCCAGCAGTTTAATGGCGGACGAACTGATATCAAGGCCGACCTGATCACTGTTTTTCTTTCCAAAAAATGGTAACACCTGCACGATTCCTTTATTGCTGTCAGATCCAGGCGGAGCACTGCCCCGTTTTCTTGCACCGCTTTCCTGTACCCCTACAGTAAATACCACGATTTTGACAATTGCAAACCTGAACCCAACAGAGTTTTCGACCTATAATCAACATCAGCATAAAACACCACTTTTCTATAGAAACTTTTGACCATTATGAGCACTATGTCAACCTTTCGTTTTGCGCAGGCGGTACTGGCTTTCGTTGTACTGATGTTCAGTGGGGCAATTTTGCTGGCCGCTGGTATCTATCTTTACTTGGCCCCACAGTTGCCCGATGTCGACAGCCTGAAACACATCACGTTTAAAACACCTCTGCAAGTATATAGCAAAGATGGCCATCTGATTGCCGAATATGGAGATGAACATACGACGCCCCTGCGTTATGATCAGATTCCGCCCCTGTTTGTCAAGGCAGTCACTGCGGCAGAAGACGATCGTTTTTTCAGCCATGAAGGGATAGACCCGCGCGGACTGGCACGAGCCACCTATGAACTGATCACGACGGGCAGTATCCGTACCGGCGGTTCCACCATCACCATGCAGGTGGCAAAAAATTACTTTCTAAGTCGTGAACGTACTTTTTCCCGTAAATTTACCGAAATCCTCCTGGCCCATGAAATCGAGCGCTCGTTGAGCAAACAGGAAATTCTGACGCTGTACGTCAATAAAATATTTCTCGGCCACCGGGCCTACGGCATTGCCGCCGCTGCCCAGGTGTATTTTGGCAAAGAGATCAACCAACTCAGCCTGCCACAACTGGCCATGATCGCCGGACTTCCCAAAGCGCCTTCCCGCTATAACCCGGTAGATAATGCCCCGCGTGCCCTGGCTCGACGCAACTGGATACTCGGCAGAATGCGCCTGCTTGGGGCTATTTCCGACACCCAGTATCAACTGGCGCTGGCGGCACCGCTCGACATCAATTATCGCGGCACTGTTTCGGAAGTCAATGGCCTGTACCTGGCCGAGATGGTTCGGGATACACTGGTACAACGTTTCGGTAAAGAGATCTATACCTCCGGCTGGAAGGTTTATACGACCGTACCTGCCCTGCGACAGAACGCTGCCCATGAAGCGGTTCGTCAGGGGCTGATTGATTACGACCACCGGCACGGTTACCGCGGTGCTGAGGGACAGTCTTTCACTACACCACTGGAAGACTATGCCAGCGTCAACGGACTGATGCCCGGCGAAGTGGAGCGGGTGGGCTATCAGGACGTACAGGTTCTGTTGCGTGATGGCGAACACATCATTATCCCCTGGTCAGGCCTGTCTTGGGCCAGCAAGGCCCTGCCGGAAGGACGGCATACCCACCCGCCCAAAACCGCCCGGGAGATCCTCAAGGAACATGACATCATCCGTTGTTTTGCGACCGCACGGGGCTGGCAACTGGCTGAATTACCCCAGGTGGAAGGTCTGCTGGTCGCTCTGGATCCCCATGACGGTGCTGTACAGGCACTGGTCGGTGGTTTTGATTTTTATTCCAGCAAATTCAATCGGGTCATTCAGGGGGGACGGCAGGTGGGTTCTTCCCTCAAACCTTTTATCTATGCCAGTGCCTTGAATAAAGGGTTCACCCCTTCCAGTCTGATTGATGATGCCCCCTTGAGTTTTACCTTCGGGGAAACGACCTGGACCCCACAAAATGATGATGGCGAATTCATGGGGCCAATTACCTTGCGTAAAGCCCTCTATCTCTCGCGCAATCTGGTGTCTATCCGACTGCTGCAGAGCGTAGGACTGGATTATGCGATCAATTACCTCGGGCGTTTTGGGTTGCCGGCTCCGCAGATGCCGCGCAATCTGACACTGGCACTGGGTACCGCTGACCTGTTTCCGATACAGATGGCCTCAGCCTATGCCACGTTCGCCAATGGGGGATACCGCATCAATCCCTATTTTATTGACCATATCACCGATGCTGCCGGCAAGGTGCTGTTTCGTGCCAGCCCCTTAACGGCCTGCGTGGACTGTAATGACCCGACACAGGCCGCAGGGCATGCCCCGCGGGTTATCCCGGACACGGTGGCCTACATGATGAACAGCATTTTACGCGACGTAATCCTGCACGGTACCGGCCGCGGTGCCCTGGCGATCAACCGCTCGGATGTGGCGGGCAAAACCGGAACCACCAATGAAGCCCGGGATGCCTGGTTTGATGGCTACAGTCCTGATCTGGTCGCCATCACCTGGGTAGGCTTCGACACTCCCGACACCTTAGGCCCTGGTGAATTTGGCGGTGTGGCCGCTGTTCCTATCTGGAACTATTTCATGCAGCAGGCACTTGCGCAAAAGCCGCAAACCGGATGGACCGCACCTGCGGATATCAGTGCCGTCTGGGTCAGTCGTGCCACAGGCAAAGTCTCTGATGCTTCTGATCCCGATGCCGTGCAGGAGGTTATCCCCAGCAGTCAGGTGGCCATTCTGACCAGTAATGCACCTCCCGTGCTCAGTTCAGTCTCGCCCCCTGAAGCGCCCGCAGGAACAATCAGCACTGCTGCCCCGGCCAGTACCCCAACAGCCGCGCCTGCTCCGGTAATTCCGCCCGTGCCCGTGCCGGCTGCTGGCAACAACCAGCCGCCGCCCCCGGCACCGGTGCATTAAGGATTAGGTGCGTTGATAGTAACTGGCTTCCCCCGGCGGTCGGGTCTTGAAGCGTTTATGCAGCCAGAAGTATTGTTCGGGTTGGCGTACTATCTGCTGCTCGATCCAGGCATTCATGCGGCGGGCATCGGCCACATTATCACCGCCTGGATAGTCTTTGATGGGGGCTTCCAGCACCAGGGTATAGCCTTTGCGTTCCCGCCGGGGGTAACACGGAATAATCTGCGCTCCACTGGCCTGGGCCATACGACTCAGTCCAGTGATCGTTGCCGCCTGGACACCAAAAAAAGACACAAATACCGAGTCTTTCGGCCCGAAATCCTGATCAGGGAGATAGTACAGGCGATACCCCTGCCTGAGCGCCCGCAATACCGGACGAATGCCCTCTTGACGTGACATGATTTTACCCGTGGCAAAACGCAAACGCCGACCTTCGACCCAGGCATCCAGGTCATTGCTTTTTTGCCGGGAATAGATACTCACAACCGGCGTCTCCATGGAAATTCTCAGTCCGGCGAAATCCAGTCCGGAAAAATGCGGCATACACAAAATGACCGGTTGACCCGCTGCTGCCTGCAGATGTTCCATTCCTTCTACCTGCATCAGCCGGCGCAAGCGTTTCGCCGTAGAAAACCAGAGGTAGGCATATTCGAGAAACATGGTCGCCAGTTCCACACAGTGCTTACGCAAAATCTGGCGGCGCCAGGTCGCCGGACGTTGCGGAAAACACAATGCCAGATTACACAAACCGATTTTCTTGCGCGACGTTGGCAAAATAAACAGAAAATTACCCAGTGCAACCGCCACGGTGCGTAACAACCACTCGGGCCACCAGTGCACCCACCAGAGCATACAGACAATCAGCCAGGTCAGCGGCTGTTTAGGAATCGGTTGACGCGGCGTCCCCGCCGGCAGGCTAGGCTTGGTTTTTTCTTGCAGTGAGTCGGGCATGAACATGTTGCTCGCAGAGTTTGGCATACTTGTAAAAACTGTTATGGCAACCAATAAGAATGTGTATCAATCCCGGGATCCCGTCGAGAAACCCGGCACGCAACACATAAAACTTAAAAAAACGAAACAGCGGGCTCAACAGCATCGACGGCCAGAAACAGCGTTTGCCTGCCCGGTAAGCGGCTTCGGCCTGCAAGGATGTATAGCGGTTCTGCTTACGCAGATAATATTCCAGTGTCTCCCCTGACTCGTGCAGCAGATCACCCGTCAATCGGTCAACACGCCCCTGGACGATCACTTTTTCATGCACAGTATCCTGACTCCAGCCGCCCTGACGTCGGTCAAACAGCCGCAGATTAAGATCAGGATACCCTTCGCCATGCCGCAGATACCGCCCCAGAAAGCGGTTACACCGGGGAAAGCGGTAGCCACTGGCCTCAGGATTGTGCAACACCGCCTGAATAGCGTGCGCCAGTTCCGGGCTCACCCACTCATCCGCATCAATACACAACACCCAATCACAACTGGCTTGTTCAACGGCAAACTGCTTCTGTCGACCAAACCCCATCCAGGGATGCTCAATCACCCTGGCACCGAGGCTGCGCGCCAACGCTGGCGTATCATCGCTACTGCCAGAATCGACCACCAGGATTTCATCACAGAACTCCAGTGCTCCGACACAGTGCGCCAACCGCTCTGCTTCATTCAGCGTAATGATCACCGCCGATACCGTCTGTCTCACGCCGGTCTCCCTGTGTGCCGTTGCCGGTCCACCCAGGCAACGACGGCTTCAATACGCAACCGGGCCATGCACGGAGGCCACGGCGTAGACGCCTCCGGCAGCGGTTGACGCCGACAGTGTCTGGAAAGACAAGGGCTACACTCCAGATCAGGCAGTAAAGTGTATGCCCCAACGATCCCGGTACGCTCGGTATCCGTAGGCCCATACAAGCCCAGCACCGGCACACCCAGCGCCGCCGCCAGATGCCCGAGACCGCTGTCTACACTGACCACCGCCAATGCCTGCGCCAGCTCCTGTGCCAATAGGCCTGGGGAGAGGGGGCGTTGCAGACGCGGGTAATGCAGTCCCTGGGCCAGACGTTCAGCACGCCGCTGCTCTTCGGCATTCCCATAGAGTAATACCGAATGGACACCACGCTCCTCCATGGCTTCCAACAACTGCCGCCAATAGCTCTCCGGCCAGGTCTTGGTACGCCAGGTGGTTCCGTGCAACATCCATATCTCTGGACCGATATCCGGAGGCCCGGCACCCGGAGCAGCCACTGCGCTGATCCCCGACTGCGCCAGGCCTGACAGCGGATAGCCCAGCGCCTTGGCCACCAGCTGTCGGGTACGTTCTACCGCATGCAATTGCTGACTGACCCGGATGCGGTGATCATAAAACAAAGAGGCCAACGGTTCTCTGACACTCTGACGGTCATAGCCATAACTGGGAGCAGCGATATAACGCAACAACCAGGCGCTTTTAAGCAATCCCTGGGCGTCAATCACCGCCTCATAAGTCTCGGTGCGCAAGGTTTGCCGAAATGCCCGCCATTGACGGCGTACCTCCCGGTTAAAGGGCTGTCGCCGCCAGCGGCGCAAGGCCACCGGAATGATTTTGCGGATACCAGGATGCAATTGCGCCAGCCCGACATAGTCCTCTTCAATCAACCAGTGAATTTCCAGGTCCGCCACCGCCTGCAGCGCATCGGTAATGGCCGCATAGGTATGCACGACATCACCTAAAGAGGAGGTCTTGACCAACAGTATTTTCACAAATCCCCCTCCTGGTGCATCCGTTGCAGCAGATCCGTCGGTAATAGATCTCGCATACAGGCATGGTGCTTCAGCGGACAGGTGCGTGCAAAACAGGGACTACAGGCCAAGGGTTTACTGAAAATTCGTGCAGCTTTGGCCAACGGCGGCGTAAATACCGGCGATGTCGAACCATACAGCGCCCAGAGTCGACGCTCCGGTGCCACCGCCGCCGCCACATGCATCAATCCCGAATCATTACTCACCACCAGATCAGGACATTGCAATAAATCCATCACCTGTTCCAGTGTGGTCAGGCCACATAAATTATGACAGAATTCCCGGGCCGCTTGGCTTAGTGCTGTTTCTATGGTAGCGGCGACTTGACGGTCATTTGCCGATCCCAGAATCCACACCACCCACCCGCGCTCGATCAACGCTTGCGACAGTGCAGCGAAATAGGCCGGCGGCCATTGTTTAGAGGGACCAAATTCAGCCCCGGGGCAGAGTGCCACCACCGGGCGTGTCCGTTGCAATGCATGCACAGCCAGGGCCCGTTCAACCTGATCCGCCCTGATACGCAGCTGCGGCGGCGGACAGACCGGCAGTGGGTCACCGATCGCAACGGCAAGGGCCATGAACCGGTCCACCATGCGCGGATAGACCAAAGGATCCAGCACACGCAGGTCATTAAGCAACCCATAACGCCATTCCCCTCGCCACCCCGTGCGCCAGGGAATCTGCGCCACCCAGGGAATCAGCGCCGACTTCCAGGAATTAGGCAAGACGATCGCCTGGTCATAGGACTGTGAACGTAGTGCAACCCCGAGACGCCAACGTTCTGCCAGACCGAAACGGCCATGCCCCACGGGCATCTCCCATATCTGGCTGACTTCTGGCATCCGCTGCAGCACCGGCCGACTCCAGGCAGGTGCCAGCACATCGACGACCGCCCCGTCCTGTTGTACCAGTTGCGCCAGCAACGGCTGCGACAACACCATATCCCCGACCCAGGCGGGGCCAATCACTAAAATCCGTGGCACCCGCTCAACGCACCGGGGTCAACCAGTGCAAATACGGACTCTGACGGCCATGCACTGTTTCAAAATACAGAGTTTGCAAACGTTCCGTCACCGGCCCCCGCCGTCCTGCGCCCACTTGCCGCATATCCAGCTCGCGTATAGGCGTCACTTCAGCAGCCGTTCCGGTAAAAAAGGCCTCATCCGCAATATAGACCTCGTCACGGGTAATGCGCTTTTCCACCACTTTTATTCCCAAATCCGCCGCCATGGCAATGACCGTTTTACGGGTAATACCATTGAGACAGGCCGTGAGTTCCGGGGTATAAATCACACCGTCCTTAACTAAAAAAAAGTTTTCCCCTGAACCCTCTGCCACATAGCCTTCCGGATCCAGTAACAATGCCTCTTCAGCACCCGCCCCCAACGCCTCCTGCAAAGCCAGCATGGAATTGATATAGTGGCCATTGGCCTTAGCCCGCGTCATGGAAATGTTGACATGATGCCGGGTATAACTGGAGGTACGCACTTTAATCCCTTGCTCCAGTGCCGCTGCCCCCATATAAGCCCCCCACTCCCAGGCCGCCACAATGACATGTACTTTCAGATTACCGGCGCGCAGCCCCATCCCTTCACTGCCGTAAAACACCATCGGACGAATATATGCCGCCGGCAACCCGTTTTCCCGTACCACTGTGCGCTGCGCCTCATTGATCACTTCCCGGGTAAACGGCATGGGCATGGACATAATGTGCGCCGAATCAAATAGCCGTGCCGTATGTTCCGCCAACCGGAAAATCGCCGTCCCCTGATCCGTCTGATAGGCCCGCACCCCTTCAAACACCCCCATCCCGTAATGCAGTGTGTGCGTCAACACATGGGTCGTGGCGTCCCGCCAGGCCACCAGTTCACCGTCATACCAGATCACTCCGTCCCGATCGGACATCGACATGAAAATATCTCCCATTGACAAAGACCGTTAATTTTCGGTAGTAACAGTACTGTAGAAAATTCTAACAGAAACACACGAACAATAACAAAAAAAAGCCGGTTCAGCGCTACTTCCCCCAAGGCGATTGCGCTATTTTCCACGTAGCCGTTTAAGAAAAAGATCGTAGCCGATTGTTTTTCTTGAAACCTTAGTCGCATCGCAGAACACAAGTCCAAGTTATAAAGAAATGAAACACGTTCAAACGTCTCCAGTGCGAATTGGCATACCTGCCACGGCCTCTGTTGCCGCTACCAAACCAGTGCCTGAACACCGCACTATCCTCCCGCCGGCGTTAAAACGTTGTTGCAGGGGTACACACCCATTAAACTACCTCACTGATTTTCAAGGGCATCGCTGTAGTCGATGCCAAATCAGCCGAACTGGTGCAGGAGCTAAAAGGGAGCTATCAAATAGAATCAAATCAACAATGAATAGACGCAATTGCTGCACCCTCAGGCAGAATGCGGTAACAGCACCTCATGATCCTCCGTACTGAACCAGCGATTCCACACCGACTGTACCCGTTGCGGCCAATCCCCTATTTCTTCACGAAAACAGACCGACTCGGGCTGTATGGCCTGCCGGTGCTGCAAGGCATGGTAAACACCCCACGCCTGCAATAACACCGGAATCATTTCCCCATAAGCCGGATTTTCCCCGGCCAGTGCCTGCTGCAGCAGTTGCAGGAGTGTCGCCGTCTGCGTACTTTGGGTCAATGCAGGAATACCTGCGGCATAGCGCAATACGGCATACTGCACCATAAATTCAATATCCACCAGACCGCCGGCCTGATGTTTCACATCGGGGTCTGCTGTCTTGGCAAGATGGCGTTTGCTGATCTGATGCTGGCGCATTTTCTCCCGCATCTCCAGCACAGCCTGCGCCAATGCCTGCGGATGCCGCTGACGCTGCAAAATCTGCTGTCGCAATTGGTCAAACTGCTGCACAAACACCACAGTCCCATAAATCGGCCGGGCACGAACCAGTGCCTGGTGTTCCCACACCCAGGCCGCTTCATTCTGATAGGTAGCATAAGCCGACCACGACGTAACCAGCAGCCCTGCATTTCCGGAGGGACGCAAGCGCATATCCACGCAGTATAAAATCCCATCCGCCATGGGGGCGGTCAACAGATGAATCATTTTCTGCCCCAACCGCATATAAAAACTGGAAATATCCAGTGGCGTTTCCGCCTGGGTCAGATCCTGAGCCGATCCTGCATAGACAAAAACCAGATCCAGATCACTGGCATAGCCCATTTCTCGACTGCCCAGTTTTCCATAGGCAATGACCATAAAGTCCACCACACCGGCCGGGGGCAGGCCGTAACGCTGCACCATCACCTGCGTTGCCAGTTGCGCCGTCCGCTCAATCAACACCTCAGCGAGTCGAGTCAACGCCTGGGAGATCGCCTCGGCTCCGAGACACTGCTCAATTTCGGCACGCGCCAAATGCACCACCTGCTGTTTCTGAAAGATTCGCAACGCCCGCAAGGTCGCTTCTGAATCCGCCTCCGGCAAGCGCAACAGCAATTGATCAAGTTCCTTACGCCATTGGTCCTGTTCAGGAATTTCAGTCCACACCGGCGTGGTCAACACCTCTTCCAGCAGCGCTGGATACTGGCTCATCTGCTGCATGATCCATGGACTCATGGCGGCCAGACGAAACATCCGCTCCATGCCTTGCGGCATTTGCACCACCAGCAACAGGTACACCGAACGTGAGGCGATTGACTGCACCCAATCCAATACCCGTTGCAAGGTTGTCACGGTGGATTTTGTCTCAATCGCCCAGGCCAGCAACCGGCCAATAAAGCAATCCAGTCGCTCAGCCGACTGCGCACTCAGCAGGCGCACCGACCGCGACACAGACAAGGCCTGCAGCGCCCGCCACCAGGCGTCTGCCTCCGCCACTCCACGTTCTTGCAGCCATTGCAGCGGCAATTCCAGATCACCGCGCCACAGATCCACGTATTCAGGTTCAACCTCTTGCGCCACCCTGGAGGGTTCCACAATGACCGAACAAAACACCTGATGCACCCGCTGTTGCACGGCCTCTAAAGCCATCCGGCAAGCCTCCCAGTCGGTAAAATCCATAATACGGGCCAGCCGTCGCTGACACTCCGTATCCGGCGGGATGGTCTGTGTCTGTTGATCTTCCTGCGCCTGCAACGCATGCTCTAGCCGTCGCAAAAAAATATAATCCTGTTGCAACTGCCGTACGGTGGCCGATTCCAGCCAGTTTCGCTCCTGCAAAACCGCCAATGCCCGCAAGGTCGAAGCCACCTGCAATGGCCGGTCTGTACCGCCACGCAGTAACTGAAACGCCTGGACGACAAACTCAATTTCCCGGATACCACCAACACCGGTTTTAAGATTGAGTGGCGAACGTCGGCGTTCTTCACGTTCAATCAAGCCCTTCATGGTGCTTAAAGACTGCACCGCCGCCACATCCAGATAACGGCGATAGACAAACGGTTGTAAACGCTGCAAGAGTGCCGTTCCTTCCAGCCGGTCTCCGGCAATGATCCGGGCTTTAATCCAGGCATAACGCTCCCAGTCGCGACCATGTTGCTCATAATAAGCCTCCATCGCCGCCGCTGTACTGACCAGGGCGCTGCCCTCTCCCCATGGGCGCAAACGCATATCGACCCGAAAGACCTGCCCGTCCCCGGTCAACGTATGTACCAGGCGGATCAGGCGTTGCGCCTGCACGATCAGCCCTCGCAGATCGGCACCGTCTGCACAGGCAAACACCAGATCGACATCTGAAGACAGATTAAGTTCCTGACCCCCGAGTTTACCCAAGGCAAAAATGATCAGACCCGAGGCACCGCCTTGCGACTCCAGCCACTCCAGGGCAACCCCAAGACAGGCATCCGCAAAATCCGACAGTTCCTGCATACGCTCAGGCATCGACGCCTGATTGGTTAATTCCCGATAAACAAAACGAGCCTGCTCCCTGATTCGTAACCGCCGCAGTTGGGCCATGAACTGCAGTTCGTTCGCCTGGAAATCAACCGCTTCCCACAAACGCCGTCTCCAGTCCTTTGCAGGTATAGCCCTCTGCCAGTCAGTTTCGGCATTCTTCCGTACAAACTCCTGCGCCCAGAGTCGCTGCAGAAAAGGGGATAGCCCCAGAATATCTTCCCCTATCACCCCCAATCACCCCCATACCCCCGCTTCTGGCAGTTGCCTTACGGATGCGGCCCCAGTAAGGAATGCTGAAATACCATAAAACTCACCGTTTTCTTCAGCAGCACTTTGTCGTGGGCATCCTTAACCTGCACCTCCAGCACATGCTCACCACGTTCGAGGTGTTTCAAGGTCGTGCCGTGAACTTCCACCCCGTCCACCAATACGATCACCCGATCTTTGGCAGGCAATTGCGGAAGTACCTGATAATCCACCGGCACATCGGTTCCAAACGCAAAAGTCTGTCCCTCTTCCGGGGCATTGATCTGCACCCTCAAAACAACATCCTGCGGCTTTTTGGCCGTTTCGGAATCGCCTGCCGGAGGCGCACCAAAAGCCGGCACCGTATTGATCGGGCGTTCTTCAATCTGTTCCGCTCCGTCAAACGGATGGTCGGCAAAAATCACCTGCCCGTCCTCCACCTTGCGGTAAATATCCGCCCAAGCCACCTCGCTGCCGGCCAGCATTCCGTCCACCACCAGCAAAACCACCAACAGCCGGTGTAACACACCCCAACCCACCTGGCGCAACACCACTCCCTTACCTCATCAATCACAAGAACCCGTCGAAAAAAATCATTTAACAATAAAAGACCAAGTATTGCTCAGTGGCACCGTACCCATCGTGCCGCTGAACGTGGCCGTATAGGTCATCCCTGAAGTCAGCACCGTCTGGGGGACAAACACCGCCACACCCTGCATAATATTGCCATCGGCCTGAGTTGAGACCGCTACCGGCGTTGAACTGGCAGCGGCAGCGGCCACTGAAGGCAAGGTCGTAGATGCCGTTGCCGAGGCCGGTGTCAATAACAGCACCCCAGTCACCCCATTGCCATTGGCATCCGACAGGGAAAATTTACTGACAACCAGCTGCTGCGTGCTTGATGCCACAGCGGCACGCATCAACACGGGATGCCCCGGACTGGTATAACCACTGGGCAACGGTGGTGCCGGATTTTCGCCTGCCGCCATCGCCCCCGGTACCGCCGTCTGCCCATTTGAAGGATAAACCCCCAAAACACCGGAGGGAATTTGTTGTCCGGCAATAGGTGGAATCCCGGCCCCATTGGTGGGCTGCGTCAAATTGGCCGTTCCGGTCACTGTCGCAAACTCCATCACACACGCCCAACTGGCCACCTGGCCCATACCAAACTGCTGCACATTACTGGTCAATTCCTGCAAATGATACACCGTGCTCATTAGCTGACCATAACAGTTATTGACATCCCCGATGGACTCATCAATCCAGGCGCTGGTCGGCGTAAATCCGGCTTTCATGGCCCGATCATACGGTGTATCGGCATAGAAATTGGGGTTCCCTGCCACTTCCGTATGCGTTTCCAGCGGCGGATTCTGCGTTGCCAAGTACGTCGCATGGGCCTGCGCAGCAATATCCAGTGCCGGGCTCTCTACCAGCAGACCCACACCCATATTGGCACGATCATTGTTGACCGAGTTGAATGTTGTCAACGCCGCCCCGGTATAGCTGACTGGCGAACTGGTGACAACCGGACTGGTTGTTGTGGCCGGGGGCACAGACGTCGTATTCACGGTACTTTGCAAAGGATTACTAACATTCGCTACCGGAATAATAGAACTGTTGGATCCACCACACCCGGCCAGCAAACCTGCCAACATCCCCAAAAATGCCCTGTTTCTTGCAATGATTTTCATAAAAATACCTGTTTATCCCTATTCGTTAAGGCATTTGCATCCCGTCACCCACCACCTGCAACAGCGGCGAACCCGGGTTTTGGGTAGACAGTAAAATAACGACAGAGGCGGGCCTGACCCACTGATCCGCCACCGCCGCTGCGGCATGTTGCGCCGCCTGCACCACCGAAGCACCAGATCCAGTCAATCCCCCTTCAGAAGCAACAGGGGCCGCATCCCATCCCGGAGCTAGCACCGCCGCCTCATAGAACGGTGCTGGCGTAATATTGCCCGTTGCCGTCAATGTCGAATTGCCAGCCAGCCAGTTCGCCAATGAATAATTCCCCGCAGAAGTTCCGGACAACCCCAGACCCGTTGCCGTAATTTTCAGATTATCGCCGGCGGTACTGGAATAAGTCGCCGAACCCGTCACCTTCACCGAATCTCCCGACACAATACCATTGGCCGACAGCAACGGAGTAGAAAGAACATTCGTACCATCCCAGACTTTATTGCTACCTTGCAGTTGTGGTACCAGTTGAATCGGGTTCACCACAAAATCGGTAGCATTACTGGCCGCCTGGGTCAACACCGACTGATAGTTCCCGGAAGTGACAATTACATTGGCTCCCGTTACCGGATACGCATTCACCACCGACTTACTGGTCGCTGTCGTTGAAAATACCGGCACACCAGAATAAACCGCCGCTGGCAAATCTCCATTAACCAGCCCCGTCACCGAACCACTCAGCGTCGGTATTGTGGCTGAGGCATAGGTCATACTCAAAGGATTCGCCGTATAACTCAACACCGCCGGATTAACCGTCAGGACTCCTGGCACATAGGTAATGTTGTAGTTTGTATCGACGGCACCAGAGGCCACAATGGGATACCCGCCGTTTTGTACCACTGAACCAGAACCTGCCACTCCGTTATAGGGTTTAGCCAGCGTCGACAGGCTGACTGGCATCGTTAGATTGGCCGCCGTTTCACCATTGACAAAACCATTGTAGCTCGCACTCAAGGTGGGCAGTATCGTCGCCCCATAAGTCATTGAGGTATTATTCGCCGTAATTGTCAAGGCCGCCGGATTAATCGTCAACGCATAACTGTTGCTGGTCGCCTGACCCAACGCATAGTTGGCCGTCGACGTTATTAAACCAGCGCCTTGCACCGCATACAGCCCTGGACTACTTTTCAACAATGTCGCACTGGAGGCAATCGGTGCAAAACTCAATGAACCGGTGGTCACATTACCTAGCAGATCCCCATTAACCAGTCCTGTTACCGTTCCACTAATATTCGGTATTGCACTCCCATACGTCATACTCGCCGCATTCGCCGTGTACACCAGCGGTGCCGGATTCACCTGCAAATTACCAGACACATAGCTGATATTATAATTGGGATCCACGGCCCCAGTCGCAGTAATCGGATAACTCCCTGCCGATGAAGCCGAACCCGCCGCTCCCGAGTAAGCCGTTGCCGTCGTCGTCACCGTCGGGGCTGTCGTCAGACTGGCGAGCGTATCACCGTTCTCTAACCCCAAAGGCGTCACCCCCAGTGTCGGCAATGAAGAGGCTCCGTAAATCATATTATTCGCTGCAAACGTCGTCAGTTTCAGTGTTGCCGGATTCACCGTCAGCGCCGTTGCATTACCAGCGGCCTGCGTTAATACATAGTTATTCGTACCCAATGGATTTGGCACTAATGTCAACCCAGAACCGGTCACTGCATAACTGCCTGCTTTCGACCCTGAGTCGACGGTCTTGCCATCGTAGGGCATGGCCGTTGTCGCCCACGCCACGCTTCCCGTATAAGTATTGGCCACCGTATCCCCATTCACCAAGCCTGAAATCGTGCCGCCCAACGCCGGCAACGCCGTTCCCCCATATGTCATATTCACTGCATTTGCTGCATAACTCAAAGCCGCCGGATTGATGGTCAATGTCCCTGGAACATAGGTAATCTTATAGTTGGTGTCCACAGCACCCGACGCCACAATCGGATAACCACCATTTTGCACCGATGATCCTGATCCTGGGTTCACCCCATCATAGGGTTTGGCAACCGTCGATGCTACAGCAGGTGTAGTCAGGTTGGTTACCGTTTCACCATTAACAAAACCCGTATAAGTCACCCCAAACACAGGCAATGCCGCCGCCCCATAGGTCATCGAGGCATTATTGGCAGTAATCGTCAATGCCGCCGGATTAATAGTCAGCGCATAACTGTTGGCACCGGCCTGCACCAGCGAGTAGTTGCCATTCGCTGCCGTCAGTCCCGAACCGGTCACCGCATACTGCCCCGGACTACTCTTCAACAGCGTCGCACTGGAGGAAACCGGTGCAAAACTCAATGAACCAGTGGTCACATTGCCTAGCAGATCGCCATTCACCAATCCGACCATGCTGCCGCTGATGTTCGGCACCGCACTGCCATAGGTCATACTCGCCGCATTCGCCGTGTACACCAGCGAGGCCGGATTTACCGTCAACGTTCCAGGTACATAGGTAAAGGTGTAGTTCGCATCCACCGCCCCAGAAGCGGTAATCGGATAACCGCCTGCCTTGACCGATGAAGCCGAACCCGCCGTTCCCGAGTAAGCCGTCGCCGTCGTCGTCACCGTCGGCGCTGTCGTCAGACTCGCCAACGTATCACCGTTCGCCATTACGCCTGCGGTAACGCCCAGTGTCGGCAACGTCGTCGCCCCGTAGGTCATGCTCGCATTGTTAGCCGTCAGCGTCAGCGCCGCCGGATTCACCGTCAGCGCCGTGCTGTTGCCACTCGCCTGCGCCAGCGTATAGTTATAGGTTCCCGAGGCGTTGGCCGCTATTGCCACCCCGGAACCGTTAATCGCATAACTGCCCACGGAAGAACCCGCCACTCCCCCCGCATACGCCTTCGCCGTTGTCGTCCACGCCACGGTCCCTGTGTACGCCGCCGCTGTATCGCCATTAACCAGGCCCGTCAGGCCTCCAGTCAGGGTAGGCAAGGTCGCTGCTCCGTAGGTCATGCTCGCCGCTGTGGCCGTATACGTCAATGCCGCCGGATTGATCGTCAGGGTGCCGGGAACGTAGGTAATGTTGTAGTTTGTGTCAATCGCCCCGGAAGCTACAATCGGATAACCGCCTGTCTGTACCGAGGAACCTGATCCCGGTGTCACCCCATCATACGGCTTAGCGGTCGTCGTCGCCGTCGCCGAGTGGGTCAGGCTGTTCACCGATTCCCCATTCACCCAGCCACTATAGCTCACACTTAAGGTCGGCAATGCCATCGCCCCGTAAGTCATCGAGGCATTGCCCGCCGTAATCTTCAAGGCCGCCGGATTGATGGTCAGCGCATAACTGTTGGCACCGGCCTGCGACAACGTGTAATTGCCATTCGCTGCCGTCAGTCCCGAACCAGTCACTGCATACTGCCCCGGACTACTCTTCAACAGCGTCGCACTGGAGAAAACCGGTGCAAAACTCAACGAACCAGTGGTCACATTGCCTAGCAGATCGCCATTCACCAATCCGACCATGCTGCCGCTGATGTTCGGCACCGCACTGCCATAGGTCATACTCGCCGCATTCGCCGTATACACCAGCGAGGCCGGATTTACCGTCAACGTTCCAGGTACATAGGTAAACGTGTAGTTCGCATCCACCGCCCCAGAAGCGGTAATCGGATAACTCCCTGCCGATGAAGCCGAACCCGCCGAACCCGCCGTTCCCGAGTAAGCCGTTGCCGTCGTCGTCACCGTCGGGGCTGTCGTCAGACTGGCGAGCGTATCACCGTTCACTAACCCCGAAGGCGTCACCCCCAGTGTCGGCAATGAAGACGCTCCGTAGGTCATGCTCGCATTGTTCGCCGTCAGCTTCAGTGCCGCCGGAGTCACCGTCAGCGCCGTGCTGTTGCCACTCGCCTGCGCCAACGTGTAGTTATAGGTTCCCGAGGCATTGGCCGCTATTGTCACCCCGGAACCGTTTATCGCATAACTGCCCACGGAAGAACCCGCCACTCCCCCCGCATACGCCTTCGCCGGTGTCGTCCACGCCACGGCCCCTGTGTACGCCGCCGCTGTATCGCCATTAACCAGGCCCGTCAGGGTTCCGGTCAGGGTAGGCAAAGTGGGAAATCCGTAGATCATGCTCGCCGCTGTGGCCGCATACGTCAATGCCGCCGGATTGATCGTCAGAGTGCCGGGAACATAGGTAAAGGTGTAATTTTGATCAACGGCACCTGAAGCCGCAATGGTATAAGTTCCTGCATTTGAACCAGAACCCGCCGTCCCGTTATTTCCGTTAGCAGTCGTGTTCAGTGTCGGTTTGGTCGTCAGGGAGTTCTGATTATCCCCATTGGCCCAACCGCTATATTGTTCGCTTAAGGCACCAGAGACCTGAGCAGTCGACGCCCCATAAGTAACACTGGCATTGTTGGCAGTCACTGTTAATGGCGCTGGCGTGACCGTCAAGGTTCCCGGCGTCTGCGTTATCCAATAGTTGAGCGAGGCTGCATTAACTAA
Organism: Pseudomonadota bacterium; assembly: GCA_021781515.1. Lineage (GTDB taxonomy): Bacteria > Pseudomonadota > Gammaproteobacteria > Pseudomonadales > Moraxellaceae > JAJXWR01. The sequence continues at coordinate 31,177 of JAJXWR010000025.1, forward strand.
AAATGTAATTGGATAGCCGCCGGATTGCACCGCAGAACTTAAGCCCGCTGTGGTCGTTAATGCCGGTGCCGTCGTTAAGGCATTTGATGAATTGTCATTGCCCAGAAAACCCGTGTAACTCAGCGTCAATGCGGGATTGGAATTCCCATAGACCTTGCTTTGATTTGCCGCCGTAATGGTCAATGGGGCCTGCGTAATGGTCAGGTTTCCAGGTACGAAGGTAATTGCATAGCCGTTCTGATCTGAATACGCACCCGACTGGATTTCATTGCTGTAAGTCCCTACATTGACATCCCCGGTAGCTGCCGCCGTAAATGTCGTCGTATTATACAGGTGTTGCCCTGGGCAGGTTCCCGTTGAACAACTGATCCCTGCTGGATCATAGCTGAGTCCCGTGCCTCCCGCATAGGCTGAGGCCGTATACTGGACGCTACCGCTTCCAGCAGTAATCGTCAACGCTGTCAAAAACGGACGCAGCAACGGTGCTGTGCTCCCATTATAAATAATCCAGTCATTATCACTGACTGTGAAATCCCACGCTGGATTTACATTGCCATTTGCTGCGGTCGCTGAATTGTAATTCACCAGTTTCTGCATATCTGCGGTCGCCATTCCTACCGCACCCGCAACGGCACCACTGCCGACCTCGTTCGTAATTCCCGACGTGGTTGTATTCCAGAACGATCCGGTAATCGTACCAGTATTGACCCCGACTAACCCGCCCGGATACACGCCAGTACCGGGCGCCGGTGGAGCCCCAGTAGCGTAACTGGTCGTAATCAGTGCACTCGATCCATTATTGTTGCCCACCAGCCCACCAAGATAACTGGAGCTGGAACTTGCTGTGGTCAACGTTGTTCCGGTTGCATAGCTGTTCTCGACTGTCCCCGGATTATTGCCCACCAGACCGCCTTCATAAATAGTGTTACC
>JAJXWR010000026.1 GCA_021781515.1 Pseudomonadota bacterium
CACCCGTTCAATGTCGCCAGGAGTCGCTCCCATACAGCCAGTGACGATGACTCGACCGTTTTCCCGCAAGGCCTCGCCAATGGCATCCAGAGATTCAGCCTTGGCTTGATCGATGAAGCCACAGGTGTTGACGATGACCAGATCGGCCCCGTCATAACTGGCTGACAGTTGATAGCCCTCAGTACGCAGCTGAGTCAGAATTCGTTCGGAGTCCACCAGCGCTTTGGGGCAGCCTAAGGAGACAAAACCGACTTTGGGAGGGGTGGCAGTGTGAGGCATGGGGGAGTAGCGATCCTGTGGTGATGTTTAAGGAAAAGGATGAAAGTAGCATCCTCTTCGGGTAGTCCGGTTTTCAGGCACGGGCAAACGTTCTTGTACAGTCGTTGAACGGTACGCTAATTATATTTTAGCGGTTATTTCCAGCCCAATGGCTATCTCATCGGCGTATTGTAAGCAATATCTGATGCCGGAGCAATTGGCCACCGTCACAAGATTCTGGATGAATTTGTCTGTCAGTCCCGACGATCGGCGCTCATGAAGAGGGTATAGCGACAAACGCTGGAGGAAGCCGTTGGCGGGCAGCATCATGAATTATTGCACAATATAAGTGCAATAATTTTGATATTGAATGAAAATGGTGCGCATTCTCGGGAATGGCACTAAATTAGGCCCGTGTAGATGGTCTGTATTTTGCTTGAGTGCTAATCGAACCGCTGCATATCATTTGAATTGATCGGCAGATCCATTATCAAACCATAGGTTAATGTTAACAAGAGGGGGTTTCTGTGACTGTGCCGTTGGTGCCAGATTTTCAATGGATGATGGATAACCTCGCCGAGGGGGTGATGATGCTGGATGCTGATCTGGTCATTCAATACACCAACCCGGCTGCCTCGGCCTTGATTGAGATTGGCCGTAAGGCGGTCGGACAGCCTTTTGACCATGTTTTTCAGGACCGTAATTTTCGGGAAATGCGTCAGGCATTGTTTAGCGTATTGCGTGAAGGCCACCCTTTCAGCAAACGGGAAGCACATGTCTGGGCAGGAAACCGCGAATTGGTGATTGATTATACAGTCACCCCCATGCAGTGGAACAACCAGACACCGTACCTGCTGGTCGAATTGCATAATATGGATCGTTTGGTGCGGATTGCCAAGGAGGAAGTGCTCAAGGCCAATCATCAAATTACCCGGCAGTTAATTCGTGGGGTGGCGCATGAACTTAAAAACCCGTTGGGCGGGATTCGCGGGGCCGCCCAGCTTTTGGCGCGGGTGTTACCGGCGGAAGAGTACCGTGATTACACTCGTATCATTATTGAAGAAACCGACCGTCTAAAGCAGTTGGCTGACCGGATGCTGGGTTCGAGGGTGATTCCTTGCCGTTGTCCCACCAATATTCATGAATGTCTGGAACGGGTCAAGCATCTGATTACTGCAGAAGCTCCTGCTGCGGTGCAGTTGGTCCGCGATTATGATCCGTCGTTGCCGGAAATCAAAGCTGATCCTGATCAACTGATCCAGGTGTTTCTGAATATCTCAAGGAATGCGCTACAGGCGCTGCTGGAAAACCCACAGCATGAGCGAATTGACTGTATTATGTTCTCAACCCGTTCGCAGCGTCAGTTTACTATTGGCTCCATGCGCCACCGGCTGGTGCTACAGATTGTCATTGAAGACAACGGACCGGGAATCCCTGAAAACCTGGTCGACAATATTTTCTATCCGATGATCAGTGGTCGACCTGCGGGTTCGGGGTTGGGGCTTTCCATTGCGCAGGAAATTGTGACTCAATATGGTGGGTTGATTGAATGTCATTCCCAACCGGGTTCCACTAAATTTACTGTTTATTTACCGATCGCTGGAGCAGAAGCATGAGTCCACAAGTCTGGGTGGTTGATGATGATCGTTCCATACGTTGGGTTCTGGAACGGGCATTAGGGCAGGCGGGGTTTGTAGTGCGCACGTTTGAAGATGGGCGCTCTGTACTGAATTACCTGGATAAGGATCAACCAGAAGTGTTGATTACCGATATGCGTATGCCGGGAATGGACGGGTTGACGCTGTTAAATCGCTTGCATGCGAATTACCCGCAACTGCCCGTCATTGTGATGACGGCGCATTCGGATCTGGATTCTGCAGTCTCGTCTTATCAAAGTGGAGCCTTTGAATATTTACCCAAACCTTTTGATCTGGATGAGGCGGTCGCCTTGGTGCGCCGTGCAGTTGCCCATGCACTTGAACAGGATTCCTCAGCCACTGAAGTAAAAAAAATTGAAGACACACCAGAAATTATTGGAGAAAGTCCTGCGATGCAGGAAGTGTTCCGGGCTATTGGACGTCTGGCCAATTCTCATATTACGGTGCTGATCCATGGTGAATCCGGCACCGGAAAAGAGCGGGTTGCCCAGGCACTGCATCGTCATTCCCCCCGTGCTAATCGCCCGTTTATTGCCCTGAATATGGCAGCTATCCCGCGTGATCTCATGGAATCGGAGTTATTTGGTCATGAAAAAGGAGCATTTACCGGGGCCACCTCCCAACGATTAGGCCGCTTTGAACAAGCCAATGGTGGCACTCTGTTTCTCGACGAAATAGGAGACATGCCGCTGGAAACACAAACCCGTCTGTTACGCGTGCTGGCGGATGGAGAGTTTTACCGGGTCGGTGGAGTAACGTCAACCCGGGTTGATGTCAGGATTATTGCGGCGACACATCAGAATCTGGAAAAACTGGTGAGTGACAACCGTTTTCGTGAAGATTTGTACCACCGACTTAATGTAATTCGTGTGCACATTCCCAGATTGTCCCAGCGTCGGACGGACATTCCCAAACTGGCCGCCTATTTTTTGCACCGGGCAGCCCATGAATTGAATGTAGAGCCTAAAGTGCTTAAACAGGAAACCAGTGAATTAATGCAAACCCTACCCTGGCCTGGTAATGTGCGTCAACTGGAAAACACCTGTCGTTGGTTGACCGTCATGGCCTCGGGTCGGGAAGTGATGGTGTCTGATTTACCGCCGGAACTGTTGGCGGTTTCGGAACAGGTTCCTGAAGGGGGAGTGGCCCTGGATTGGGAACAGCGCCTGGCCGCCTGGGCAAAACAGGCACTGGAGCAGGGAGCGAATAATTTATTGACGATTGCCCTGCCAGCCTTTGAACGGGTCATGATTCTTGCGGCGTTAGCGCAAACGGGGGGTAGACGCCGAGATGCCGCAGATCGGTTGGGATGGGGTAGAAATACCTTGACGCGCAAAATCAAAGAACTGGGACTGCTGGTGGACGATGAATCTGCAGCAGATGCGGAGATATGAATTTTAGTGGGTTTACTGGTGCAGACAGTGTTGCTCAGATACTATGTGACCGTAATTCTTCAGAAAATTGCTATGATCTAGCACTCACGGTACAATTGCCGGAATATATACCAAAAAAATGACCAGGACTGCCAATGAATGTTGTCAAAGAAAGAAACCGGCGTTTAGTTCCATTAGAAGCTTATCGAGGAATCGCCGCTTTTATCGTGTTGATCCACCATTTTTTTTTGGGATTTTTGCCATTTTTTACCGGGTATCTAGAGAACAGACGCCGACCTGACAGTCTGATCGGTCAGCCATTTTTTGTTTTTTTTAACGGGAGTGGTGCGGTATGGTTTTTTTTTACTTTATCAGGATTTGTACTGAGCTGGTCGTATTTTCATCATAAGGACGCTGAGGCATTGAAACTGGCCAGTATTAAACGATACCCACGGCTGGTACTGACAGTGACGGTGATTGTCTTATGCAGTTATGCGCTTTTTAAATTTAATGGGTATGCTTTTTATCAGGCGGCGCAGTACAGTAACAGCCCGTGGTTGGCAGGATTCGCCTACGGTGGCTGGAAACCGGGGTTTCAGCCCGATTTTTTTAAGGCCTTAATGCAGGGGCTGTTTACGTTTTTTACCGGTGATGCCAGTTACAATACCAACTTGTGGACAATGAAACCTGAACTTCGTGGAAGCATGCTGGTTTTTCTGCTGGCATGGGTTTTTGTGCGAATACACAGTACGGGTAAACGACAGTTGTTATTTGCCGTTTTGCTATGGTTTTCAGTAGCACATAAACAGCAACTGTTTCCTTTTATTGCGGGAAGTATCCTGTCATTCAGTATAGTGCGTTACTATCGGGAAATCCCTTTAGGTGCGGCTTTGCTGCTGATTGTCACGGGTGGTTACTTGTTGGGGTTTGTTATTCCAGCCCGCGCGTATTCCTGGGCAACTTTTATTCCTGAGCGTGAAGCAAGGCCTTTACTGAACACCATAGGTTCTGTATGTATTATTGGTGGTACCATGCTGAATCCGAAAATATTTACAGCACTGTCAGGAAATTTTTACCGGTTTCTGGGACGAATTAGTTTCCCGCTGTACTTGGTACATATACTGGTGCTCTGTTCGCTGTCCAGCGCACTTTATTGCCATTTAATTCAACAGGGCATTCCGCTGTTTTACACCCTGACTGCAGTGTTTTTCTTGACCGTGGTCATTTCAACGGGGGCGGCGTTGCTACTCTCCCGGATGGATGAATGGTGGGTATACCTAGTGAATCGTTTTGTCGCACAACACTTCGGGAAAAAACCGCATACAGAGCAACGGTTGGCATCCTGAGGGCTAACGGAGTTCCACTTTCCAGTCACTCAGGCCAGTACACTCCATCGTAGTAACTGCCGGGTCGAAGGGTACCAGGCAAGCAGTTGATTGAATTCCTGCAACACCTGCTCGCTTTGAGTAGGACGGAGAAAGACATAGTCATCCACTTTCAGGGCCGTACGTTCAGAGGCATTGTACATGCACTGATTGGTAGAAATGCCATAGAGGTGGTTCAGTGTCAGACCTTGCGGCGATTCCGGACGGGCCCGCCAGCCACCGCCATAGATGAAATAGGTATGACTACGGTTGCGATCCCAAAAACGCCATAACCGGCCCAGGGCCTGAGGCCCAGGTAACTGCAGGCCGTGCCAGCTTTTCAGGACTGGTGAGGCAATCCAGCAGGCCGGTTCTAAGTCAGTGAGTGACGCAAGATCAAAATCCGAGGCCTTGACAAAGGCCGATCCCGCTGCGACTTCGTTGAGCGGACTGTCGGGGCCGTGCAACCGAAAGGTGGGACTACCTGCACCGTTCATGACTAAGGGCAGGTGACGGTAATGTGGAGCCAGCGTATACAGGCGTTCCTGAAATGCTGCATAAGTTTTTTGGGCTTTATGCAAACTGGTGCTGCTGGATTCAATCCATGCAGGTAATTTACCGACCTGGGCATCGTACCCCATCATTCCATCCAGTTTAAGAGGGGCAGTAGCAGGCTGAAGCAACTGGAGCAGCGGTTCGAGCTGATCGGGGGTTTGCAGTCCGCCGCGGTGGAGTCCAACATCGATTTCCAGACTGATCAACAAGGAGATACCCAATTGTTCAGCCAATTGTTGATATTGCAGCGCCCGTTCCTGGGTGTCAATCAGCCAGGTAATCTGCGGTGTCGGTGCCGGGGGAACCTGTTGATAGAACCGGGCCACGGCTTCAACAGGCATCGGTTTTCCCAGCAGTAGCGTACTGTGCGGAAAATAATGCACCAGTTGTTGCAGTTGTGGTTCATGAAACACCATCAAGCGTTGTTCGGGCAGCGATTGCATGATGGTTCGCAGCAACTCGGGGGAAGCGAGCGATTTGGCCACCACGCGCAAGGGGCGTCCAGTAACGCCGCTGGCCTTGATTCGCTGGATGTTGCGTTGCAAAGCTTCCGCATCGACAATGCAACAGGGAATGCCATCACCTTGCTGTTGTAAGGCGGTGTTGAGTTGCCTGAAATAAGGGGTATAGGGTTTTCCCGTATCTGAAGGACGTAAGAGTCCACCGCCCAGAACGACAAGGCCCAAGCCCTGCAAAAACGTTCTTCTTTGCATCAGTTAATTGCCCCTGTCAGGTTAGCCGAATAGCGCCCGTAAATACGGATTTAGCAAACGCCCTTGCGGATCAATGCGATGACGCACACCCATAAAATCTGCATAACGGGGATAGAGGGCTGCAATATCCTGACGGGTGAGGGTATGCAGTTTTCCCCAGTGTGGTCGTCCCTGATAATGACGAAACACAGGTTCCAGCGCCTGAAATACCGGATGGTAATCCTGCCGGTAATATTGATGTACAGAGATAGCTACCGAAGGACGTTGGTAAAAAGGACTCATCCAGACGCTGTCAGCGGCCACATAGCGAAATTCCAATGGAAAAAATACGTTCAGATGGTGACGGCGCATGGTGTCTATCACCGCTTTGCAGGCGTCCAACCCCTGTTCAGCGGGCAGTTCATATTCCATTTCATTAAATGGGACCGCACGAGGGCTGGGATATATGGCATAAGAGGGGCCTATCCGGGTGGAGTCTGAGACGAACATGCCAATCAGGTGCTGTAAACTCGCATTAGTCCATGGGTGATCCATAGCGGTGGTTGCCGCAAATTCCAGTAAACGGTTTTCATCGATCACGGGTTCGTTGACCGGGGTATCCGTATCGGTTGTTTCATCCAGGGTTTTGACAATGGCACGGTTTCCAAACGGAAATCCCATGAATTCTATATGTGCATGTTGATCTTTATGCGAATCCACATAACGAAGGGCCTCGTCCAGCGACATGACGGAGACCACTTCTTTTAATTTATACGCCTGACGGTTTTGGGTAGTAATCTGTGTAATGATCCCTATGGTTCCTAACCCGCAACGAGCCGCCTGAAATACGTCGTTGTCTTTTTCAGGGGAGCAGTCAATAAAATCACCCTCGGGTGTCAGTAAACGCAATGCAGTAACATAAGCCGACAAACTTTGCAGATGGCGTCCCGTGCCATGCGTAGCCGTGCTGATCGCTCCGGCGAAAGACTGCATATTGATATCGGCTTCATTAAAAAAACCCTGGCCAACCCGGGAAAGTGCCGGACTGGCCTGCGCAATACGTGAACCGGCCCAAAAGGTGGCTGTTAATGTCGTGGAATCGTGGCGCAATAGTCCGTTTAGTGCTTCAAGCGAGATAATAGTGCCGTGGGTATTCACCAGTGGACTAAAGCTGTGGCCGCCACCAACCACTCGCAGAGTGCCTTTACGTTGTACCACCAGATTTTTAAGTTCGCTTTCGCTGGCGGGATAAAGTAGGGCGTTTGGGTTACTTCGTTGCCCACCGGACCAGTTGGACCAGGAAAGGGCATTGGCGATTGGACTGAAACTCCCGGGTACCCCGGCGGCTAGCACTGGGCTGAGGTACTGGAGAAATTGTCGGCGGCTTACAGACATCCCTGATAACTCCTGTATAGTGGCTGCGTGACTGTTTGCAAGGTGGCAGCGTATCTATATGACGTACAGATGACACCGAAGACTTACCGGCAGAACCACCAACAGCGGCATTGCTTGCTACCCCTTACCTGTGGAAGTTACCCTGCAGGTAATGGTGTGTCCCTTGCAGTGTTATTTCTTCTGCGCCTGTGCGACGGTCAGTGCTGTCATATTGACGACACGGCGTACCGTTGCTGAAGGGGTCAGAATATGTACAGGTTTAGCGGCACCCAAAAGAATAGGGCCAATGGTGACCCCGTCACCCGCTGCAGTTTTTAACAGGTTAAAGGCAATATTGGCTGCATCAACCGTTGGCATAATCAATAGATTTGCCGAACCTTTAAAGCGCGAGTTAGGAAATGTCTGTAAGCGGATATCTTCTTTAAGCGCCGCATCACCGTGCATTTCCCCATCAACTTCCAGGTCCGGAGCCCGTGCGGCTATCAGTTCAAACGCTTCACGCATTTTTTCAGCCCCTGGAGTGCTCTCAGAGCCGAAATTGGAGTGAGACAGCAGAGCAACTTTTGGCGTCAGACCAAAGGCACGTACTTCTTCAGCCGCCAGCAGTGTCATATCCGCTATTTGCTGTGCCGTGGGATCGGCATTAACATAGGTGTCGCAAATGAATAACGTACGTCCGGGCAGCATGATCAGGTTCATGGCTGCGTACTGCCGGTTTCCAGGATAAAGCCCCACCACCCGGTCTACATAGCGCAGGTGCAGATTGTAATTGGCAAAGGTTCCGCAAATCATTCCATCCACGTCCCCGAAATGCAGAAGCAGTGAACCGATGAGTGTCGTTCGACGGCGTACTTCACGTTTTGCCAGTTCGGGGGGATGGCCACGGCGTTCCATCAGTTTATGGTAATACGTCCAATATTCCCGATAACGTGAATCATTGTCCTGATCCACAATAGTGATGTTGCTGCCAGCTTGCAGGCGTAAGCCCAGTCGTTCAATACGGGTATTAATGACCCCGGGGCGACCTACCAGGACGGGGTGCGCCAGACCCTCATCCACCACGATCTGTACAGCGCGCAATACCCGTTCATCCTCACCTTCACAATAGACAATCCGTTTCGGATCGGCTTTGGCTTTGGCAAACAACGGACGCATGATAAACGCTGAATTATAGACAAATTCATTAAGGCGTTGTCTGTAAGCCTGCAGATCATGGATAGGACGTGTAGCGACCCCCGACGACATGGCCGCTGCTGCCACTGCCGGAGCGATTTCCAGAATCAGCCGACTGTCCAGTGCGCCGGGAATCAGGTACTCCGGTCCAAAACGCGAAGATTGATCACCGTAGCTGCTTTCTGTGCGCTCAACATGAGCCAGTGAGGCAATTGCATGTACCGCTGCAATTTTCATGGGTTCATTGATGGTAGTGGCTCCAACATCCAGGGCCCCACGGAACATATATGGAAAACACAGGGCATTATTCACCTGATTTGGATAATCTGAACGTCCGGTGGCAATAATGGCATCGGGACGAACGGCCCGGGCCGCTTCAGGCATGATTTCCGGGGTCGGATTGGCCAAAGCAAAAATCAGTGGATCGCGGGCCATTTTTTCAACCATCTCCGCCTGTAGTACACCTGCGGTTGACAGGCCAAGGAATACATCGGCACCTGGCAGTAAATCGGCCAGGGTTCGTGCCTGTGTATGCTGGGCATAACGCAGTTTGCTTTCATCCATGTCAGTGCGCTGATGTTGTAAGACTCCTTTGGAATCGCAAACAAAAATATTTTCAGGCAGAGCTCCTAAAGCACAGATCAGATCCAGGCAGGTCAACGCTGCCGCACCGGCACCGGAGCAGACAATGCGCAGATCTTCTATTTTTTTGTGAACCAGTGTCAGGCCGTTGAGCAGGGCTGCACCGACAATAATCGACGTGCCGTGCTGATCGTCATGAAATACTGGAATATGCATACGTTCACGTAATTTACGTTCAATATAGAAACACTCTGGTGCCTTGATATCTTCCAGATTGATTCCACCAAAAGTCGGTTCAAGGGAACTAATGATTTCGACCAGTTTTTCAGGGTCTCTTTCATTGATTTCAATGTCAAAAACATTGATGCCCGCAAATTTCTTGAACAGGACGCCTTTGCCTTCCATGACCGGTTTGGCCGCCAGTGGCCCTATGTCACCAAGTCCAAGCACCGCCGTACCATTACTAATGACAGCCACCAGATTGCCCCGCGCCGTATAACGGCTAACGCTACTTGGGTCTTTGGCAATTTCCAGACAGGGTGCAGCCACTCCAGGGGAGTAGGCCAACGCCAGGTCGCGTTGATTGCTTAACTGTTTACTCGGAGTAACTGAAATTTTTCCGGGTATTGGAAATTCATGGTAATCCAGTGCGGCTTTACTGATATTTTCATCCATAGCAGGGCTCGAAATTAGTAGAATCAACATTTAAAAAATGGGTTGGACTAAAGCATAAGTCTAACACTTTGCCGGAAAAGTGAGATTGAATTTGTCCGGGTGCGGCGAAGGATTTAATGGTGGATATGTCAGGAGTTCTGACTATCCAGCGCACGATGCCCAATATCCCGGCGGTAATACAAAGCCGCTCCACCCAATTGATGGATACGACCGAATGCGTTGGTTCGGGCCTGTTGCACCGTAGCGCCCAGTGCCGTCACGCAGAGCACTCGTCCTCCGGCAGTGAAACATTGCTGATGTTCCAGGCGAACACCGGCCAGAAAAGTTTTTACGTCCTCTGGATCGGGGTGATTCAGGCCGGTAATAAGCTCTCCCAGAACCGGTGTATCCGGATAATTCGGTGCGGCCAGTACAATGCCCAGCGCAGGTCGGGGATCCCAATGTATCGACACCTGATCCAGTTGTTGTTTTAGCGCCGCCTGTAATAATCCGGGGAGGGAAGACTGTAAACGTAGCAGGATCGGCTGGGTTTCCGGGTCGCCCAGTCGACAGTTAAATTCTACAACAGCGATTTGCCCGTCTGGAGAAATCATCAGCCCGGCATAGAGAAAACCGCTGTAGGGATGACCTTCGGCGGCCATACCGCGCAGGGTGGGGTAAATCACGGTTTCCATGATTTTTTCATGCAACAGCGCAGTGACGACCGGTGCTGGTGAATAAGCACCCATTCCTCCGGTGTTGGGGCCGGTATCGCCTTCACCAATGCGTTTATGGTCTTGACTGGTGGCGAGGGGAAGGGCGTGCACGCCATCGGACACAACAATAAAACTAGCCTCTTCTCCGGGCAAGAATTCCTCAATGACTACAGAGGCACCGGCCTGACCAAAACGGTTGTCTTCCAGCATGGAGCGCACAGCGGCCTGTGCTTCAGTCAGGGTGGCCGCAACGACAACCCCCTTACCTGCTGCCAGACCATCGGCTTTGATGACCACTGGCAAGGGATGAGTTTGCAACCAGGCAAGCGCAGGGGATAATTCCTGAAATACCCGATAACCTGCCGTAGGAATACCATGGCGAGACATAAACGCCTTGGCATAAGATTTGGAGCCTTCCAGTTGCGCTGCTGCCTGAGAGGGGCCAAACACCGCCAGACCTGCTGCCCTTAAGGCATCCGACACGCCAGCCACTAACGGGGCTTCCGGGCCGATGAGTGTCAGATCAATGTCCTGTTGTTGCACAAAGGCGATGATTTCCTGTGCATCCAGTGGATTCATGGATACATTGCTACATTTGGCTTCCTGTGCCGTACCTGCATTGCCGGGCGCCACAAAAACCCGTTGAACAGAGGGATCTTTGCTGCAGGCCCAAGCCAGTGCATGTTCACGCCCACCATTACCCAGAATAAGAATTTGCATGTCTAGACATCTCAATGGCGAAAATGCCGCATTCCAGTAAATACCATAGCGATATCTGCCTCATCTGCTGCGGCAATGACTTCACTGTCGCGTACCGACCCCCCAGGCTGGATGATGGCACGGATCCCGACCTGGGCGGCCTGATCAATTCCGTCGCAAAACGGAAAAAAGGCATCGGAGGCCATGACCGCCCCGTGCAAGGAAAAACCGGCCTGTTCTGCCTTGATGACAGCGATGCGTGCTGAATTCACCCGACTCATCTGACCGGCACCGATGCCCAGTGTCTGGCGATTTTTACCATAGACAATGGCATTGGATTTTACATATTTGGCTACTTTCCAGACAAACATTAAATCATTTAGTTCATCGGGTTCCAGGGAACGACGGGTGACCAACTGAAAATCATCAGGAGTAACCATGCCGATATCCAGTTCCTGCACCAAAAGACCACCCTGAACTTTTTTGAAATCCAGCCCGTTACTCCGTTTCTCTGCAAAAGCACCACATAACAACACGCGCACTGAAGGTTTGCTGGCCGTGATGGCCAACGCCGCATCGGAGGCTCCTGGAGCGATGATGACTTCAACGAATTGTCGATCCACAATGGCACGTGCAGTATCTGCATCCAACGGACGATTAAAGGCAATGATGCCGCCGAAAGCCGATTCCGCATCGGTGGCCCAGGCCAGTTCATAGGCCTTGAGAATGCCTTCAGGTGCCACTGCCACTCCACAGGGATTGGCGTGTTTGACAATGACGCAGGCCGGTTTGATAAAGCTTTTGACACACTCCAGTGCCGCATCAGTATCAGCGATATTGTTATAGGACAATTCTTTGCCTTGAACCTGTTCTGCGGTAGCGACACAACTGTCCTTGCAGGCTTCTTCTTTGTAAAATGCCGCATGTTGATGCGGGTTTTCGCCATAGCGCAGCAATTGTGCCTGTTTGACCTGTAGATTGAAGGTGCGGGGGAACATACTTTTTTCTCCCCCGGTATCCAGTCGTCCCAGGTAGTTCGCAATCATGCCGTCATAGGCTGCGGTATGTTCAAAGGCAGCAACGGCCAGATCAAAACGCAATCCCTCACTCAGGCTGCCATCCACATCCATCGCTGCGAGTACCCGAGAATAATCAGCCGGTTTAACAACGGTCGTACAGAATTTATAGTTTTTGGCAGCGGCTCGCAGCATGGCCGGGCCACCGATATCAATATTTTCAATGGCCTCTTCCAGGGAACAGTCACTACGGGCCACTGTTTGTGCAAAAGGGTAAAGATTGACAACCACCAGATCAATACTTTGAATGCCGTGGGCTTTCATGATCAGATCATCCTGACCCTGACGGCCGAGAATCCCTCCATGAATCAATGGATGGAGAGTTTTAAGACGGCCATCCATGATTTCCGGAAACCCTGTGTAGTCTGAGACTTCGGTGACCTTGATGCCGGCTTCCTGCAACGCCCGGAAGGTTCCCCCGGTCGATAGCAGATGAATGCCGCGTTGACCAAGGCCGCGGGCAAATTCAACAATGCCTGATTTATCAGATACGGAAAGCAGGGCTCGTTTGGGCGTAATCCGGGTAGGCATAGCAAGATTCCATCAGTATGCAGCCGACTAGCGGCCAAAAGTGGGAAAGGAAGTGGACACGTAATAAAACGATCCAGTTTAACGTATTTCCGGAAAAAACACAGTCAGGGTGTGATGACAAAAATAATTACATCAACCCATATTCTTTCAGTTTCTTGCGCAGGGTGCCGCGGTTAAGACCCAGCAGTTCTGCGGCCGCCGTCTGGTTGCCACGGGTATACTGAAGAACGACTTCCAGCAGAGGGGCTTCAACCTCTGAAAGCACCATCTGGTATACGTCAGTGACCGGTTCCCCATTCAGGTTCGAGAAGTAATTACGCAACGCCGAGTCCACATGATCGCGCAAGGTTTGTGAATGAGTGACCTGGCTGGTAAGGTGTTGTTTCAAAAGACTGCTTTCCATGATCATCAATTTGGTTTCTGCTAAAAGTCAAAAAAAGGGTTCCTCATCCGCCAAGGCGGACTGGAACAGTTCACAGTACCTCACAGGCACCTGCCGCTGCTTCAAGGAGTACCGTTTGCGCTTCAGGCGTGCGGGCAGCCATGAATTCTGTACGTGTCAACGGTAAATCAGGTCGTTGTTGCAGATACCAGCCCACTTGCTTCCGTGCATGCCGTAGGCCCATGACCGAACCGTGGCGTGCGTACAAGGCAAGCACGTGGGTACGCACTACTTGCACACACCGTTTTGTAGATGGCGGTGCAGAAAACTTCCCGGTCCTCAGAAAATCAATAATATTCCTGAATATCCAAGGATTGCCCAATGCACCCCTGCCAATCATCAGTCCATCTGCACCCGACTCCTGTAGCACCCGCTGTGCATCCGCCGGGGATCGGATATCACCGTTGGCGATAACGGGTATCATTACATTTTTTTTAATCGCTGCCAAGGTGGAAAATTCAGCGATACCTGAAAAACCTTCTGAACGGGTGCGGCCATGAACCGTCAGGAGCTGTATGCCGGCCTGCTCGGCAATTTTTGCCACGGTCACTCCATTACGCTGATCCGGAGTAATTCCGGTACGGGTTTTTAAGGTCACCGGTACATTGACCGCCTGCACGACGGTGTGCAGTATTTTTTCCAAGTGCGGTAAATCCTGCAACAGGGCAGAACCCGCCAGGCGATTGCAGACCTTGATTGCCGGGCATCCCATATTGATATCGATGATGTCTGCACCGTCACTCACCAATTGTTGAGCGGCTTCAGCAAGCAGATCAGGATCGTGGCCGACGATCTGGATCACCCGCGGACGGGTTTCGTCGGGTTCAACCAGACGTTCTTGGGATTTGGCAGAGTTCCACAAATGCATCTGCGAGGTCAGCATGGCCCCGATAGCCAGACCGGCTCCCTGCTCCCGGCACAGATTTCTCCAGATCAGTTCAGTTATTCCCGCCATCGGTGCCATGAGGACTGGATGTTCAATCACCCATGGTCCCAGACGTAACGGAGAATCAAGCACGGCGCAATTTAATTGGCCAAGACCAGGCTGGTCGTGGCCACCGGTACTTTTGGGTCCACCACCATCAGGGACACATGAACCGGCGTATCAGGAGCAAAAGTAGACAACTGATTGAACGCAGAGCCCAGATAGGTTTGCGGTGCAATCAGGCTGCTGCCAATGACATTACCATTAATATCCTGCATACTTAACCGTAGCGTGGGAAACGGATGATCAATATTACTGATATTATGGATCAGGGTATCGATTAGAATTCGTCCAGATTCAGTATCAGGCCTGACAATCAGCATGTCCACGCGTACAAAGTCAGTATCATTGGCGGATTCCCGACAATGTAACGGTTGGCATATCCGCTGAATCCATGGGAATAAGTGCGCATTCTCCTGAAAATAACCCGAGTTAAAGTAGATAAACTGCAGCATCAACACGAGCATTCCCAACAGGTCCAGGGTGCCCCACAACAATAGCTGGCCCCATTTTATGGATGATTTGCCGGAGGCAATCAGTAACGGATCAGTCAGTTCCTCTTCCGTATAAGTGATGACGGGCTGATGCGTTGAGGTTCGTGTACGAATTTGCAGATCATTATCATTCAAAAAATCCAGTGCCTGTTCATCTCCAAAACTGAAAGAACTGTCTTGAAGCTCTGCTGTGGCAGAAGCCAGAGGCGGAGAAGTGGCACCGAACAGAGAGTCAAGGCGATCTGAATTACCTGAGTGCACAGGGGGATCCTGTTCCAGTTCATGTAACACTTCCTGGGCCCAGGCCTCGTCAGGATTGACCAGATCTGAACGTACCAGCGATGGTTCGAGGTTAAGGTTGGTTGAGCGTTTTTCAGACATGGCTTCCTGAAGCGGATTCAGCATGAAATCACTGAGTTCATTATGGCCCAGACTTATCTTGATGTTGTTAACGGTCCCATGGTGCAAGTGATCATCCGGTAGCGTTGGCAAGGGAATTGCTTGAGTAACCTCCGGTTTTTGTTTATTGATTTTTGTAGGCTGTTTTTCGGCTTCTGCCAGTAATTCCTCCGCCCAGGATTCATCAACGACCTGTTGATACGCCGGCGTTCTGACATCGTTATCGAGATCACTGGTCGAGCCCATCATGCTGGTTTCCGCCCGAAAGACCTGCAGGCAGGCTCCGCAACGAACCATTCCGTTTCTTGCCTGGATGTCTTCTGCCCGAATTTTGAAAACGCTCTGGCAATGCGGACAACGTGTCTGAGTCATGAAGTCTCCCACGCCTAAATCCCGATACTTTTAGCAGAGATCATCGTATTAATGATCCGGATAACAGATTGTGTGCGGTGTTTTCGTTGGAAAACTGCCGTAGATTCACTCATTTTCTGCTCCAGAACGTCCACTATTCACAGCAACCTCTCTTTTCGTCTAGTTTAGTCTGAGCAACGCATTTCAGCAATGCGTTGCCAGGGTTCTGTTATTTCGGGTTCCATTCAGTCGGCACCAGTCTTCATCACGAACAGCCACCGCAGAAAAATCCACATAGGGTGCATAGGTAGCCTGAACCTCCTCACATTGACTGCCAATCAGCCCAGAGAGGGCAATCGCCCCTCCCGGACGTAGGCAAGCCAACAGACGGGGGGCCAGTGCGATCAGTGGTCTGGCAAGAATATTGGCCACAACAACATCCACCGTCGCCAGGAAATCAACGGGAATCTCTGCAGGTGCCAGAACCCGCAGCCGTTCATCGACCTGATTTCGTTGCGCATTGTCCAGGGTAGCCGTCAGTGCCTGAGGGTCATTATCTACCGCATAGGCGGTATCGGCACCAAGCAGCAAGGCAGCAATGGCCAGAATACCCGAGCCACAGCCGTAATCCATGACGGTCTTATGGCGCAGATCCAGAGAATCCAGCCACTCCAGGCATAATGCGGTTGTTGCATGGGTGCCTGTTCCGAATGCCAGACCAGGATCCAGCAATAAATTCACGGCCTCCGGTTGTGGTGGAGGCGTCCAGCTGGGAACCACCCAGAGGCGATGACCAAAACGCATCGGGTGGTAGTGATCCATCCAGGCACGTTCCCAGTCCTTGTCTTCCAGTAATTCAATCTGACGCTGGATGATAAGTTTAGCGTAGTGTTGATCAAGAAATTCCAGCAAGGATTCTGCGTCAGAATCGACGGTAAAAATTCCCTGAAGCCACAGGTGATCCCACAATGGAGTCGCCCCCGGGGGAGGTTCAAGCAGCGGCTGGTTACCCGCATCCTGTAGCACAATGGCAGCGGCCCCCAGGGATTCCAGTAATTCTTCCAGTGCAGGAACATGGGGGCGATGCGTTTCAATCTTCAGCTGTAACCAGGGCATAGGGCGGTGACCACGTAGGGAAGCAAAAATCAGCGGGAGAGAATATGTTCAAGGTGATGAATGTCTACACCACCCCGAGCAAATTCACTATCACGCAATATGGTATCACGATGCAGCGTGCTATTGGTTTTTATCCCGTCAATCACCAGTTCATCCAGTGCCCGCCGCATCCGGTTCAGGCAACGGTTTCTGTCGGGTGCCCAAGAAATCAGTTTGCCCAACAGTGAATCGTAGTAAGGAGGGACGGTGTATCCCGAATAAATATGAGAATCCATACGAACTCCCGGTCCGCCGGGCGCATGAAAATGCTTGATGAGTCCCGGGCAGGGCAAAAATGTTTTCGGATCTTCAGCGTTGATCCGACATTCCATGGCATGTCCGCGAATGACAATATCCTCCTGTTTCCAGGTGAGTCCCAGTCCGGAGGCAATCATCAACTGTTCGCGGATGATATCCACACCAGTAACCAGTTCAGTAACTGGATGTTCCACCTGCACACGGGTGTTCATCTCTATAAAATAAAACCGGCCTTTTTCAAACAGGAACTCAAAAGTTCCGGCTCCACGGTAGCGAATCTGCTGGCTGGCACGCACACAGGCCGCATGTACTTCGCGTCGTTTGTCCTCAGGAATCAGTGGAGCCGGGGCCTCTTCCAGCACTTTCTGATGTCGCCGTTGCAAGGAACAGTCGCGGTCACCTAAATGAATGGCATTTCCTTCGCCATCTCCCATGATCTGTACTTCAACGTGGCGAGGATGTTGCAGGAATTTTTCGATGTAGACGGTGTCATCCCCAAACGCTGCCATTGCTTCGCTTTGGGTTACAAACAGCGAATTCAGCAAGGCGGACTCGGTGTGCACCACACGCATACCCCGACCACCACCACCGGCGGCGGCTTTGATGATAATTGGGTAACCGCACTGGCGTGCAATGGCAATGGCATTGTCACCGTTGACCGCATTTTCTGAACCCGGTACCGTGGGGACGCCGGCGGCACGCATGGCTTCTTTGGCAGAAATCTTGTTTCCCATCAGGCGAATGGTTTCAGAACGCGGGCCGACAAAAATAAATCCTGATTTCTCAACCGCTTCAGCAAAATCAGGATTTTCAGATAAAAAACCATAGCCAGGATGGATAGCCTGTGCATCCGTAACTTCCGCTGCAGAAATCAGGGCGGGAATATTCAGGTAACTGTCCCGGCTCGCTGCCGGACCGATACAGACCGATTCATCAGCCAGTCGGACATGCATCAGGTCACGATCTGCCTTGGAGTAAACCGCCACCGTTTTAATGCCGAGTTCCCGGCAGGCACGCAAAATACGCAGGGCAATTTCACCGCGGTTGGCTATAACTACTTTGTCCAGCATGAATCAATCCCCAATATTTCAGGCTTTATTATTTCAGGCCACAATCTCTCAGGCCACAATCTCTCAGGCCACAATCTCTCAGACAATCACAAACAGCGGTTGATCAAATTCAATCGCCTGACCATTTTCCGCCAGGATACTTTGTACCGTACCATTAAAATCTGAGGTAATCTGGTTCATCATTTTCATCGCTTCAATGATGCAAAGTACATCGCCCTGTTTGACGGCCTGGCCCACGGTAACAAAAGGTGGCGAGTTTGGTGAAGCCGCCGAATAAAAGGTGCCTACCATCGGGGAGTGTTGTGTGTTGCCCTGCACTGTATTTTCAGCAGCTACCGAGGGGCTGGTGACCGGTACAGGATCCACAGACCGGTGCTCCTGCACAATATGAACCGGGGCTGAAGTGCCAGGTTTGCCATGCCTGGCAATACGTACCGACTCTTCGCCTTCCTTGATTTCAATTTCGTCAATGCCGGATTCTTCCAGTAATGCGATCAGTTTTTTAACTTTTCTTAAATCCATATTAAATCTGCTCCTTGAAGGACTTAACGATTTGAAAGGTGACGAATGCAAAATTGCAAGGCCAGTTCATAGCCGAAACTGCCGAGGCCGGCAATCACCCCTATCGCCTTGTCAGACAAAAACGAATGTTGACGAAAAGGCTCACGGGCATGAATGTTCGTGATATGAATTTCCAGAAAAGGAATATTCACCGCCAGCAGGGCATCACGCAATACCACACTGGTGTGGGTCAGTCCTCCAGGGTTGATCAGAATAAACCGGGTCTTGTCGTTGAAAGCCTGATGAATGCGCTCAACCAGCACCCCTTCATGACTGCTTTGCTGGCATGATAACTGAAATCCAGCAGACTGTGCTTGCGTTTGCAGGCGTTGCTCAATGCTGCCGAGCGAGTCGGCACCATAAAGTTCTGGTTCACGTCGTCCCAACATATTCAGGTTGGGGCCATTTAATAGCAGAATATCTGTCATACAGGCGATAATCCCGGCTCCGATGCTAGCATTGTATATGATCTGCCATCTTAGAACAAAGATGTTACCGTTTAATGCTTTTTTTAGAAGATTTTCCCCTGAACGGGATTTTAGCGAATCAACTTTAGCCAACCGGCTCTGTCCGGTGGTCTGAACCGATTAAAGGGGCATGAACCGCCATTATGTTAGGACGTGCACAAAAACTGATTCTGGCAGGATGTTTGTTGACAGGGTGGTGTGTCGCTGACCTCCTGGGGTTGAGCAACCTGCAACTGCAACAGGCACAGTCCCGTTGGGGGCCATCGGCCGCTGTGCGACTATTGGCGTGGAATAACCTGACCCAGCAATTACGTTCACGTCCTGAAGGGGAACAAGTCGAAGCAGTCAACCGTTTTATCGATACCTTGCCCTATATCAGTGATGCGGAACACTGGCATCAGGAAGATTACTGGGCAACGCCGTATGAAATGATTGGCTCTGATGGCGGTGACTGCGAAGACTATGCGCTGGCAAAATATTTTACGTTGCGTACATTGGGGGTTCCGGACAGCCGGTTGCGTATGACTTATGTTGAAGCACTGTCAATCAATCAACCTCATATGGTATTGGCCTGGTATCCGGCACCTGGACAAGAGCCATTGATCCTCGACAGTCTGGTCAAAAAGATTTTACCGGCATCCCAACGTCCGGATCTACTGCCGATTTACAGTTTTAATGCCGATGGCATGTGGGTCTCTGGTGAAGAAGAACAGGACGGGCCTGTCAACAATGGTCAGGGACTGGACAAATGGCAGGACGTCCTGCTGCGCATGCGCAATCAACCGGGGTCGTATTATCCGGGATTTCCGGTGAGAACGGCCCCTTGATCGTGGTATACTCTCTTCGTGGTGCGGCAGTACTCTATAATGGGTATTACGGATGTCAGCAAAATAAATTTTCAAGGAAACACCGGGCACTGCATATTGGGAAATACCTTGTCGGGGCAAGGCGCTATTCGAGGGCACTGTGACATTATTCAAACAACTTATAACGGTACTGGTGATCAACAGCGTTTTGTTGACGCTGGGTGATCTTGGTATCTCGATGCTGACCGCCCGCTCTTATCTGCAGAACCAGTTACAGATTTCTGCTCACAACACGGCGCATATGCTGGCCATGCAACTGGCCCCAGCCATGGGCCGTCGGGATTTGCTGAAAACATCGGTCATGTTGCAGGCGGTTTTTGATCAGGGATACTACCGGCAGATTGTGCTGATGGGTGCCAATGGCCAGGTTCTGGAAAAGTTGCAGCGAACCGCTGTGAGACCCTCAGCGGTTCCCGAGTGGTTTCGCCGTCTGTGGCCGATGACTTCACAGGCTGAGCATACCACCCTGACTAAGGGCTGGCTGATTGTTGGTAGTCTTACGGTGGAGTCCGATGCGGATTATGCCTACGCCAGTCTCTGGCGGCAGGCGAACCGGGATGTGCTGCTGGGGGCTTGCGTATTGCTGGGAATGGCGATGTTGGGTTTTCTGGCCATGGGCTGGCTCACCCAACCCCTTGCACAGCTCGAAGAAGCGGCTGATGCGGTACTCCGTCGGGAATTTCGCGAAATCAGTCCCGTGCCCCGAACCCGGGAATTTCGTCGGGTCGTGGAGGCCATGAATCGACTGACCCGACATGTACGCATTCTCATCGAGGATTTGATTCGCCAACTTGAAGAACAACATAATGCCTCGTTTCAGGATGCCTTGACAGGGTTGGCCAACCGCAAGGCGTTTGACCGGGATTATTTATCCTGGCAACAGGCAGAAGATCAATGGTGGCCGGCTGCACTGATTATTCTGGAACTGGATCAACTGGCGGAGTTGAACAACCGCCTTGGAACGGAGCGGGCTGATCAGGTGCTGGTTCATATCGCTGCGCGGTTACGCAAACTCCAGGAAGACCATCGGGAGGCGCTGATTGCACGGTTACAGGGGGGGCGCTTTGTCGTGCTCCTTCCGCATTGTGAACGTAATGTGGCGCAGGCGGTACTGGATTACCTGATGTCTGCCTTACGGCTAATGGCTCTGACCCAAGAGGATGTACGGGTGCGCTTTTATGCCGGAATGGCCTATGCCACCGTGCGTGATCAGGCCGCCGATCTGTTGCCCCAGGCCAGCAAGGCACTGGAAATGGCGCACGCCAATCCAGAATCGGGCAGTCATGTGCTGGAACTGGCCGGGGTCATTCCGGCATTCCTTGATGCCATGGGCAACGATATGGCAGCAATCAAAATGCGCATGGACACGCTGTTGACCAGTAAGGACGTGCGGCTTTACTATATGCCCTGTGTCGATGCCCGACAGCATTTATTGCACAAGGAAATTCTGTTGCGTCTGCATGTGGATGGACAGGTAGTGCCGGCGGCGGCATTTATTCCTCTGGTTGAACAGTTTGGCTGGGCGTGGCGTCTGGATTTTCTGGTACTGGATCTGGTGTTGCAGTATCAAAGCGATGCGGCCAATTTGACCCGCCCGCTCGATTGCATGCACATTAATCTATCACCGTATTCGCTACGTTCAGAAGAATTCATGATCCGCCTGCTGGTGCGTTTGGAAGAGTCGGTGTCGCTGTTGCCTTTTCTACGGTTTGAGGTCAATGAAATTGCCTGGATTTTAGCCCCGCAAGCTGTCAAACAACTGGCTCACTGGTTGAATGCCCATGGTTCTGGTTTGCTGATTGACCGGTTCGCCTGGCGGCAGGCGGGCTTGAGTCTCTTGTCCAGTTTACCGTTGCAAGCCATTAAACTGGATGCGGTTTATGCGTTGACTGATGCTGAAACTGCAGAACAAAGTACTTTGCTGCAAATGCTATTACAACTGATGCATAGCATGGATATACAGGTAATGGTTGACAATATCCGTTCCGAAGAACAATGGAAACGGTTATTATCACTGGGAGTTGATGGTGGACAAGGTTTCTGGGTGGGTGAACCGCGGGAACTGGAATCTCTGTCCTGGGTGGATGCTTGAGATAAGTTATGGCGATGTATGGTTGGGATCGGTTGCAGAATTTGACCAATGCACTCCCTTCAGACAAGGGGCTGCACTGGAAATCAGGCGGTGCGTTATTCGCTGGAGTTGCGCTGTTTCTCTGGGGCTTGAGTTGGTATTCCGGATCTGAACCGGATTTACTGGCTCCGCCGGTGCAGATGTCAAAACCGCTTCCCGGGGTGGTTCTGGCCGACACCGTCGCTCGGGTCGCTGAAAAACTTTATGATAAACCCGGCGGTTATCTGGCGAATGACTGGATGCCCCCCTGGGTGTTTATGGATGATATTCCTCACTGGGAATCTGGTGTCCTGCATCAGGTACGACTGGTCGTGCATAGCATGGGACATGATTTTGCCATGTCGCATGCACAGTACCAGGATGATCCTGATCTGAATGCGGCTGAAGCGGCCTTTGCGGTGGATGAACACAGCTGGCTTTTTCCGCGGGCACAGTCCGAATTTCGTGAGGGCGTTGCAGACCTGCGGCACTATTCCCTGCGGTTGCAGACAACCCCGGCGACAGCGACTTTTTTCACCCGGCCTGATGCCTTGGTAACTTACCTGCAGCAGGTCAATGTTGATTTGGGGCGAATGTCTGCGCACCTGAATGCAGCCATTATACCGGTCGCCATTACCGGACAGGACACTCCCCAGATGATCAAGCCAACGTCCTGGTGGAAAATTGATGATGAATTTTACGATGCCAGAGGCCAGTGCTGGGCACTGGTGGCGCTGCTCAGGGCCATTAGTCAGGATTACGGTGATTATTTGCAGTCCAGACATGCGGATCTGGGAATCCGTTCAGCCATTCATGAACTGGTGGCTAGTCAACAAACCGTCTGGAGCCCAATGATCCTTAATGGCAGTGGCTTCGGGCTGTTCGCCAATCATTCACTGACATTAGCCAATTATGTGGATCGTGCACATCTGGATCTGGAAGATGTGGTGACACTACTCCGTTAGAGCCAAAGCTAAGGTCGCTGTTCGGTTTTCCAGAGGAATAACTTAGGTATAATAATGAGTTACATGGTGTTTTTAAATAATCAGTTGCGGGGTAACTGGGATCCTGGGAATGGCATGATATTTCCCTGCTGACCCAGTTCACTGATTTTAACACTGCCTTTTTCTTCAACCTGATCAATACGGAAAATAGCCTGCATCGGAATAAGGCTCATTTGCACACCGCTAAACTCCGCACGTAATTTTTCTTCAGCCACATCCACTAGCAGATGGCCTTCATCAGCAAACACAAATCCTGATACTTCAATAAAACCAAACACACTGCTCATTGAAATGTGTTCAGCATAAATTTCATAGATTTTGTGCTGATTTTGAAAAATCACTTTATACATACAAAAATTCCAGTCATTACAAACCATTAAAAAAGGTGGTGGACAGCTGTTTTTACGTAGTGTACTTTGGGTCTTGTGCAAAATCAATGAAAAAAGTCCGGATCGGAGTTCCTGCACAGGCACCATGGATACAGCACCCTAAAGGTTGCTGTATGAAACAGGAATCCAGCGCAGCGAATCGGCAATCCGCACACCGCACTGAATAAATTCTAGTGTAGTGGAGGCAGAAGGAATGGAATAAATTCTGCAACTAAATTTTTCGAACGGGTTGCCACAGAACGGAATTTCTTGTCTAATCTTGAATAGACGGTCAAGGTGCTACTTTTTGTACGGTACCTGACTTATCAATGGGCGTTGTCATCAAAGGATGTAGTGACGCATTCGTGAATGAGTTGTGAGTGGTTGTTGCGGGTGTGTTGCGTTTTTGAGAGGAAAGCTGTTATGTCAAACCGTGAAAAGGGCACGGTCAAGTGGTTTAATGATACGAAGGGATTTGGTTTTATCCGTCGAGAGGTAGGGGAAGATGTGTTTGTGCACTTCCGGGCAATCCGGGGGCAAGGGCATCGTTCTTTACGTGATGGACAGCATGTGGAGTTCAGCGTTGTCAAGGGGGATAAAGGATTTCAGGCTGAAGATGTTTTGCCACTGGACTGAAGTTGCCTGATTACGGTAGCTGTTTACGGTAAGTTGGATTGCTGTTACCTTGTTCTTTGATGCATGTTCTTAATTGTCTGTTTTTAGAGAATAGAGAAATAGAGAATAGTGGGCGTGCACAAGGAACCTCTTAGCAGAGACCAGGTTGTGGTTTAACTGATATTCCAAAGTGGGTGACTGAAATAGTGAGTTTCGTATGTACCGATCGCACTGGGTAAGCGTCCTGATGCTGGGACTTAGCCTTCAATGGATGCTGGTTGGCCTGGTTTCCTTGGTTTTTCCCTGGTGGTTTGCCCGTTTCTGGGCGGATGCTGTTTTGCCATCGTTGACGTTGCCCTGGCGGATGCTTGGTCTGGCCTATTTGGTGTTCAGCTTGTTGCTACTCTGGATATTAAAAAACAAAAATCGTAGTATGGCCTTGATGCTGGCTATCCTGGTTTATTTTTCAGGGGCGGCGTTGTTGCATTCGCTGAGTAGAGCGGTCAAGACGGATTTTTTAAGTGTGATGGTTTTTGATGTTCCTGTATTGTTGTTACTGGTGCTTGTTTACTGTTTCAGAATGCCCGGTCAACAACAACGTGAGCAGGGGGTGGTTAAGTGGTATAATCCTCGTAAAGGGTATGGTTTCATCCGGCGGCCATCAGGAGGTGATGTGTTTGTGCAGCAGCGCCATCTGCGTTTGCCGGACTCTCAGGTATTGCATCCCGGGCAAGCGGTTGAATTTCTCGTTATTCATGGAGAAAAAGGCTGGTATGCCGATGAAGTGCGCGAGAGTCATTCGCTCTGATTTTTTGAAGAGTATGTTCAGGTGTTTTTTACCGCCTGTTTTTTTGTTTTAACTGTTGAGTTGAGCTAATTTGTCCGAATATGTAGAAAGTGAAGCAGTACGTGAACCTGGAAAAACCGGTTTTGATGAATTAGGGATTCCGGATCCGTTGGTAAAAGCAGTTGCTGATCTTGGATTTCGTTATTGTACCCCTATTCAGGAGCAGGTGCTTGCTTATACCCTTAAGGGTCACGATGCCTTGGGCAGAGCCCAGACAGGTACGGGAAAGACCGCTGCCTTTTTGATTACCATTTTAAATGATTTGATCAGAAATCCTTGGCAAGGTGAGCGTTTTGCCGGGGATCCCCGGGCACTGATTCTGGCACCTACCCGAGAGTTGGCGTTGCAGATTGCCAAGGATGCGCACGGGCTGTCCAAGTATGCGCCAATCACGGTACTTACCTTGGTGGGCGGCATGGATTATGAAAAACAGAAACAGACGCTGATGGGTGAGGCGGTGGATATTGTGGTAGCCACCCCAGGCCGGTTGCTGGATTTTGCCCGAAAAAAGACCATTTTTCTCGATCAGGTTGAACATCTGGTCATTGACGAAGCTGATCGTATGCTGGATATGGGGTTTATTCCGGATGTTAAACAGATTGTCCGGATGACGCCACCTAAAACCCATCGACAAACCCTGTTGTTTTCTGCCACCTTTACTCAGGATGTGATTAATCTGGCGACCCAGTGGACACAAAGTGCTGTGCGGGTTGAAATTGAAGCAGAGCCGCAAAATGCGTTGATTGATCAGAAAATTTACATTGTCAGTAATGATGAAAAAGTAAAGATTCTGTTTAATCTGATTCAGCAACAGAAACTGGAACGGGTGATTGTATTTGCCAACCGACGGGATCAGGTTCGGCAACTGACGGAGACGTTAAAGAAATACCGTATCAGTTGTGCCTTGCTTTCTGGAGAGATTGCCCAGGAAAAACGCATCAAGACACTGGAATCATTCCGCAATGGAAAAATAAAGGTGCTGGTTGCAACCGATGTTGCTGGACGGGGCATCCATGTGGAAGGTATCAGTCACGTGGTTAATTTTACGTTGCCAGAACAGGCCGATGATTATGTGCATCGTATCGGGCGAACGGGGCGTGCTGGTGTGAATGGAATCAGTATCAGCTTTGCGAGTGAAGATGATGCCTTTATCATCCCTGCCATAGAGCAGGCGTTACATCAGAAATTAGTGTGTGAGCATCCCCCACAAGCATTGCTGCAGGCTTTACCTGTCCGTGGTAAAGGAGATACCTGAACTTTAAGTTTCAGTGCTTTTGCCCTGTTTCAGCGTTGTTCTCAATGTACGCAAGCGGTTCCTTAGATCCTGATCGTTATACATCTGATAGATACGAGGAACCTCTTCCATTGCGTTAATATTGACATCCAGATCATGCAGTATCCCGTCACTCAGGCGGTAAATCAGGCCATGTACGGTCAAGGCCTGATTGCGTTTCCAGGCATCCTGGACGATGGTGGTATGACAGACATTCGCCACTTGCTCTCTGACGTTGAGTTCACACAGTAAATCGACCGATTCTTCGGCACCTAAGTGGGTGAACATTTCTTCAAACTGATGGTAAATGTCTTTGATATGCCGCAACCAGTTATCGATTAAACCTAGACTGCGATTTTCCAAGGCGGCACGCACTCCGCCACAACCATAATGCCCGGTTACAATAATATGCCGCACTTTTAAAATATCGATAGCATATTGCAAGACAGACAGGCAATTAAAATCCGTGTGTGTCACCACATTGGCGACATTGCGATGCACGAAAACCTCACCGGGTAACAGTCCCATGATTTCATTGGCAGAGACACGAGAATCCGAACAGCCAATCCACAAATACTCTGGGGTTTGCTGACGTTCCAGTCGTGAAAAAAAATCCGGATCCTGCGCACCAACAGATTGCGACCAGTGACGATTATTTTTAAAAATAGCCTCTAGCGAAGCACGGTTAGGCATACACTTCCTGTTTTATTGATAGGCAGGCACTGACCGCCCGTCAAGATTATTTGAACCTGCGGCCAGTGACTGATTTTTTTGAATCAGGGCAGCAGATGCCGTACGGCGTCACGTTCTTCTTTCAGTTCTTTTTCAGTAGCCTGCATTCTGCTTCTTGAAAAATCGGAAATATCCAGTCCTTGAACGATAGACCAGTCGCCATTTTTACAAGTACAGGGGAAAGAATAAATCAGACCGGCTTCAATGCCATAGGAACCATCAGAATACACCGACATAGAAACCCAGTCATTGTCCGCAGATCCAGTTGCCCAGGTGCGCATATGATCTACGGCAGCCGAAGCAGCACTGGCCGCTGAAGAAGCTCCGCGAGCTTTGATGATCGCAGCGCCACGCTGCTGTACGCAAGGAATATAGTCACTTTCATACCAGGATTGTTCCACCAGACCATTGGCAGCAACACCGGCGACTGTCGCTTTGGAAATATCCGGATATTGAGTTGAAGAATGATTGCCCCAGACAATCACTTTTTTGATATCATTGATACTTTTACCGGTTTTGCCGGCCAGTTGCGCCATCGCACGGTTATGATCCAGACGGGTCATGGCCGTAAATTGACGAGGATTGAGGTCAGGTGCATTGCGTTGAGCAATTAACGAGTTGGTATTTGCAGGATTACCAACCACCAAGACTTTGACCTGACGACTGGCTACGGCATTTAATGCTTTGCCCTGTACGGAGAAAATAGCCGCATTCGCTTCCAGCAAATCCTTACGTTCCATCCCCGGACCACGCGGACGTGCACCAACCAGCAATGCATAATCCACATCCTTAAAAGCAACCATCGGATCATCCGTCATGACAATACCGGCCAAGGTTGGAAACGCACAGTCATCCAGTTCCATGGCAACCCCTTTCAGCGCTTCCAGTGCCGGGGTGATTTCGAGCAGCTGCAAAATTACGGGTTGATCTGCACCCAGCATGGAACCAGAAGCAATACGGAACAGCAGTGAATAACTGATCTGACCGGCGGCACCAGTGACAGCGACGCGAACGGGATTTTTCATGGGCAACTCCTCGCTAAAACAATAACTGAAAAACAATCGGAACAATAGAAATTGAATTTTACACTGCAATCATGAATCCTGCACCTTGGATTCTATAAATAATAGAGTAACTATCCAGTGCACTGGGTTAAGGCAATTCGAAGTGCAGGTTTTTTGCGACAAGGCGTTTGCCGAATTGATTTTTGACCCACCACCACCGGCATCCGCTGTCGCTGGTACTGCTGGTGGAGCGTGCAGGACTGGAAGCCGACGCAGTATGCAAATGAACAGAACGTTGTGGGACGCAGGTTCTGTTAAAATTTCAGTTGCTCAAATTGTCAGAGTTTGTTCAGCAGCAGTTAAAGCAGCTAAAAAATCCATTTGCTCTTCTGACTGAGGCGCACCGTCGGACAGTCAGCAGTAAAAAAGACCCGGCCAAATGATTTAAGTCCAAACTGGAACTCGTTACACTTTTGTATAACATAGGTTTTAGCCGATACGACTGGTTTATCTGCTACAAGGTCATCGACTAGTTTATGAGTCTTACGGAGGCACTGGAAAATCAGTTCAATAACAGTGTGCAGATGATGGAACAGGATTAACATGCATTACATGACATCCATTGAAAAAATTGGTTATAATCAGGGGTTACTTGAAGGTGAACGTGAAGGCTTAATGGAAAGTAAGCTGGAAAGTCAGGCTGTATTATGTTCCGCACTCATGAAGACACTTCGATTGCGTTTTGGCTTAATCCCCAGCACATTCAGTCAGAAACTGGAGCAGGCTTCTTTGGAAGAACTGGATCAATGGCTGATACGGGCGCTTGAGGCGTCGCAGATTGAAGAGGTATTTTGGCAGTAGACACATATAGGCAATGGTTCGGCCAGTAGAGATAAATATCAAAAAGGCGTTGAGACTTCGTTACAGAGAACGGGCCAAAATGGCAATGCGATCAGTTTGGATACACCGTAACTACTAAAGATCGCCAGCGTAAAGAATTTAGCTGGCTCCTTGTAAAAACCCTGTTGGAGTGCTTGAGCCAGATGTGGTATGAATCACATGCACGGTTCTTAGGGGGAAATTGGGGATTACGTTGCGCACCTGCGAAGTTTGACCATTCGGGCAAGGTCATTTGTAAATAAGAATTTGCTATCGGGCATTGCCCGAATGCTGTAGTTGCAAGAGGAGCACCGGGGAGACATCCGATGGATTTGTTCTTAGAACCCACTGTCTTTGGGCATGGGGAGGTTCAGATTCAGTTTAGAGCAAACGCACTGGGGAATCAGGAAAAATGCCATGTTAATCCGCAAATTATTCAGTTTTGAAAGTGCTCATATCGTGCGCAATTGTTCAACTGACCGGTGCCGCCGTTCCGTCCATGGACACAGTTATAAAGTAGAGGTACTGCTGGAGGCGCAAGCGCTGGATCATGGGCAGATGGTGTACGATTTTGGGTTGATGAAAGGCACTATTCGAGACATTATTGATGCTTTTGATCACACGCTAACCTTCTGGAACCGCGATACTCAGGACTATCAGGAGGCTTGCCAACGTTTCAGCGCACGCTGGATTTCTATCCCGGTATCACCATCGGCCGAACAGTTTTCCAGGGTTTTTTTTGTACTGATTGATCGAATACTGCAACAGACACATAAGCGTAATGGTGAACAGGACGTTCTCTTGCATTCGGTGATTGCCCATGAAACTGATACCGGTTATGCTCAGTGTTTCAGAGGGGATGCCTATAATCCGCAGATGGGACTCATTGCACTAGAGTCGATTGTATTCTCTGCACAAGTGCAAAGTGAATGGGACGATCCATTGATGTATCAAAAACTGTTGCGGGGGGATTTTTTTTGTAATCCTGATGTTATTCAACAGATTAAAGATTAATCTTAATGTTTTTGACGAAATACTGAATTGTGTAGTAATGTTCTGTCAACATTGATGAATAGGCACTAATTGGTCAGTGACTGGGTGAGATACATCCTTGTTAAGCTATATCAGTATCCGATCGAATATACAGGTAAATTTGATGTACGCAAAGAAAACATTAAAAGTAGCCTCCTTTTTTTCCGGGTGTGGTGGCATGGATCTGGGATTTGAAGGTGGGTTCTGGGTTAACTCTAAAAGTATTATTGACCGAGATTGGATTGATGCAGTTAATGCGGATACCGTCAGATTAAAGCGTACGGACTTTGAAACGGTGTTTGCCTGTGATATTAAAAAATCAGCAAAACTGGCGTGGGAAGGCTATTTTTCCAGACCTGGCACATTTTATTATGCAAGTATTGTTGATCTGGTTAAAAAAGCCGAATGTGGTGAATTTGTATTTCCTGAAGCTGATGTGGTGACGGGTGGATTTC
The DNA here is from genome assembly GCA_021781515.1 of Pseudomonadota bacterium. Classification (GTDB taxonomy): domain Bacteria; phylum Pseudomonadota; class Gammaproteobacteria; order Pseudomonadales; family Moraxellaceae; genus JAJXWR01. Next base: position 30,094 of record JAJXWR010000026.1, read on the forward strand.
CATGTCAGGATTTTAGTATTGCCGGAAAACGCAATGGTTTTAAATCTCATCGAACACATAACAATCAAGTTGATCCTGATATCCCATCGATTGAATCACGTGGAATGCTTTATTACTGGTTGCGTAAAGCGGTAGCAATTATTAAACCAAAGATTTTTATTGCAGAGAACGTAAAAGGATTGATCTCATTAGGTGAGGTAAAAGATATTATAATTAATGATTTCAGAACGATCAATGGTGGCTATCTTGTTCTTGAGCCAAAAGTTCTGCAGGCTGCAGATTATGGTGTTCCGCAAAGTCGTGAGCGAATTTTTTTTATATGTATAGCTAAAGAATATATGACTGACACGGCTATAAAAAAAATTAAAGAGGGGATGATCAATCTTTATCCTGAAAAATCCCATGATGCAAAAAAACAGTTTGTTTCAGTCAGGGACGCTGTTTTTGATTTATGTGAACCTGAGAACAGCCATGATTTGTCGCATCAAAATTATTCGAAAGCAAAATGGTACGGAAAACACTGTCAAGGACAGACCGAAGTTTATCCGGATGGGCTGGCTCCCACAATACGTTCTGAGCATCATGGCAATATTGAGTTTAGGAGACTATCTGAGGCCAATGGGGGGCGCATAAATAGTGAATATCATCTGCCACAACGCAGGCTAAGTGTACGGGAATGTGCGCGGATTCAAACTTTTCCTGATGATTTTCAGCTGGTAACGGATAAAGTTTCAACTTCAGATGCTTATAAACTGGTTGGCAATGCAGTGCCGCCATTGCTGGCTTATCATGTTGCCCGACAGATTCAGAAAAATTGGTCTGAACTTTTTGATAGTGTGGCACATGCGCAACAAACTTATCATAAAACAATGAATAAGGTCGCCTGACTGATGTCAAAAATACAGACTGTTTTTTCTGAAATATGCGTTGCTGCAGCGATTGCAGACACTTCTGATATCCGTGTAATTAAAAATATAACCGATAAGCCGGAAATTCAGGCTCTCTATGCCGAAGCGCTGAAAAACAGGATAAATACTGACCCCGCTTCCGTGCTGGCATTGACAAAAGTCGGCGCAGCAATAAGAGAATTTCTCAGGTGTAAAGGAATTATTCCTAAAGAAGTGGCTTGGACGGGTAATATAAACACAGGTTCAGTGGTCACTGTTGCCAAAGATATTGAAGTTTCTAACTATAGGATATCTGTCAAGGAAAATGCCAATGTATTTATTAATGCTTCGCCACTTACAGTTTTTGAGGATATGCCACTGGGAAAATTCGGGCAAAAAAGAAGAGGATCGGACTGGTTTTTAAAATCGGCACGGGATGCCTTGAATGAATATTATTTATCCTGTGTTGATTTGCTTCCAGTGGGTTCGCTGATAAAAATCAAGTATTCGGGTTGCATAGAAGATTATTATCGTAATTCCAATCTTTCAGAAAGAAAGAAATTTGCTGCAGAAGTGGCTGATTTGCAGAAAAATCCCGGGCAATCTTATAACTCAAGTTTCGGAGTTCATTTTCTCATAAAAATTGGCTCTAAGTCGCTTCAGACGTGGCTTCCAGGCGTAGTGTGAAACTGTCCATTTGCATGACTTGCACAAAATAGTCTTTTACTTTTTG
>JAJXWR010000027.1 GCA_021781515.1 Pseudomonadota bacterium
GGTGCCGTTGCATTTTTTTTTTGAACACGTTGCCGGATCATGATCATGAGGTGGATTTTATGGGGCAGACGTATGTGATGCCCTGTTTTCGCTACCAGGGCTTTGTCATCTGGGGCCTTACGGCCTATATGTGGGTGGACGTATTAAACAGAACCCTGGGAGCAGGGATTGATTTTCCGATGCCACGGCGGCAATGATACAATTAGGGTGGGTGCAGGGGGATCGATAATGATTTATTCGTTGGGTGCGGCGCAGTTGCAGTGTGAGGGAGAGTATTTTATTGCGCCCAGTGCCGAGGTGATTGGTGCGGTACGCTTAGCGTCGCAGGTGAGTATCTGGTTTCAGGCCGTGCTGCGCGGGGATAATGAACCGCTGGAGATCGGAATGGGCAGTAATATTCAGGATGGCGCTGTGCTGCATACGGACATGGGGGCACCGTTGCAGATTGGCGAGTATGTGACGGTGGGTCACAAGGCCATGTTGCATGGTTGTTGCGTTGGCGATTATAGTCTGATCGGTATGAATGCCGTGGTCCTCAATCATGCCCGTATTGGGCGTTATTGTATCGTGGGGGCCAACACACTGATTCCTGAAGGCAAGGAGATTCCTGATTATTCCCTGGTTGTCGGATCGCCGGGCAAGGTAGTTCGTCGGGTCACTGAGGCGGAAAAGGAAAAACTGGCCCGCAGTGCGCTGCACTATATTGACAATTATCGGCGGTATTTACGGGATTTGCGTGCGGTTTAGCCGCCACTGGCGTTCATGAAACGCACGATACTGGTGTCTTCGTCGGTGTGAAAATGGTGTCGCTTTGGTTTGTTTTGCAGGGCGGCGGCGATGGCGTTGGCCAAGGCGGTGTCATCACGGTTTTTTTTTCGCATTAATGCACGCAGATCCAGGGAATGTTCATTGCCCAGACAAAGCAGCAGCCGTCCTTCTACGGTCAGGCGAATGCGGTTGCAACTGCCACAAAAATTATGCGAATGCGGCGAGATCAGACCCACCCGGATATGAGGATAGGCATGCAGGCGCAGTTGACGTGAAGGGCCGGAGGTTTCTGCGGCCACTTCGGTGCACAGATAATGCTGACTGATGCGTTGCTGAATGACGTCGCTGGAACAATATTGTCCGTGCCGATCACGACCTACGTTCCCTAAAGGCATTTCTTCGATGAAGCTGATGTCGAGCTGACGTTCCAGTGCAAAATTCAGTAAAGGCAAAATTTCGTCGTCATTGTGGCCGCGCATGATGACGGCATTAAGTTTGATCCGCTGAAACCCCGCTGTCTGTGCCTGATCAATTCCGCGCAATACCTGAGCCAGGTCGCCGTGGCGGGTAATCTGACGAAAGCGGTGTGGTTGTATACTGTCCAGACTGATGTTCAGCCGTTGTACCCCAGCGGCGGCCAAGGGGTGGGCCAGAGTGTGTAACTGCGATCCATTGGTGGTGAGTACCAGTTCCTCCAGCCCTTCCAGTGGGCGAAGTTGGGCACAGAACTGGACGATACCTTGGCGTAACAGAGGTTCTCCTCCGGTGATCCGGATTTTTTTTATTCCCTGTTGCACCAGTATCTGAGCCAGTCGCCGCAATTCATCCAGACTGAGAATCTGGTTTTTGGGTAAAAAACGCATTTGTTCGGCCATACAGTAAATGCAGCGAAAATCACAGCGATCCGTGACGGAAAGCCGCAGATAGTCAATGCGTCGGCCCCAACCGTCCCAAAGACCAGGATTTGCTGACGTGTGCATGTAAAACCCCCGCTGCTCCAACCCTGAGGGATAGTAACAATCATTTAGTACAGTAGGCCAGTGCCTTGGGGATAAATCAACCTCTTTGCCGCACAATTTGATAATGTCTTTCCAGATACCATAGGGGCAGGCTGAGGATGTGCACCAGTCGGGTAAAGGGAAATAGCACAAAGAGGCTTAAACCCAGCGCAATATGCAGTTTATAGATCAAGGGAACTGGGATAAGGGATTGAACCGCAAAATTGTGGGGTTGGAGGAGGTCGCTACCTTTTAGGCAGGGGAATCAGTCTGCTGCTGTTTTTTGATGAGTCATTGAGGAGAATCCTATGATTATTCAATGCGGCGTTACCGCTCGAACCCGGTGGTCGGGGCTCAAAGCCGTCCACAGCGGCCGGCTTGTTGATGCCAGAATCTGGCGGAAACTTGCGGTTTTTTGTTGTTAAGCCTCGTGCAGAGTGGTTCTACATCTTATTGTACGGTTATTTTAAAGATAGCACCGGCGTTGTTGGCTCCTCCGTATTCACTGGGGCCATAGAAAGCGCCGGTGGCATCCATGCTTAAGCCTTCATAGGGAGCGGTGGCGTCCGCTGCCGTTATACCAAAAAAGTAAAGCACGGATTCTTTGCCGGCCGGGGTGACCTGAAACAGACAGCCATTATTATTGATCCCCCCCGCCGTTGTTGTGCCATAAAAATTCCCGCTATTGTCCATTAATATGTCGTCGGGATTGATGGCATCGGTGCCTGTGGCTCCAAAAGAGTACAGAATTGACTCGGTACCAGAGGGGGTAATTTTGAATAGTGTCCCTAGGTTATTGACTCCACCGGTGTGCGTGCTGCCGTAGAGATTATTCTGAGCGTCGAACACCAGATTACCCGCTGGATTAAGGCCATCGTTTGTGGCAGTTCCAAAAGAGTGGAGCAATTTTTCAGTGCCAGCGGCAGTGAATTCGAATACAGTTCCCGATCCTGGGTTGGCAGGTGAGGAGGTGGTACCACCGTCGCTGGTGGTGCCGTAGAGATTTTGATTGGAGTCCATGATCAATCCACCCAGAGGGTGCCGACCATCGGTTCCAGTGGTTCCCCCAAAGGAATAGAGGATTGATTCTGTCCCTGAGGCAGTGATCTTGAATACGGTGCCGGTGTTGTTGCTGCCACCGGTATAGGTCGTACCGTAGAGATTATTTTGTGAGTCCAGAACCAGTGCACCTACGGGCGTATTGCCATCGGTGCTAGAGGCGGGACCGAAGGAGTAGATGTCAGATTCGACCCCTGTTGTCAGATTGATTTCAAATACCAGCCCGGTGCTGTTAGTTCCCCCATCGGACAGGCTACCGTAAAGCGTGTTGTTAGTACCCATGATAATACGGGCGGGGGCGAGATCCGCTGTTTTGCCTGGAGCGAATGTATACAGTAATGATTGCACGCCGGCAGGCGTAATTTTAAGCACGCTGCGATGGCCTGTTGTTCCCCCGCTACTGGATGTTGCATTGATGGAAAAGATACCGTAAAGATTATTCTGGGCATCAAGCACCAGAGGGCTGACCGGTGCCATTCCATCTGTGGAAGTTAATGAATAGAGAATGGATTCTTTAACAGCCGGGCTGCTGTTTAGTGCAACAGTGGCCACACAACTGACCTGAACGCTGCTGATGCTGGCGGTGGCAATGCTGCCATTGCCCTGGCTGACGATGCACGTTTGACCTGTTGGTGCCGTGCCGGTCGTAACCGAATAGAGGGCACCAGAAGCCAACTGGGTGGGGAAGCTGAAGTTGCCGTTGGTGCTCAGGGACAGGGGGTCACTGTTGTTATCCAGAAGCACGAGGGAACTGCCCGCAGTTAAACCCGACAAGGTACCGCCGACAGAGTACGTGGTACTGGTTGAACAGGATACCACCAAGTTACTGATACTGGCGTTTCCCATGGTGCCGGATGCATTGGTGACACTACAAGACTGGCCAGAAGGAGGGGTGAGTACACTGACTTGGTAAGCGACTCCGCTCTTCAACGGTGTAGTGAAGACAAACGCTCCGCTGTTGACAAATGTCTGACTGGTGTTGCCGGCTGATGTATGGTATTGCAGGGTTAGTGAATTTGTGGGAGGGGGTGGGTTAGTGCTGGATGGCGTGGGGGCAGGCGACCAACTGATGTTTCCTCCCAGTGAGTAAGTCTGTGAGGTGTTGGGGACGCAACTCAAACTTACCGTAGTGACAGCGGCTCCTTGCACGCTGCCTGAACCCTGCGACACCGTACAGGTCTGGCCGCTGGGTTGACTGGAGATAGCGACGTTATAATTCGCCTGATTAAATAAAGGAGTGCTAAATGTAAACGGGCCATCAGCACTGAGGGTGGTCGTATTTCCGCCATTATTTTGCACCACCAGGGTGCCGCTCAATCCGGAGACGTTGCCGCCAATCGTATAGCTGACCGAGGGTGTGGCCGTGCAGGCCACCTGAATGGTGCTAATGTTGGTGGTCGCAATAATCCCGGAGGCATTACTCACATTGCAGGATTCTCCGGCAGGTGCTGAACTGACGGTGACATTATAAGCGGCACCGGTGGGCAAGGTGGTCGCAAACGGATAATTACCGGAGGCATCAATCACTAGTTTATCCCGGGCATTATCCAGCAGCGTCAGCGAACTGTTATTACCGAGGCCAGTTACCGTTACGTTGACCAGATAGGTGGACTGCGCATTGCTGTTGCTATTGTTGATTCCGCCACAGCCGCTCAACAGCAGAATCGTCATCAGTAATAGCGTCCAAGAGGATAGTGCAGGCAGGGAACGTCGTAGGGTGATTGTGGAACCGGTGGACATGGCAAGTACCGTAACTGTTTGAAAAATTCAATGACCGGTGATTGGTTCGTTGATTGGCACTATCGCCATGTTGCTTGGGCAACGGTGCACCCTGCGAAGGTCTGTATCCCTTTTTTGCATTGACGAGCATCAATCTGCCCTTAGTATAGCCGGGTACAACGAACAATCCAGTCGAGCCAGGCAGGCTTGACTCGGGGTTCTTAGTCCCAGAAAGCACTGTAGTGGATAAACGGCAGGGTATCGCCGTTGCTGACTGTTTGTCCGATATCGATGACGGCGAAGCCGTCACTGTGGGTCAATGAAGTCAACATGGCGGAATTTTGTTGTTCCAGAGGATAAAGCATCTGTTTGTTTACGTTGTTTTGGATGGTGTTTTTTTGATGTTTTTTTGGCGATGTATCGGTGCATTGCCGTAACTGACAACGCAAATACATCCGGCGTGTCGGTGCCTGGGGCCAGTCAAATCCCGCCGGCTGAAAAGAGGGATGCAATTGATAATTTTTCCGGCCCTGCCGCTGCCATAGACAGGGAAGTACGACAGTCAGGAAAGTGACCATCGCTGCTACTGGGTTGCCGGGGACACCGAACCACGGGGTCTGCCGGATTTGACCAAAGGCCAGGGGTTTGCCAGGCTGGATCGCCAAACGCCACAGTTCGACTGTCCCCAGTTGTGCAACGGCCTGGCGCAGATAATCTTCTTCTCCGACAGAGACGCCGCCACTGCTGAGCAGCAGGTCACAGGAAGATGCTGCCTGATCCAGCAAAGAAACGGTGGCGTCGAGTTGATCGGGAATACGGCCGAGATTGACGGTGACGAAACCGGATTTTTGCAGACAGGCGTGTAGCATGGGGCCATTGCTGTCAAAAATCTGACCGTCAGTGCGCAGATCTGCGGGGGTTGCCAGTTCATTGCCACTACTGAACACACCTATCCGTAAACGCCGCCAGACGGGGATAGCTTGCTGCCCCTGGCTGGCCAGCAAGCCGATGTCCTGGGGGCGCAAGTAGTGCCCTGCGGCCAACAACGGCGTGTCTTTACGGTATTCCTCTCCCCGGAAGCGGATATTCTGACCTGCTTTTACCGGTTGAAAATGCACCCGGTCGCCTTCGACACGGCAGTGTTCCTGAGGCACGACCGTGTTGGCTCCGGGGGGGATCTGAGCACCGGTGAAAATGCGTACCGTGGTGTGTTGACGGCAGGTGGGTACAGCGGAACAGCCGGCAGTGATTCGTCCGCCGATAGGTAGCGTACCGCCGCTATCCGGGATATCGCTATCGTGCAGTGCATAGCCGTCCATGGCACTATTATCCCATGGAGGCGAGTCGAAATCCGCAACGACCGGAACGGCAAGAATGCGTTGCAGTGCTTCAGATAAGGGTACAGTTTCCACGCAGGTGAGCGGTTGTATTTGTGTGTGCAGAAAAATCAGTGCGTCTTCTACAGGAGTGAGTCCTGTGGGAGAGGGATGGATCAATTGGGGTTTCTCCTGAAGACCAGACTGACGATACCCGCTTGCTGCAGGCGTTGTCGGGCCAGGTGCATTGCTTCATTGTCATGATACGGGCCAGAAATGACCCGGAAGCGTTGTTGTTGATTATCCAGTTGCACGGGGCGGATATGGGCACTCAACCCGAGCAACAAGATCTTGGCCCGCATGGCATCGGCTTCGTCCTGGGTCTTGTAGGATCCGCACTGTAAATCGGCCAGCAGGGTTTTGGTGGTTTTTTCACTGAGGGTTTTTCCAGCGGCGGCCGAGGGATGGGGTGTCGCTGCCGTAGTTGATGTGACGGTCTTGTCTTTGCCAGGTTCAGTCGTGGTACCCAGTGCAGTTGTGCCGGCAGGCAACAGGTTGTAGAAATCAAAATGCGGTGTTGGTGCATCCGTGCTTTCTGCGGGTTTGCCGGAGTGATGGTGTCGGGAATGCGCTACTGATCCAGAGGGCGGTTCTTGATTGGCATTGGAGTCCGCTGTGGATTCAGCCGTTGTGTTAACAGAAGGTGCCGCACGATGATCAATCCAGAGGAGTCCGGTTCCTCCAGCGCCGGTGAATAGTCCCGCCATGAACCACAGTAACGGCGTTTTCCAGCGGGAGCCGTGCGCCGGTCCGGTTTCCGGGCGGGCAGTCGGACGGGGTGAGGCCCCCGATTTACGTTTTTTTGCAATGGGAGCCATAACTAGTCCTACATACGTACGGGGGCCTGCACACCAAGTAGTGTCAGTCCCTGACGCAGCACCTGACGAATACAGCCACACAACAGCATTCGCGCATGAGCGACCGGGCGCTCATCGACGATGACTTTGGTCTGGTTATACCAGGTATGAAACAGTGCAGCCAGATCACGCAAGAGAAAGGCCAACTGATGCGGTTCTCTTTCTTTGGCAGCAGTTGCCAGCGTATCCGGATAACTGGAAAGCAGGCGGATAATATCTTGTTCCTGGTCACCCTCCAGCGCCAGCATGTCGGCCTGTGTGGTCACCAGTTCACCAATTTCTTCCTGAAAGCGCAGTTCGATCGAGCAAATGCGCGCATGGGCATACTGGATATAGTACACCGGATTGTCTTTGCTTTGCGAAGTGGCTAACGCCATATCAAAGTCGATATGTTGCTCGGATTTGCGGGTAATGTAGTAAAACCGTGCCGCATCATTGCCCACTTCCTGACGCAGTTGGCGCAGGGTGATGAATTGACCTGAGCGGGAACTCATCTGCACCTGTTCATGGCCGCGCCAGAGAGTAACAAACTGTACCAGACGGACTTCGAGACGTTCCGGATCAATACCCAGCGCCTGCAGTGCCGCTTTCACCCGGGGAATGTAACCATGATGGTCAGCGCCCCAGATATTGATAATCCGGTCAAAGCCACGCTCAAACTTGTCCAGATGGTAGGCAACATCAGAGGCGAAATAGGTGCTTTGGCCATTGTCTCTGATCAGCACCCGGTCTTTGTCATCACCATAAGCCGTTGAACGAAACCAGAGTGCGTTGTTTTGTTCGTAGGTAGCTCCGGCCTGATTCAGGCGGCTAATGGCACGTTGCAGCGCCCCTTGATCCATCAGGGAACGTTCGGAGTACCAGCGGTCGTAATGGACACCAAATTCTTCCAGATCCTGACGGATATCCTGGAGAATATGGGAAAGTGCCGCCTGAAAAAACACAGCATAAGCCGTTTCACCAAGGAGGCGCTGCGCTGCAGCAATCAGTCCATCAATATGGGCTTCCTTGTCGCCGCCGCTCCTAGTAGTTTCAGTATCAGGGTGTTCATCGGCGGCCACGCCTGCATAGAGCGCCGACAATGGCTGTTGGTGCACTGTACCGTGAGTGCGAAATACTTCAGCGGCAATCTCCCGTACGTAATCGCCGCGATAGCCATTTACCGGAAACACCAGCGTCTCACCACAGCATTCAAGGTAACGCAGGTAGGTGCTGGTTGCCAGAATATGCATCTGTCGCCCTGCATCATTGACATAATATTCCCGCTGTACGGTAAAGCCCTGGCTGGCGAGCAGACTGGCAACGCTCATTCCGTAGGCGGCACCGCGGCCATGACCGACATGCAGGGCGGAGGTTGGGTTAGCAGAGACAAATTCCACTTGGATGTGTTGATTGGCACCGATAGTGCTGTGCCCGTAGGCCGGGTTATTCAGCAATTGTAACAGTGCCTGGTGTTGTAGGGATTTATCGGTACGGAAATTAATAAATCCGGGACCGGCGATCTGGCTGTGGGTAATTGCGGCCTCAGCGGCCAGGGATTGAACCACCAGTTGCGCTAAATCGCGGGGCGACCGGCGGGCATTGCGGGCGGCCATCATCGCCCAACTGCTGGTCCAGTCACCATGGGTACGATCCCGGCAACGTTCAACTACAATGGCAACAGACAGCACCTCAGAGGGCACTTGTCCAGTCTGCACCAAAAGCTGAATTGCCTGGCTCAAGAGTTGCTGGATTTTTTCTTTCATTTGGTGTGCCTGACGACCTCTGTATCACGGTATAGCGTATCAATATACGGAATTATACAGATAATTCCGGTATTAGGTAGCAAAACCACACCCTGTTGTTGACGTTAGCGCATAACTATTATCCGACCCCGATCGTGAATCGGGCGTGGTGGCAGACATTGAATGAAAGAACGCATTTCATGCAACAGATCAGCGGTGGTAATCAGAACCTCAGGAATGGATTAAAAAAACAGAAGGCATTTTTGAAGGACTGTCAGTTGTGGTCTATGCTATTTGACGTGGAAACCGGCAGGCATGAGAAATTGCAGTATTCAGGTGTCTCGTTCAGGAGTGGCAGATTTCGCTGTTTTTGCCTGAGCCGGGGATAGGCTAACTTTCAAACAATTCAGGTTATCAAAGGACCATGAACCAGAACAGTCAGGGTGCTCAAGGGCACGTAGATGCACCAGTAAGGGTGTCGAAAAACGATAATCCTATGCTCAAGATTATCCTCCTTGTCGGAGGAGCAATTGCCTTGTTTCTGGCATTTTCTACGTTTAGCGTACAAAAAGCGGTGCAGAGCAATTCCAACCTTTCTGATATTCGTGATTTGTATTTTCCGGTGCTAGAAAGGGCAGACCGCAACATTGTTCGTCTTGACAAGATGGAAGAGCAGTTCATGCAAGGCGTCATGATGGCGGACAAGGATACCGTGGACAAGGCGCAACCCTATTATATGGGTGGAGACAAAACGTTTGCCGAAATGGCAAGTCTCTATCCGGGGCGAAAAACAGATATTTTGCGCCTGAAAGCTGAATTTACCGGGTACCGCAATTTGGCCTACCAGACGGCCACCGGCATGATCAACCATACAGGCAGTTTTAGCGATGTCGCTAAAATGAATGCTTCTTTAGGGACACTCAAGAAAAATCTCACCAATTTCCGTTCGTCGAGTTATGACAATTTCGTCAAGACACTGCTGCAAACGCAACAGGCGACCAAACTGAATCTGTATCTTGGTATGGCGATTGGGGCCATGAACCTGATGTTCATGGGTGTCCTGGTGTTTTTTATCCGCAATAATTTACACATGACGGCGATTATTGCGGAACAGAATGCCACTTTGGAACTCAAGGTGATCGAGCGTACGGCGCAATTGACACAGAAAACCAATGATGTCAATACCATGCTCGATAACATGAGCCTTGGGGTGTGTACGGTGGTGCAGGGTAACAAGATTCATCCGGAATATTCTGCCTTCATGCATCAGATTTTTGGTGAGGCTAAACTAGCGGGTCGGGACGTACTGGAAGCACTGTTTGCGTCCAGTAATCTGGGCTCGGATGCGCGGGATCTGGTGGAGGTCTCATTATCCTCCATGATTGGCGAAGACATGATGATGTTTGAGTTCAATTCGCATAATCTGGCCACCGAAATGCAGTTGAAGGCGGAAGATGGGGCCAGCAAAATCCTGCAGTTGCACTGGAGTCCGATAAAAAACGAGGATGACGCTGTTGATAAAGTGTTGCTGATCGTTCAGGACGTTACGCACCTGCGTGCCCTCGAACTGGAAGCGGCGGCCCAAAAAGCTGAACTGGACATTATTTCGCAGATTATCAAAATATCTATCGGCAAATTCAACGAATTTGTCGATTCGGCGCAGAAGTTTATTGCTGATAACTATGCAATGATTCGAGGTACCAGCGTTATCGATAAGGAAGTGGTGGCCGGGTTATTCCGTAATATGCACACTGTGAAAGGCAATGCCCGTACCTATGAATTCAAAGCGATCACGGATGTCGCCCATGAAGCAGAGCAGGAATATGACCGGATGCGTAAAGGCGAGGTCACCGAATGGAACCAGGAAAAACTCCTGGAAGAGTTGGCAGCTGTAGAAAAGGCGGTTAATCGTTACATTGAAATTAACGAAGACAAACTGGGACGCAAGGGTCGGGCTTCCGATATGCTGACTACACGTGGCGTATTTGTCGGTCGTGATGAAATCAGTATGTTACAAACGTTGTTACTGAATATCCGTCATGAAACCAATGGCCAGTTGTCGTCGACCTTTGAAACACTGGAACAGAAAGTGCTGCAGATCGGCCTGATTCCCTTGCAGCGCCTGGTCTCTGGTGCGGTGGATTCCTTGTCCTCACTCGCCAAGGAATTGAATAAACCCACCCCGGAAGTGCATATAGAGAATGGCGATATTGCTTTTAATAATCTGGTGGCCCAGTCACTCAAAAGCTCGTTTATGCATATTGTTCGTAATTCTCTGGACCATGGTATCGAAGGGCCGGAGCAGCGGCGACAGGCCGGCAAGGAGGAGGTGGGTAAAATCAGCTTCCGCAGTGAACGTACGGCAGATACTGTGCTGCTGAAAATTTCCGATGACGGTCGGGGACTGGCTTTACATAAACTCTTTGAAAAAGGGGTGGCGGCCGGCCGGTTCATGGCAGAGGAACAACCATCACCTAATGAGGTGGCTGAGCTGATTTTTGAGTCGGGGTTATCGACGGCTGAACAAGTCAGTCAGGTGTCAGGTCGAGGCGTGGGTATGGATGCCGTGCGGATGTTTCTCAAGGAACAGGGCGGTGATATCCGTATTGTGTTACAGGATAATGTGCAGAATGAGTTGGGATTTTGTCCCTTTGAGTTTGTTATTTCCTTGCCCCTCAGTTCGCTGATGGCGGTTTAGCCAGAATCGTCATGGAAATGATAGAGGGGGCGGCAGATGATTGAAGTCGTTGAAGGACTGGCTCTGGGGGTGGTGGCAATGGGAGCGCTGATGTTCTGGTGGAACCAGCATCAGGAGCAAGAAATAAATCATCTGCGCCAGGATCATGAGCACCGGTTCCGACAGCAGGAAGGCGCATTGAATCAGTCCCGGGACGAGCTGATATCGTTGCAGCAGCGTCTGGATAAATCTCGACGGGAGGCCGACCAGTATTTGAATCAGGTGGGTGAGTTACAAAAGGTTATCCATCAGTTGCGTGAAAACCTGAATGGCAGTCAACAGGCGGAACGTCTGGCCACCGTAGAGGGAGAGCAGCGAGTCAGTCGGCTACGTACAGGGGTCACAGAACAGGTATCGCATCTGGTCAAGGAAGTGGAATTGATCCGCAGTGTGGCATTTACGTTTGAACGTTGGCATGAAGACATGATTACGCTGATGGATCAGAACCGGACGATGCACGCAAAAAACCAGGAATTTGGTTCTATCGTAAAAAACGTTATTATCCTGGCGCTTAATGCATCCATCGAAGCGGCACGCGCCGGGGAGGCGGGGCGGGGTTTTGCAGTGGTTGCTGATGAAGTACGTAAACTGGCCGATCAGTCTGAACTCTTGTCCAAAGATTACAGCCGCAGTCTGCATATGAATGATCTTAAAACAACCTCGACATTTCAGGATGTCCAGGCCGGTGGCAAAATGATGATGGCTGCACTCAGTAAACTGGATTCTCTGGTCAGGCAGTTACAGGAAACTTTACCTTGAAAAAACATTGCCTTTATTGAAAGGCGGTGTTAGTTACCATGGGAGGAAGTTGCGCATGATTACGCCACAGGCCAAAAAAAGTATGGACACTATTTTTATGAAATCTGTGCGGCAGAATCTGGGGCGCTTGACAGAAGATACGGTCACGGTATTGTCGGTTGCAGATACGGCAGCCAAATTCCAGGAAAAAAAAATAATTATCTTTACGATTTCCTCGTTTATTTTTCGATTATTGACTATTTTTCATTTTAATGAAACATCGGCGCTGCGGCGATATTTTCTCGAAGGTAACGGCGATCGGGAACTGGAAGACGTTCTGTATGAAAAAGGAAATTTGTGCTGTGGTGCGATGAACCGTGAGTTGTTGAAAAATTTTGGGCATTTGGGAATGTCTACCCCTTACCTGCTCGGTCGGGAATGCCTGGAGTTCATTGGCGACCTGAAACCTGGGCATCTGGCACGATTTGAAATACGTCTCCCTGATGATGCCGTGATGCGTGCTTCAATCTGTTGTTGTGAAAATGCTCCTATTGATTTTAAGTTTGATGAGGCACATGAAGAAGAAACTGGCGAACTTGAATTTTTCTGAAATCAGGTTATTTTTGGTCTGCATGGAGTAGTAAGCGAATGACGGATACCCCCCCATTGTTAAGCAAGGTGCTGGTGCTGGATGGATCCTCGGATTGTACCGATGACCTGAAGCTGTTTTGTGAACAGAGTGGTTTGTTACCGTTGAAAGTCAATAAGACCAATCTGATGGCTGTGCTGGCATCCAATATTGATCTGGGTGCTGTGCTGTTCTCTGAGGACTATGCGGAGTCTTTTGAAGCCAGTATGGCCGTGGCCCGTGATATTCACCATGCACGGCGTGAATTGCCGATATTCTTGCGAAGGGAGAGCACATCGCCGTCGCTGGATGATTTGCCCCGAGCCATCCAGAAATATTTTTGTTCGGCATATTCCCTGAAAAATCTGGATCATCTGCGGCATCTGGTCGATGAATATATTTTCTGTCTGGTGTATCCTTCGGCCTTGGTTCATGGCATTCGTCAGATTACCGAGGATGCCTTGGCGAGCCAGTTCAAGGGGATGTCTGTGCTGTGTGATCCGCCGTATGTCGTACGGGATCGACTGATTTATGGTGAGCTTTTCAGCCTGATGTCCTTGGAGAGCTCATGGTGCAAAGGCTATATGATGTTTCAAATTCAGGAATCGCCGATCCTGTATGCGATCAAGGTCATGAATCCGGATGCGGAAGAGGTTGATTTTCGTGATGTGAACAGCATGCTGGGGGAAATTACCAATCTGGTCTGGGGGCATTTCCGAAACCGTTATGTCGGAGAGCCGCCAGCAAACCAGAACCGGGTTCAAGTCCCTATTATTATCAATCATCAGCATAAACACATTTCATTTGGCACCGAGAATCCGCAGCTTTGTCTGCATTACACCTTGACTAATGAAAGCAATGGGCTGTCGTTTGAAATCTATCAACGGTTTATTTTCAACCTGAGTTGGTCGCCCGAAGATTTCAAGGAAAACCCCCAGGAAATTGAGGAATTTGTCAGTTCAGGCGATCTGGAATTTTTTTAAGGTATCGGGAGATAGAAAGGTATGGCTAAGATATTGATAGTAGATGATTCCAGTACAGTTCGCGATGAGGTCGCCGGTTTTTTGCGTAAAGCAGGTCTGGATGTGGCTACGGCGATAGATGGCAAGGATGGCCTGGCGAAAATGAAAGCAGATTCTGGCATTAAACTGGTTGTCAGTGATGTGAATATGCCAAACATGGACGGTCTGACCATGGTGGAAAAAATTCGAGGCGAGTTGGGTAACAAGACCGTCAATATCATTATGTTGACTACCGAAAACAGCCCCAGTATGAAAGAGCGAGGTAAGGCGGCGGGTATAAAGGGCTGGATTGTCAAGCCTTTCAAGGGCGAAGCGGTGCTGGAAGCATTCAAAAAAATGATTGGCTAAAATTGGTTGAAGGAACGAAGTCAATCAGGTGCTGCTGAATCGTTCAGGCAGTACGTTCTGCATGCGTAGTTGAGAACGTACTGAATGATCATGTGGCGCTCGCAGTGCACGCCTAGGTACAGAGGCTTGTAGTCTGTTTATCGGCATTCAGTGCGTTATCGTTAAGCGTCAGTTCATAAGTATCTGCGAACCTTTGGTGTAGGCAGATGAGATTTGTGTCTGAATACAGCCACCCAAAACAGGGATGCAATACTCCCGGTCATTCCATATAATGTGTCAAGCACAATTGAGAGACAATAATTCATGGCGGATAACAAGAACGACTCCCGTGACGGGAATTTGATCTGGATTGACCTTGAAATGACGGGATTGAACCCGGACAGTGACCGGATTATTGAAATGGCAACGATTGTCACGGACTCGCATTTAACACTGCTGAGTGAAGGCCCGGTGTTGACTATTCACCAGAAAGACGTGGTACTGAATGCCATGGATGAATGGAATACCCGACAGCATAATGAATCGGGACTGGTAGAACGGGTGCGCCGCAGCAGCCTCAGTGAATCGGCGGCGGAGGAGCAAATGCTGGAGTTTCTCAAACGTTTTGTGGAGCCGAGAAAATCGCCGATGTGTGGTAACTCCATTTGTCAGGACCGGCGATTTTTATTTCGCTATATGCCAAAGCTGGAAGCGTTCTTTCATTATCGGAATCTGGATGTCAGTACTGTGAAAGAACTGGCACATCGCTGGAACCCGGAAATCATGCGCGGTGTGACCAAAAAAAGTGCACATCTGGCACTGGATGATATCCGTGATTCCATTGATGAATTGCGCTACTATCGCCAGTATTTTTTTAGATTGCCCTAAAGGCATGAACCGGTTTTTCAGGCACTAAATAATGTATACTTTAACCACTTGAATGGCCAGGAGGGGTGGAACTGTGCGTGTTTATGCGGATAATTCATTGTCAATAGGTCGAACACCGCTGGTGCGACTGCGCAAGGTGGTTCCAGAAGGGGCAACGGTTCTGGCGAAAATTGAGGGCAGAAATCCGGCATTTTCAGTCAAGTGCCGGATTGGTGCCGCTATGGTCTGGGATGCGGAGCAACAAGGTCGTTTGACCCCGGGCATGACGCTGGTGGAAGCGACTTCAGGAAATACCGGAATTGCCCTGGCCTTTGTCTGTGCGGCCCGCGGTTACCGGCTAAAATTGACCATGCCGGCGACAATGAGCTTGGAGCGCCGTAAGCTGCTCAAAGCACTGGGGGCCGAGCTGGTGTTGACCGAAGGTGCCCGTGGGATGCAAGGAGCGGTGGATGTGGCGGAGGCCATGGTGCGGGAGCATTCTGAGACGCACTTAATGCTGCAGCAATTTGAGAATCCTGCCAATCCGCGTATTCATGAATCGACGACCGGGCCGGAAATCTGGGAAGATACCGATGGAACCGTTGATGTGCTGGTGAGTGGCGTGGGAACAGGAGGCACGTTGACCGGGGTGTCGCGGTTTATTAAAAAAACCTGTGGCCGGGCGTTGACCACTGTGGCGGTTGAGCCGGCAGCATCGCCGTTGATTGGACAGTACCTGAAAGGCGAAGCATTGAAGCCTGCGGGTCATAAAATCCAGGGGATAGGGGCCAATTTTATCCCGACCAATCTGGATATCTCGTTAATTGACCGGGTGGAGCCCGTGACTAATGAGGAAGCCTACCTCTACGCTCGTCGATTGATGCAGGAAGAAGGCATTCTGGCGGGAATTTCCTGTGGGGCTGCCACCTGTGCCGCTGCCAAAATCGCCGCCTTGCCGGAATTTTATGGCAAAACCATTGTTGTCATTCTCCCGGATTCAGCAGAACGTTATCTTTCAACCCCGTTGTTTGAAGGGATGTTCGGCGACCTGGAAAATAAGCAGTGAGTCAGGAATCCGTGAAACAGGGGTGACGTTTTTCGTGACTTTTTGTCGTAGTTGAAAATTTATTTCATATAATCAGGGTGTTATTCTATGAGTTACCAATTAGTTCCAGCTGGAAAAAATCCTCCAGAAGATATTTATGTCGTTATTGAAATTCCCGCTCAGCATAGTCCTGTTAAATACGAGATTGACAAGGAAACGGATTCGCTGTTTGTTGATCGTTTTTTAGGTACCGCCATGTTTTATCCCGCTAATTATGGCTATATACCGCAAACATTATCAGAAGATGGTGATCCTCTGGATGTGTTGGTCGTGGCCCCGCAGGCGGTAACTCCCGGAGCGGTGATCCGTGCCCGGCCGATTGGTAAACTGGTGATGGAAGATGAGTCTGGAGTGGATGCGAAATTATTGGCGGTGCCACACGACAAACTGACGCCCTTGTACCGGCATGTAAAAGAGCCATCCGATCTTCCCGAATTGTTGCTGGCGCAAATTCGCCATTTCTTTGAGCATTATAAAGATTTGGAACCGGGGAAATGGGTAAAAGTCAGTGGTTGGGAAGGTTCTGATTCTGCCAGGGCTGAGATTATTAAATCTTTGGTCAGCAAATAGAGAACTGCTGCGCCGTTGGTCGAATTTTGCATCACACTGTCCTATTGTCTGACAATTTATCAGAATTTTTGCGATTGTCTGGCATAGAATACTGCTAGCCGTCTACGGGGACGGTTTTTAAATGGCAATTCAAAGGGCAAGTGGAAGGGAAATATCATGGGCGAATTAAAAAATATTGCTGAAGAACAAAAGAAACTGGTAGAACGTGTTAAAGATCTGGGGCGTCAAGTATATCTCGCCAATGTAGGTTTGTTGGCGTTGGTGGAAGATGAAGGCCGCAAGCAATACGGCAAAGTACTTGAAACGGCCAAACAGGCACATGGCGAAGTGAGTAATGAGTGGGTTCTGGTGGCTCGCGGTCTGGTCGATCAATTGGTCACTGAAGCATCGCAATTGAAAGTGGCTGCGTTACGTGAACAGGCACAACAAGCCCGCGAAAAGATTCTGGCAAAGGATTGGGTTGCAGAAGCGCAAAAGCTGTTTCAGGATCTGGTTCAGGCTGGCGAGAAGCGTAAAGCGGCTTAATTATCTGAAATTACTGCACCTTGCTGTGTATTATTCACAGGTTCGACAACCAGGTTGAACCTGTGAATTGTTCTGTTGTCCTCAAGGTGCAGCGCTTTTTTAAGGGCGTACTTTAGCTAAATACCCAGTTAGTCCACGACCTTAAACTGGAGGTCCGGGTGGGAATAACGTTCATCCCGGACGATACGCATTAAATTCTTAACGCTATAGTACAGTGAAGATCGCTGAATTATATTGGCAGTCCAAGCAGGGATACGTCCACCTGGGTCAATCACACCGATCATCTGGGCGTCGATTTTACCATCAGGTCGAGGTGTGAATGTCCAGTTCATCTGTAGTTTTGCCATGCGAATCAACGGTGGCTGAGGATCAAGGTAGCCTTCTACAGATTCTGTAGTTAATTTCAGTACCTTGGTTCTAGGGTCTTGTGAGACGTGAGTATGTATGACGGCATCACGATCTTCAATACCGTACGGGCTATTAATAATCAGATGAATGATAATGTCTCGTGGGCTTTCACGATTCAACAATTCAGCACTGCGCAGGTGCCAAATCCACTGGGTCATGTTGTCGACATCAATCGTCGCCGCCGCAATGCTTTTCATGGGGGCATCAAATACCGTGTCCATACGGATAACAGATACCCTGAAATTGGAGTCTTTACGCAGATAAAGCTGGATGTTATGAAAACGATCCTTGCGAATCAGTTTCCATTCTGATCCTAGGCTATTGGCCTCTTTTTCCGCTTCCGCCTGGGTCGACGGGTTTGGAAAATCTTCAGCCAGCAACAGATGGTTTACATCAGCAAACAGCAAACTCAGGGCCAACAACAGAGGGCGTCCTCTGATCAAGCGCCAAGGCATGGACAATCTCCTTGTATCCATTAAATGATATAACTGTATTATTTTAAGGCGATAAAACCCAGCCAATGGCTGATTATAGCTGATATGACGGGTGTTGTCTTCTAACATCATGGTGTATTTGTAGAGGTCGAGTTTCTCCCGACCTGTCAGGCGGGCACTGGCCCGAGGTAATCTACTTTGCCAATGTTTAATCCCGCTTGACGCAATATCGCATAGGCCATGTTGACATGAAATAAAAAATTAGGGAGCACCCAGTAATGCAAATAGGTCAACCCATTGAAGTCGTAGGTTTGCCAAGGGTAAGTCAGCTGGATCGTACGTTCTTCCGCACCGGTAAAATCTCCACGCTGAAAACTGGTTACAAAAGCTGAGGTCTTCTGGATACGTTGCTTGAGTTCGCTAGTGGTTTGTTCATTATCGGGATAGGTGGGTAATTCGCTGCCCGTTAAACGTGCCATGGCACCCTTGGCATGATCACAGGCGATCTGTAACTGGCGGCGAAATTCAAACATTTCTGGATGCAGTCGAGCGCTCAGGTAGACGCCGGGTTCAACGGATTGTTGCTGGCAATGTTGTTCAATTTTGTCAAGCCAAACTTCCATGTTGCGCAGATGCTGAAGTAGCAGAGGATGCAGGATATCAAAGACAGAAATGGACATACGGTATTACTCCCCGAAATCAATGGGTCAATGGCTGACGCTACTCTGGGGGTAAGTATAGTCTATTTGTTGATGCCGCAGGCACTGTCAAGGTGTGCTGATGTTTCATGGAAATTTTTGATTGTCCTAAATGACCGGTGAATCAGCAGGTTTTGGACCTGTTACTACCGGCAAACAATCGGTAAACTGGCGGGTGAGCAAACGGAACTGGTGGTTGCCCATGAACACAGAAAAATCATCGAAGTCGAACCGGCCACCCACGCCCCACTGGATACAGCAGGAAGTGGTTATTGTGGGTGCAGGATTTGCCGGATTATGCATGGCCATTAAGCTGAAGGAGGAAGGAATCAATGATTTTCTGTTGCTGGAAAAGGCAGCAGAAGTGGGGGGAACCTGGCGAGATAATCACTATCCGGGTGCTGCCTGTGATGTTCAGTCACATTTATATTCTTTCTCTTTTGCGCCGAAGAATAACTGGTCAAAACGTTATGCCAACTGGGAAGAAATTCAGTCATACCTGTTGCAGGTAACTGCTGATTATCAATTGCGTCCACACTTGCGGTTGCAGCAGGAAATGATTGCTGCCCGTTTTGATGTCAAAACCGGACGCTGGCAGGTAGAAACGCAAAGTGGCGAGCATTATCGCTGCCGTTTTCTGGTGGTTGCCACCGGACCATTGCATCACCCGCATATCCCTCGTATTCCTGGAATCAACCGTTTTGCAGGTACTCAGTTTCATTCAGCGAACTGGGATCACCGTTATGATTTTACTAATAAACGCGTGATTTCTGTAGGGACGGGAGCATCAGCAATTCAGTATGCCCCTGAAATTGCTGCACGTGTTGCGCATCTGAGTATTTTTCAGCGTACTCCGGCCTGGGTGATTCCTCGTGACAGTCGTCCTTATACCCCGTGGGAACGGCAAATGCTGGAGATGCAGGACTGGTATCGTCGCCTGTACAGGGCCCGGTTATACTGGAGCAATGAATCGCGCCTCTGGCCAGCGAAACGGCCTGCGTTGGCACGCAGCATTCAGCAATTGCTGAAGCTTTGGGTACGCTGGCAGGTACATGATGGAGGGTTGGCATCACAACTGATTCCGGATTATACCTTTGGTTGTAAACGGGTACTGATTTCCAATGCATGGTACCCGATGTTTAATCGCTCAAATGTCCAATTGGTCACTGAAGGCATTCGGGAAATTCGCAAACATTCAGTGGTCACCTGGGATTCCCGTGAACATCCTGTGGATTGTATTATCTGGGGCACCGGGTTTCAGGTGGATCCGCGTAGTCAGTTACAACATATGCCCATTCATGGGTTGCCTGGGCATGAACTGTTGCGGGACTGGCGACGTGGCTGTCAGGCGTATCTGGGAGTGATGGTGTCGGGATATCCTAATTTTTTTCAGCTGCTGGGGCCCAATAGTGTGTTGGGGCATAATTCATTGGTGTTCATGATTGAAGCGCAAGTGCATTTCATTATTCAGTGTCTGAGAATGGTGCGCGAGCAAGGTTCTGACTACTTTCAGGTGAAACCGGAAGTGCAGAAAATTTTTAACCATCAGGTGCAACAGGAATTGGCCGGTTCAGTGTGGCAGACCGGGTGTCAAAGCTGGTATCAGGACAGTGAAGGAAAAAATTACACCTTGTGGCCATGGAGTACTTGGCGTTTCTGGTTAAAAACCCGCGAGGTGCACACCCAGGATTTCGTATTCTCCCGGGTGCGTGCTATTAAAACAGTACGGACAGTATCCGGAAGGGTTATTCAGGGGCCGAGGGAGCGGGTGTGAGTGCAACCGGAGAGAACGCTGTGTGCGGTGCAATATGTGTAATCTGACCGGCCTCGTCATGATAGACGGTACAGACCTGACTTTGTCGGCCATTGATAATACTTTGCTCTAATAAATTGAAATAACGCGCATAATCTCCCGTAACTTCCACGCGATGATGGTAGGTTCGGGCTTTTCCCGGCATGAATGTCCAGAGTAGGAGTAAGCTGGCGGTTCCGGTCAGTGCAAAAAATGCATGGGTGAGGGAGATGGGTGCCAAGGAATTAACGCCTTGTAATACATAAATAAGCGGATGGGCGCTATGTCGGCTATTAGCGACGAGTGTCTGAGATTGCTGGATGACCGGCTGCCATAGCGAGAGCCAGAATAGCCAGAGCATGGCCGTACCGATGCCTGTCAACAGACGATTCCCTATCCCCATGCGCTTGGATACGTTGATAATTATTGGTTTTTTCATAACCTGTCCTCAGGTTTAACGCCTCTGTCCGGGCTGATCCAGCGTGCTCGTTGTCCAGAGTTCCACCGCCAGGCCCTTGGAAAAGCACGGATAGTGGCCAGTATATTGATCAGCCAAAAAATAAATGGATACCAGATCATCCAGTAATAGTTTTTTCCAAGCCCTTGGTCATAACGGCTGTCCATGGCTTTGGCGAGAGCGAACTGAGCCAGACAGGTAGCGGCCAGTAATACGCCACCTTCTTCGGGTATTAGCGGGGAACTGACCGGGCCGGTCACTGCAGGATGCAGCAAGGACAGCAGCCAGACGCAGGTAATCAACAGCATTCCATAGGACCAGAGTAAACTGAAGAGTAGTTCCAGTAGTAAGGGCCATAAATGATTCTGGCTGGGCATCCGTAGTGCGTGCGCATTACGGATGAGCACCTGTGCACCTCCTGTCGCCCAGCGTAAGCGTTGATTCCATAAACCTTTGAGGGTTTCCGGCATTAATATCCATACCAGCGCATTCGTTTCAAAACGCACATCCCAGCCAGCACGCTGGAGTTTCCAAGTGATATCAATATCTTCGGTGAGCACATCATCGCTCCAGTAGCCCACCTGATGAATGGCGGACTTGCGAAAGGCAGTGATTACTCCGGACACCGTAAACAGACGCCCGAAACTGCGCTGAGCGCGTTTAATCATGCCAACAATGGAGGAAAACTCACCCACCTGCACTCGTCCCAGCAGCGTTGACCGATTACGAATGCGTGGGTTACCGGTAACCGCCGCAACTTCCGGGTTGCTGACAAAATGCCTGACCATCCAGTGAGCCGCCTGTGCATCCAGCAAGGCATCGCCATCAATGCACAGGAGAATCTCATTTCTGGCCAGAAGACTACCTGCTTGCAGTGCCATGGCTTTGCCCTGGTTGCGTGCCAGATGTACTACCCGTAACTGCGGATGCTGTTGTGCAAGCCGGTCCAGGACTTCAGCAGTGCGGTCCTTGCTGCCATCATTAATGGCAATCACTTCAAAATCCGGATAATCCAGTTCCAGTGCATAGCGCAGCGTCTCTTCGGCATTGTCTTCTTCATTAAAACAGGGGATCAATACACTGACTGCCGGGCTGGGGTGTAAATGATTCGGGTGTTCAGGGGGTGGATCGTGTCGTTCAATCCGCCAATAGAACAATACTGCCCCAATCATCCACAGGTACGACATAAATAACGGGTAATAAAAGGCAAAGCCCAATAACGTATGCCAAAGTCCTTGTACGATGATTAACAACATGCCTTACCTCGGGAATCAGGGCGCATCGGTTTTCTGTACAAAGGCCGGGCGAATGACAGCAGGGTCTGGATGATTATTATAGAGATCATCCGGATAATAGGCGATGTTTTGTACTCCCCAAGCGCGCAAACGAACGATTGTTGCAGCAAGTTCTTGATCAGGAACAGGTTTTCCAGTTCGCCAGTCCACGGTTTGCAGTTCAAATACTGTTTTTCTTAATCCGTCAGGTTGAGCTTTGACCCGTTCAACCAGGTCGTGATAGAAGGCGACTGGATCAGTAGCCTGCTCCATATAGGGAAAAGCCTCTATGGCGGTATAATCGTAGTTGTGCAGTGAATTAGGCAGCGACTGAGAATACCACGTCTCAGACTGCGGGTTGAGCACCACTTGGGCGTACATATTACGTGCGACTCTCAATCCAGGTTGTTCGTCGTTGACCAGGTCGGCAATACTATCCGCCAGATTGTCCAGGTAATTGATTTTCAGCAGGGTCCAGCGAGCCATCAGATCATCGGATTTACGAATTTCAGACACTGAATCCGGAAGTCCCCAACTGGCATAGGTTTTTCTGGCAAATTTGCTGTCATCCTCAAAATCCGACATAGTGACATCATCATGAAACAATATCCCGTCAATCGGAGTATTTCTTGCCAGATCCGTGAAAATATCCCGGATAGTCTGTTGCGCTCGTGCTGAAAAAGGCGAGAGCCGAGGATAGCCCATGGCCACGTAATTGGGTTTGTTGGGGGGCGGGAGTGTGACCATGACATCATGGGCGGCCGGATCTTGCGGGGGCAGTTGCCAGGCTAACAGGGGCATCCAGGCGTAGATGCGTTTGACGGGCGTTCTCGTGGATATTTGCCAGGCCGTACGGTTAAACAGGTCGGCACGCATGGGCAAATGCCGGTTGGGAAAATAGACGCTATCGGCCGCGCCATTACCGTCTGGGTCGGCAAAAGCCTGAAGATAGACAGTGTCAACCCCCATGGCGATAATGCGATCCAGCAGTCTCCCTAAATTTTTTTCCTGCTGCTGTTCATCCGGATCATAGATATAGTCCAGATCAATGTGCATAATGTGTGTTGCATGGCCCTCATCGACATAGCCTTGATTACGTTTGTCAATTTCAGTTCTCAGATCCCAGATTGTCGTGGTCTTATCGACGAGAATCCGTCGCATACCCCACAATGGCGTCGTCAGGGTATTCGGGCCGTCGTCCAGGGACAAGCCGATCGGCATGCCCAGATGCTCGGCGATATGCCGCAGTTCAATATTATAACGTCCATAGGGCCAGACAATGATTCGCGGTTCTCTGCCGGTGTAACGTTTCAGGAATTCATTGTTTTTCTGAAGATCTGCGGTGACGCGACGTTCATAGCTGAGTTGGTCTTCATAACGGTGTTCTTTAGGAAACCAGAGACGAGCAGTTGCCGCAGGTTGTTTATTGCCTTGCGGATTGGATAACAGGCCGCGGTGCAGGTCATAACTGTGACTGGCAATTTCGATCAGTCCGCTTTTGACCATTTCATGCAGTTCGTCGTAGGACAACAATTCGGAGCGAGGTATTTTTTTGCCGTCAAAATTAATCTGACTATTTTCCGGGGCATTTAACCACGAGCCAACTAAGGCCACCACCGCAGGTGCATGGAAGAGTTTCAGTATCGGGAAGGCATACTTGTATACCGAATGGTAGCCATCGTCAAAGGTAATCAGCACGGCTTTTTCCGGCAGTCTTTTTTTTCCGGCCCGGTCTGCCAGAAAATCATCAACACTGACAAAGTGATAGCCGTGATTTTTAAGCCAGTCCATTTGACGGACAAAATTAGTGGGGGTGACAGTGTAGAAGGGAACCAGTGCACTTTCATGATTGGCAATTTCATGGTAACTGAGGATGGTCAGTTCGGTGGATTCAGCGCAGGTCGTTAGCGTCGACCACAGTAATAATAAACCGCATAAAAAAGACCGGACGGTCATAGCACCTGCTCCTGAAAAAATGCGCATAAGTGCGCACAGGGTTTATCCGCACTTGGTTGATACGGTTGCCCGACCAATTCAAGCCCTTTGACGCTCTGTGGCGCCGGAGAATACATCAGCACGATTTGCTGTATTTTTTTGTAAGTCGTGTAGCGAGTGAGTTCGCAGTCCTTTAATTGTGACAACTCGTTCCAGTCAGCGTTGCGGTCGGTTGGTACGCCTTTCGCCCAGCCACGTTTCCTGCCATTAAACGGTTTCCATTGCGGCGGCTTTGCACTGCCGCCAGTAACTGCCTTGATAAACAGTGATGCAGTCAGGTATCCAATGGTGTCCAGCCGCTGCTGAGTGGCCGACGCACCGTTATTGCCAAGTGTACCCTTACGCCAGAGGTCTCGAAGGCGACCCGCCGTGTTGCAGGTCACTGCAACCGTTCCTTCGTTGTGTTTAGCTTGTAATCGGAGAAGCCGCATTTGATTTCGTTGTTGTATTTACGCAGACCATCCCAGCGGCGCACCGTCGCTGCAGAATGTCCGATATGTTTAGCGAAATCATGTATGCGGTAGTTATTCGCCATAATGCTCAACTATACAACTGTCTGGATAATAATCAAACATCAGTTATTGTCTCCCGGGTTTTGCTGAGGCAAGTCAGCAGGGAATAATGCAATCAGGGAGAAAAATCTGAAATACCTGTTGGGCAGAAATTGCAGGAAACCGGGTTGCCTGAGCAGGCAACCCGGAAACTGCAGCAACATCAGGAAACTTGCGCTACCTTTACTTTAGCGGAAGGCTGATTGTACTCCTCCAAACGATCAAAATTAAGGTAACGGTAAATTTCACCGGACATCAAATTGATTTTTGCCGCATACTCCATATATTCCGCCACGCTGGGGAGTTTGCCGAGCACGGCACTGACCGCAGCCAGTTCTGCAGAGGCGAGATAAACGCGGGCACCCTGTCCTAAACGGTTGGGGAAATTACGGGTTGATGTTGAAACCACCGCACTGTTGGGGGCCACCCGGGCCTGATTGCCCATGCACAGCGAACATCCAGGCATCTCGGTACGGGCACCGGCACGACCGAAAATATTATAGTAGCCTTCTTCCTTCAGTTGATGTTCGTCCATGCGTGTGGGAGGGGCAATCCACAACCGCGTACTGAGGGAACCCCCTTCCACTTTTTCCAGCAATTTGCCGGCTGCCCGGAAATGGCCGATATTGGTCATGCAGGAGCCGATAAATACCTCCTGAATCGGGTCGCCGGCGACCTGGCTCAGTAGTCTGGCGTCATCCGGGTCATTCGGACAACACAACACCGGTTCCTTGATCTCATCCAGATTAATTTCAATGACGGCTGCATATTCAGCGCTGGCATCGGCCCGCAGGAGCACCGGTTTGGCCAGCCAGGACTGCATTGCCTCAATGCGCCGGTTCAAGGTTCGCGCATCGCCGTAGCCATTGGCAATCATCCATTGCAGGAGTGAAATGTTGGAGCGCAGATATTCAGCGACACTATTCTCAGACAATGTAATCGTACAGGCTGCCGCAGAACGTTCAGCGGATGCATCGGACAGTTCAAAGGCTTGTTCGACAGTGAGACTTTCCAGACCTTCAATTTCCAGGATGCGGCCGTTAAAGACATTTTTTTTGCCTTTTTTCTCGATCGTCAATAACCCCAGTTTAAGAGCCTGATAGGGAATGGCATGCACCAGGTCGCGCAGGGTAATTCCTGGCTGCATTTTTCCTTTGAAACGAACCAGTACGGACTCTGGCATATCCAGTGGCATCACCCCGGTTGCTGCCGCAAAGGCCACCAGACCCGATCCGGCGGGAAACGAGATGCCCAGTGGAAAACGGGTGTGGGAGTCTCCGCCCGTGCCCACTGTATCGGGTAGCAACATGCGATTCAGCCAACTGTGGATAATACCATCGCCTGGCCGCAGCGCAACTCCGCCACGGTTCATGATAAAGTCGGGCAGGCTGTGATGCATGGCGACATCAACTGGTTTAGGGTAGGCTGCAGTATGGCAAAACGATTGCATGACCAGATCGGCAGAAAAACCGAGGCAGGCCAGATCCTTGAGTTCATCACGGGTCATGGGACCTGTGGTGTCCTGAGAACCGACGGTAGTCATGTGGGGTTCACAGTAGGTGCCTGGGCGTACTCCGGCCACACCACAGGCTTTTCCCACCATTTTTTGTGCCAGGGTAAATCCGCTGTCAGAGTCGGCCGGCTGTTGGGGCACCCGAAACAGATCGGTTGCCCCCAGGCCCAGGGATTGCCGGGCCTTGCTGGTCAGGCTGCGGCCAATGATCAGGTTGATACGGCCACCGGCACGGACTTCATCAAGCAATACCTGACTTTTCAGGGTAAATGTACTGATGGCTTCTGTCTGGCCATGGCGGGTAATTTTGCCACTATACGGATAGACATCAATAACATCACCCATATTGAGCGCATTCACGTCCGTTTCAAAAGGCAGGGCTCCGGCATCTTCCATGGTATTGAAGAAAATTGGCGCAATCTTGCCACCGATACAGACGCCGCCTTCGCGTTTGTTGGGAATATGTGCAATATCATTGCCGGTGTACCAAAGCACAGAATTGGTCGCTGATTTTCTGCTGGAACCCGTACCGACGACATCGCCCACATAGGCGACCGTATGGCCTTTGGCTTTGAGTGCCTCCAGTTGTTGCACCGGACCGACACTGCCTGGAACATCCGGTTCAATGCCGTCCCGGACATTCTTCAGCATGGCCAGTGCGTGCAGCGGAATATCCGGCCGACTCCAGGCATCCTGAGCAGGAGACAGGTCGTCGGTATTGGTTTCGCCACTGACTTTGAACACCGTCAGCGTTATTTTTTGCGGTACTTCCGGGCGGCGGGTAAACCATTCGGCATTCGCCCAGCTCTGGATCAGGGTAGAGGCGTAGGTATTGCCGGCACGAGCCTTGGCTTCAACATCGTGAAAGGCATCAAACATCAGCAGCGTGCCTTTCAGTGCTTCAACTGCATGCGGAGCCAGCGTGGCATCATCCAGCAGATGAATCAGGGGTTCCACATTGTAACCGCCTAACATCGTACCCAACAGTTCTACGGCCCGGATGCGACTGATTAACGGAGACGTCGCCTGGCCACGGGTAACAGCCGCCAGAAATCCGGCTTTCACATAGGCAGCCGGATCAACGCCAGCGGGTACCCGGTTTTCTAAAAGATCAAGCAGAAATTTTTCTTCACCCTGAGCGGGGTGTTGCAGAAGCGCCACCAGTTCCTTGACCTGCTGTTCATCCAGTGGCCTGGCGGGTATGCCTTGTGCAGCACGTTCGGCAGCGTTAATACGATACTGTTCTAGCACGACGGGTTCCTCTACATTGCCGGTGTATTACTGGCATCTACAGCGCAGTGCCGGCGGGTTGGACAAAATGAACGGATATGGTAGAGCAAAAATCGTTCGGGTAAAAGTCTGCATGAACGTATTTTAGCGCCATAATGAGCGTTAAAGGTTAAATCAACGTTTAAGTAAGTGAGTTCTCACGACTTCATTAAAGACATCCACCAGTTCCGGATCAAACTGTTCGCCACGGTTGGAATTGATTTCGGTGATGGCGCTGAGGAGCGAACGTTTGAAATTACGATCGGAGCGTTCATTGGTGATGGAGCAGTAAGTATCGACCAAGGATAAAAGACGGCCGCCAATATGGATATTAGCGCCTTGCAGGCGTTGCGGATACCCCTGACCGTCCCATCGTTCGTGGTGGTGCAGTACCATAATGGCAGCATCATCCCAGTGCTCCATACGGCGCAACAACTGATAGCCAATTTCCACATGCGCTTGAATCATTCGTTGCTCTTCCCGGCTCAACAATCCTTCCTTATTAAAAATTCCGTGGGGTACGAAGGCCATGCCAATATCGTGCATATACACGGCGGCAGTCAGTTGTGCAGCTTCCAGCGGGCAGTTCAACGCTTCATTCAGGAGCTTGGCCAGATCGGCGATCTGATCCAGCCGACCACGACGGTAGATACTCAGGGCATCCAGACGTTGTGATAGTTGCATCATCAGGCTGATATCATCAGGCAGTACGGGAAAAACCGGGATATTATCCGTTTCTGGTACCGCATCAGGATGATTACGCAGGTGCACTACCCCAGAGCGGCAGGCCTCGGTAAAGTGCGTGGCAGCGGCATGGCGCACCTGATCGACCTGGTCATTGACTTGTTCCAGCAATCCTTCTGGCAGTGCCTGGTGCTGCACCACGTAAGCCAGTTGATCATGTATCGACTCCGTCACGGCGACTATGAAATCGCCGACACAATCTTCATATTCCAAGTGCATATCCCGCAGATCGGAAATGATTTCTTCCAGGTTGTGCAGACTGTCGACGTAAGGGTCCAGATAGACCATACGGCAGTTGCCTTTCAGAGAATGTACAGCGCGGAACAGGGTATTGATTGCCACAGAATCCGCCTGTTGATTCAATGAAATCACCGATTGTTGAATTTCTTCGCGGGCATCCCTGAAGCAGGCCATGAATTCATCAATGAGTTCGTGATCCAGTTGCAGAAAATCTTTAACGGTTGCTTTAGGCATGGCAGGAAAATCGGCTCAAAGAGATAAATTATCCATCCAGTGTAGACGATGCGATGTGTTTTGGTAGCATTTTACCTGCACCGGCTATACGGTAGAGGCTGTCGTTTTTCTTGGTATTTCGATAGAAAAACTGCCAGTTCTCTAATTGCATTTCAGATACATCGACGCAGAGGTACTGCTAGAGATTGAGCGTTGTCTGGGGTCGTGATCTGGGTGATTGCGAAATGAGCGACTACAGTCGTTATGATCCGTAATAATATAAGTAGGTTGTCTCCTCCTGTTTGAGCATCCAGGCGTACCCGTTCCTGTGAAAACGACAATCTCTAAGGCAGCTACACTTAAATCCTTAAATTCGGGTTTTTCGCAAAAAACCGTAAGAGCAAATGGCTGCAGTCCTTTGACTCTGCGAGAAAGCAGCCCACAATAGCACTAGTGCTATTAATCGGATACTATAAAATAATAGGCGCACTGATAAAAGGAGACAGCGAGAAAAAATCCATTTTGGCGAGGAGTGGTGCTACACCTCCCGCAATGGCTGGATTTCTTGCATAAATCTGATGAATAGCCCTGCAGTTTCAGAGAAAAAGGTGTCCTGGCGAATTGACTTGGCCTGGTGTCTTGAGGCATTGGGGCGCGAGCAGTTATTGACAGACCGGGATATTGCCATGGTGTTGGGAACATTGCGGCCCAGAGAACAACAAACACAGCATCCTCTGCAAATTATTGCCCGCTTCAGTTTTCGGCACCCGAATCGCCCGGACCAATTGCTGGATCTGATGTGGCTGACGCAATGGCTGGCTGGAAAAGCCGGACTGGCGACGGGTATCATTGATCCATTAAAGATCAATGCGGCTCAGGTCACCGGCGTAATGTCCTATAAATTTGCGCAAATCCATGAAATTCTTGCTATTGCCCTCAGCCGAAAAGAAGTGGTGATTGCAACGGCACAACCATTCCATACGGACTGGATGGCGGATTTGCAGATGACCCTGAAAGATTGTGTGATTCGTCGGGTGATGGCTAATCCGGAGCATATCCGCCGCTATGCCCTGGAGTTTTATAACCTGACCCGATCGATAGAACGGGCTTCCAATGCCGATAATCAGGGTGTGCGCACCAATCAGCTGGAGCAGTTGCTGGAACTGGGCCAGATGGGGGTGCCCGATGCCAATGATTCGCATATTGTCAGCATTGTAGACTGGCTGTTTCAGTATGCCTTTGATCAGCGGGCCAGTGACATTCATCTGGAACCTCGGCGCGAGATGGGACGAATGCGGTTTCGTATTGATGGAGTCTTGCATAATATTTATGAATTTCCGGCAGTCGTACTGAATGCGATTGTCGCCCGTATTAAAAGTCTGGGACGCATGAATATTGCTGAAAAACGCAAACCTCAGGATGGTCGTTTGAAAACTCGGCGTCCCAACGGCGATGAAACGGAGTTGCGTTTATCTACATTGCCCACGGCCTTTGGTGAAAAACTGGTCATGCGTATTTTTGACCCGGATGTTTTGTTGCGTAGTTTTCGCGAATTAGGTCTGGTGGGCGATGATTTCAAGAAATGGGAGCGGATGACTCACCACCCAAACGGCATTATTTTGGTGACTGGCCCGACAGGATCGGGGAAAACGACGACCTTGTATTCGACACTCAAGGTATTAGCCACCGATGAAGTGAATGTATGCACCGTTGAAGATCCCATCGAAATGGTTGAATCCAGTTTCAATCAGATGCAGGTGCAACAGAACATTGATCTGGGCTTTGCGGATGGAATACGTGCATTGATGCGTCAGGATCCGGATATTATTATGGTGGGGGAAATTCGTGATCAGGAAACAGCCAATATGGCTATCCAGGCCGCATTGACCGGGCATCTCGTATTATCGACGTTGCATACCAATGATGCACCTTCGGCGATCACCCGATTACAGGATATAGGCGTGCCTTCTTTTTTGGTGTCAGCCACCGTTCTGGGGGTCATGGCACAACGTCTGGTGCGAACACTGTGCCCACATTGTAAAATTGAGGCAGCAGCGGATGATGTGGGCTGGAAAAAACTCACGGAACCCTGGAAATTTAAACAGCCACCAAAAATCATGCGCCACCGTGGGTGTCTGGAATGTCGTGACACGGGTTATATGGGACGGGTTGGTATTTACGAGACGATGGAGTTTTCACAAAATCTCCGTGCGTTGGTTAGCGCAGATGCGCCGCTGCAGGAAATCAGAGAAATGGCCATTCGTGAAGGGATGCTGCCCTTGCGGATCAGTGGAGCACAGAAAATTGCGCAGGGCCTGACCACCATCGAAGAAGTACTGCGAGTTGCCCCGCTGTAAGTTTTTTGGCTGATATTCTGTTTTTTCTGTTACCATCGGATGCAGCACTAGTATTAAGGTCGAGTGGTCAGGTACTTCCCGCCACAGACAATGAATGCCGGGTGTAATCAAAAAAACAGCCAATAAAAAACTCAAGTTTCGGAGTTCATTTTCTCATAAAAATTGGCTCTAAGTCGCTTCAGACGTGGCTTCCAGGCGTAGTGTGAAACTGTCCATTTGCATGACTTGCACAAAATAGTCTTTTACTTTTTGGTC
>JAJXWR010000028.1 GCA_021781515.1 Pseudomonadota bacterium
TTGGCGCGAACCCGTGTCAGCCGATAAACTGCAAACCCGTTTGGCACCGTTGTCGTCGAGCCGCTCCTTTGCAAAAAGGGACACTCGATGGGTCGCCAAAGGGAGGAACGTCGAGTCCTTGGAGCAGTTTGCGTCAAAAGTTCTCTGCCTGGTCTGAGTAGGAGTAATATCCTATGCCCCAAGATAAACAGAGAACCCCCTGGCTTTAGCCATGGGGAGTGTCAGGCGTGTAGATTTTGCTGAATGTGCGCGTATTAGTGCTCCCACTTTAGATCGTATTGAACGTGGCGATGTGGCTGTCCGTATGGGTGCATGGTTGCTTGCATTGCAAACCGGTAATCTACTCCATCTTCTCGATAAAGTTTCTGATCCTGCCGCAGATCCCATAGGTCAACAGCAACGTGAACTCAGCATCCGCAAGCGTGCGTCAGGATCACGCAAGAACACTGAAAATGATTATGAATTTTAGGCCTTGGGAGGTAACCGTTTTTATCTATCTGTCGGACGAAACGATAGCGGTGCCTGCTGGAAAATTGACGGTGCTGGAAGAAGGTGCGCAGGTTCGGGCGGCCACGTTTGGGTATGGCAGAATTTATTTGGGACGGTCAAAAGCTATCCCGCTGGATCCATTGAGTTTGCCATTGATTGGTGCGCAACCAGGAAATGAACGTGTTTATGAACCCTGTAATGGATTGGAGCAATTGTTTGCACGAATGGTGTTTAACATTCTGGTGGGCAATGATGATGACCATTTGCGAAACCATGCGTTTATATGGGTAGATAATGTTCGGGGCTGGAAGCTCAGTCCGTTATATGATGTGCTGCCGAAGCCACAAATGGGCCATGAGCGTTACTTGCATTTAGGTGTTGGCGAACAGGGACGGCGGGCTACACTGGATAATGCCTTGAGTCATGCGGGTCAATTTGGTTTACTCCCCGCCCAGGCCCTCAGCATTGTGGATCGGATGGCCCGGCAGGTGCGAGAGTGGAGGGTTTTTTTGAGGGACAAATGGGCGTCCCGAGGGTAGAGTGCGACAAAATTGCGTCGGCATTTCGTAGACCGAAGGATATTGGCTGGAATTGAGTGAATTGAGTGGTAATGTGCTTCTGCATGCCACTCATGTTACCCTCGGATTGTCTCTTTTGTCTCAACGGGAATCAGTGCCAATGGTTCTGGAAGTAAGGCACCAATCGCCTGCATACGTTCCTGCAAGGTGTCCAGAGAATCTGCCTGCAGCGTCAGATGGCCCAGTTTGCGACCAGGGCGAGGGGTTTTGCCGTAAAGATGGACATGCAGTTCAGGTATAGCCAGCAGTGCTGGGAGGTCGGGTAAACGTCCAATCAGGTTGATCATGGCGGTGGGTCGCTGACAGTCGGTGGAACCCAGTGGCCAACCCATCAAGGCCCGGATATGATTTTCAAACTGGGAGCAGTGAGCGCCTTCAATGCTCCAGTGGCCGCTGTTGTGTACCCGAGGTGCCATTTCGTTGGCGAGCAACTGTTGATCGAGTTCAAACAGTTCCAGAGTGAGTACGCCGGTATGTTGGGTATGTTGCAAAATGCGCTGGCAATAATCTTCAGCCTGTTGCTGCAGCGCTGCCGTAAGCCGGGGAGCCGGTGCCAGAGTATGGCTCAGAATACCGTGGTGATGGGTGTTTTCCACCAGTGGATAAAACACTGTATCACCCGTGCGGGAACGTACAGCAATCAAGGATAATTCCCGCTGAAAAGCAATCCATTGTTCTGCAATGAGTGGGGTTTGAGCGGCCATTTTTTCCCAGACGTTTTCCAGATCGCCAGGTGCTCTGAGGACGCACTGGCCTTTACCATCATACCCTTGAGTCGCTGTTTTTAGCACGACAGGCAGTCCCAACTCCCTGACCGCCTGAGACAGATCGTTCAGGCTGGAGATGGGGCGCCAGGCCGCTCCTGGAATACCTAACCTGGTAAAGAGTGACTTTTCCTCCCAACGGTGCCGGGATAATTCCAGAGAAGCCAGGCCGGGCATGACGGGTTTGTGTTGGGCAATTGATCGCACCAGTGCAGGATCAATGTTTTCAAATTCATAGGTAAAAAGTGGTGCAGACTGCGCAAATTTCTGTAATGGATCGGTAGACGAGGCGGGCAAGGAGGCTGCACTACCAAACACCGGGCCCAGTGAAGCGGCCGGGCACTGATCCCCTGCCGGATCAAAAAAACTGCAGCGCACCCCTAGAGGCAAGGCGGACATGGCCAGCATTCGACCCAGTTGGCCACCGCCAAAGATTCCCAGATCTACCGTTGCTGTCGGAGGTAAAGCGTCAGGGGACGCAGGGGGCACAGTGATGTCGTTGAGATTCATGGCAACTCGGGAGTTGGGTGATCCAGCACCTGTCGGGTTTGTTGGGCACGAAATGCATCCAGCAGTACAGCGATGTTATTGTTCTGAAGCGCCAGGACAGCCGCCGCCAGCAGTGCTGCATTGATAGCCCCGGCCTTGCCAATGGCCAGGGTACCCACAGGAATTCCGGCAGGCATCTGTACAATGGATAATAAGGAGTCCTGTCCTTTGAGTACGGCAGATTCTATGGGCACCCCAAACACCGGCAGCGACGTCCAGGCGG
The DNA here is from genome assembly GCA_021781515.1 of Pseudomonadota bacterium. Lineage (GTDB taxonomy): Bacteria > Pseudomonadota > Gammaproteobacteria > Pseudomonadales > Moraxellaceae > JAJXWR01. The sequence continues at coordinate 2,604 of JAJXWR010000028.1, forward strand.
CACACATACCGGGTAAATGGGCGGCTCCGCCGGCACCGGCGATAATAATCTTCAGCCCCCGTTGGCGAGCCGTGCGGGCATAGTCGGCCAGACGGTCGGGAGTCCGGTGAGCAGAGACAATTTCAGCGAGGTAGCTGATGCCGAGTTGAGTCAAGGTGGTGGTACAGTGTTGCATGGTCGCCCAGTCTGACTGCGATCCCATGATGACACCAACATCCACTGTAGTTTTTTCGTTCATTGTTCGTCAGCAGTCCCTAAAGGCCAAACGCCTATTTTGGGCTAATTTGTATGCTTGTCAATTGCCACAGCATGAGTAGAGACAGAGAATTCACCGGAGATCAGACGAATTTTGTGATTCATGATAAACTTGACGCAAGTAAGTGATTATTTATGGGGCAAATTGAGACAATCATGCCAAACAACACGTCGCAGGGATTTACGCTGGTCGAGCTGATGGTCGCCGTATTGATTGTGGGCATTCTGGCGGCAGTAGCCATCCCGATGTATGCCAAAAACATTCAGTCAACCGCCCGCTCCGAGGCCGAGGGGGAACTGATTAATGCCGCCTCTCATATGGAACAGTTATACACCAGCAGTCTTTCTTATGCCAATGCTACAGTGACTACCGCAACCACCGGAGGCACCATTGCCGGATGGGCTCCTTCAAATACGGCACTGACGGCCGCTAAATACACCATCGCTTTTGCGTCTGGCAGCCCGACAACAACGGCCTATACGATCATAGCGACGGCAACGGCTGCGCAGACCAATGGGCAGTTTTTTGAAGTCATTGCGTTGAATAATCAGGGGCAACATTGTATCAAACAGTCGTCATCGTCGCTCAGCAGTTGTACTTTTGGTACCGACCCTTCCTGGTGATGATCGCTTGGGCGTGGGAAATAGTCTACCCGGGTTTAGCCTCACGTTGGCTTAAAAATGGTGTTTGTCGGCTCGTTGACCTGTGGCATAGTGAAGGCTGCTATGCTGTCACGGATAAAATAAAAGGGAACTGCTGATCGTCATGTGGTTTTGCAATTGACAGAGGCGTAGCGCATTGCAAGGGTGGGATGGATTCGATGGAGACAGAGCGGCAGTGAAACTTAAACAGCCACGAGGGGTGTTGCAGTGCGGATTTACTCTGTCGGAGTTGTTGGTGGTGGTTGCCGTAGTGTCTATTACTTTGGCCTATGCAGTGCCGATGTTTTTGCATGCAATCTCGGACAATCGCCGTTCCGGAGTACAGACCAGCATGATTTCGACCTTGACCGAAGCAAGAACCTTGGCGCTGGGGTTGCCTGAGGGCTGGTACGCCTCCGTAGTGCCCGGATCGGGCAGTGCGGTGACGGCGGCATCCTCCTCGACGTATAACTGGAGCGATGGCTGGCGGGTGATCACCGTGCCGTACATTGGTGCTGCGGGCAGTGGCAGCCTGGGGACTTCAGGGATGACCTGGGTGGGGGCGACGGCCTCTGCAGCGGCTTCGCAGGTGGCAGCGACGGCTCCCGCTGATCAGGTGACACTGGGTTATACCACAACGACCACATCGGGTATTCAGGTGCAAGTGTACAGTAATTCACTGGCGAGTACGTCGGCACCCACGACAACCCTGACGAGCATCAATTTTGATAATAATGGCAATCTGGTGGATAGCAACGGGAACATTATGGCAGGTCAAGCGGTTATTATTCAGGCGTGTGATCTGGGGCTGAAGGGACAAAGCACTCCGGTGCCGGGGTTGGGTCTGGTAGTGCTCAATACACTGGGTAGCCAGGTTCCTGTTCCACTGGCCGGGCCGTTGCCGGCCTATACGGCGGCCTGCCCATGAACAGTCATATAACCATGTTGGGAAATCCTGGTCGAGAGGCTGGCTTTTCCATGATTGAAGTGCTGATTTCCCTGCTACTGCTCGGAGTGGGCGCTCTTGGTTATGTCGCCATGACGGTGACTGCCTCCAAGATGACCACGGGTTCTTTTGCCTACACGCAGGCGACGGCACTGGCCAGTGATCTGATTGAACGAATCAATATCAATTATCCGGGAGTAGCCACGACGGCTTACACCGTCGCCAATGCCCCTTATTACAATAGCGCACCGGCCACTTACAGCAACGCCTGTGAGGTCAATAACTGCACCACCGGTGCCGCCATGGCGGCCTATGATCTGGCCCAGGTGGAGTACGAGGCCAATGAATTTTTACCGAATGGGTTGGTCGCCGTACGGATTCCGGCCAGCAATAACAACCACGTTCAGGTACTCGTCAGTTGGGGGAGTACGACGCCCACGGTAGGTACTGGGGCAAACGACTGTGTCAGTGCCCAAAACACCTCGTCGGCGACTCAGGCTCCCGGGCTGACCTACAATGCAGCGGCCACCTGTGTGTTGATGGAGTCTACCTATCAATGAAAGCATCCAGACCACAGCCGGAGGGGTATACCCTGATAGAACTGGTGATCGCCATGTTCTTGGGACTGATGGTGTCCGGTGCTGCCCTGCAGCTGTACCTGAGCAGTCAGCAAAGTACGGGCACCCAGGGGGCAGCGGCACAGACGCAGGATCAGGGGCGTAATATGATCAGTTTACTGATTGCCGACCTGCGGCGTGCCGGAGAAACGCCGTCTAACAGTACCGGGATTACTTCACAGACGGTCGGGTTGCCTTCAGAGGTAGTAACTGGCAATAGCAACTGGCCTACGACCTTGCCGACTCCGGCAGATGCGGACACCGTAACGGGCAGCAATGCGCTGGCCATTACGTATTATCTGGATGCCACGCTGGCGACGCCGACGGATTGCAATGGATTTGCCACTACCGTCAGTAACGGACTGAGCCTGGTGATCAATGTCTATTACGTTGATAAATCGGTTATCTACACCAGCAGTAATCCGGTAATGAGCCTGTGGTGCATCGGCAACGGTCAAGGCAGCAAAGCACAGGAATTATTGCGCGGGGTGAACCTGATGCGGGTGTTGTATGGGCTGGATAACAATGTGGATGGCGTGCTGGCTCCTTCGGTCTGGGTGAGTGATCCCAACAGTTTGAATGCTACTTTGCCGTATCAGTTGCCGGTCGTCGGAGCACGCGTCGGACTGCTGGTGCAGTCGGCCACCGTACAGACGGTACAACCGACCAGCAAAGCTACGACGTCCACGAACCCTTCCATGGCAACGGCCACACAAGCGTTGCAGGTGCTGAATTGCAGTGTACCATCGACCGGTTGCGGCTCAACGGTCAATCTGGCAGATGGGAGGTTACGCCGCCTCTTTGTGGGAACGACACTTTTGCGTAATAATCTGAATCCAGCGACACAAAACTGGTGAATGCGACGATGCCTACCAATCTACTGAGACCGATACAGACGGATCCCGTCGTTTCGCCGCTGGCCTCCTTCAAGAATCAACGGGGGGTGGTACTGATTGTGGTGCTGATGCTGATGGTGATCATCGCGATACTGGGGATTGCTGCCATGCGTACAGGCGTCAATAACAGCAAAGTATCCACGGGAACCCGAATCCGGGATTTGACGTTTCAGGCGGCGGAGGCCGGTTCCCGCATAGCCTATGCGCAGGCGCAACTCGTGGCTGGCTGGAAATCAACGGCCGCTCAACCGACCGCCCCCACGACCACCTTTGATACGGCATTTCAGGTGGCCGGCAATACCCCTTGCGTGAATACCAGCACGAGTTACCCCGGCTGTATAGTCCTGAGCTGTGTCACCCAGAATGGAACTGTGGCCAGCCAGTCGTCGTCGGCGAACTGTGCCAGTACGGACCGTCTGGATGCGGCCAGCCAGTTACAGACGGTGAGTGAGGTGACCTATATTGGTTCGCAGAACTTGCCTAATTCATCCGTCAATATTCAGGAGGCGATGTTTCAGGTGGAGTCGATCGGCTGTATGCCGGATCCTGGCAATACCTGTGTGGCCATGACGACGCAGAATGGGGTAACGATGCCACAGGTCTCGACACAGAATTACAGTGATACCGTGGTGGTGATCTCCAGGCCAGTGTTTGGCACAACGAATTGAGCGAGGGCGTAATCATGAGAGCATTTCTGCAGACAGTCAGCCAGCTCATGGGCCTGCTGATCGGAGGCTGGCTGCTGGGCAGTTCGCTAGTGGCCATGGCGGATGATTCAGAAATCTATACACTGCAGACCACCAGCCAGGTGTTGGGCGGCCAGGGGGTGCATGTGATTCTGTTGATTGATAACTCTGGATCGTTTGGGTGGTGTATTGATCAGAACAATACACCCCCTCAAAATATACCAGGGACCAATAATCCCGATCCCAACTGTACCGATGATACCAGCACCCGAACCTTCCAGATGCGTAAAGTGGTGACCTGGTTTCTCAACCAGATGGATCCCAATACCAGTGTCGGGTTGTTTACCTACGGTAAAGACAGCCAGTACAATGCCGGGGGCGGCAGTATGCTGGCTCCATTGCGGCCGCTCAATGCAGCGCTGGCCAATCCGTCGACGAGTTCGGGTGCCCCATTGGCCGCAGGGCAGAGCAGTTATGGGACGACTTGGAAAGATTATCTGCTGAACTGGGTGCTGGCCCCGCAACAGGGTACGGACACTAACTCGCCCTATTACAGCTCCAATCCCCCCACCAACTGGCTGTATCAGGATGCCGATCCCAACAGTGGCGCTATTTCCAATCTGGCACCAGGCGGCGGAACGCCATTGCTGGCGGCTTATGGGGAAGTATTGACCTATCTGAAAGGCCAGTCCGCCCAGAATAATTTATCGGGGGGTACTTCTTATGATGAGACACCGTTGTCCTTGAATGGTGCGTTGGGGGATACGGTGTTTAATAATGACGGTACTTCGACTACTTTCAATATTTTCCCCACCCCAGCGGGCTGGGATCCGCTAGCACCAGGGGCATCGTCATTTATGGATAGTTCGGGTACTTATTATCCCCCGGACGACTATGCCAATGTCGGCGGGAGTTGTACAGCACCTTCTTGGCACATCATTGTCATCACTGACGGGGGGGCCAACGTCGCCAACGGCATGAGCCAGGTATTGCCAATTATTGGCAGTCAGGTGTACCCAGGAAACCATTGTCAGGCCAGCAATGCGTGGGATAGGTACCCTTTTATTATAAGTACTCATGGGCCTGATGGTGGCGACCAGATTGATTACAGTTGTGCCGTGGCCGAAGCCTATTACCTGAACAATGGCAAACAACCCATACCGGTACCCACTTCAGTCGCTACGGATGCGACATTGATTGCGCCGATTTGCTCGGGAATGACTGCCGATCAGCAGTGTGTTTGTTCCAATAGGGGTACTGATAGATTACCAAGTTGCAATGCATACAATGTCGCTCCGGAAACCATTGCCTACAACAATGGCCTGGGTGTTAACATCCATACGCATGTTGTTTTTATTGGCCCGGAGTCAATTGCAGGTTCTGCGGGGGATACCAACGGCTACAACGATCTGTATGATTCTTTTTATATGTCACAGATTGCGGATGCGGGTGGGGGACAATTCTTTACCGTCACCAATTATCAGCAACTGGCCTCGGCGCTGGCGTCGATTACCCGGCAGGTGACCTATCAGGCCAGTACGGTGGCGGCTCCCGGGGTGGCAGTGAACCAGATGAACCGTTTCAATTTTCTGGATCAATTGTATTTTTCGGAGTTTCAGCCGTCAGCGACGTCAATCTGGCAGGGGAATCTCAAACGCTACTGGTTGCACAGCAGTGATGGCAGCAATTCAGCGGCCAGTCTGATTGTGGCGGATGCCACGGGTGCAGAAGCACTGAATCCGGCTACGCAGTTTTTCTATTCAACCGCCAAAAGCTGCTGGGGGGTGAGTGGCACGGCACTCACCAGTTGCCTGCATGACACCCTGGATGGCTCGGTGGTACAACTGGGCGGGGAGTTGCAGGTCATGCCTATCGGGCCGGGAACCAAAAGCACGATCGGGCGGCCGGTGTACATCAGTCGGGACAACTATTATACCGGCAAGGATTTAGGGCATGTCATCCCGCTGGAAGCCTACCGCTCGGCCATTGTTGCCGGCGCCGAATCATTGACGACGGCGCAGACGCTGTTTGGCTTATCCAGCAATGCGACGGCGGATTCGGTCAGTAACCTGATGTACTGGATGGAAGGCCTTGATCTGGCGAAATCCACACTGAACACCACGCCGCCCGTCTTTGTCGGGAACAACTGGATGGGGGATCCCTTTCATTCGGAGGCGGTGCTGATCAACTATGGCTATCATGGATGGAGTGGCGGCGGAACCTATGGAGGATCCACGAACACCTCGGCGAATCTGGCAGCTGAACAGCTAGCGGCGGAAGATCCCAGCAAGCAGTACAATTATTTGCTGGTTTCTACCAATGCGGGTGATTTGCATGCCATTGATGCGTACACCGGGAAAGAAGCCCTGGTATGGGTGCCACAGGAAGAACTGCCACTACAGAACTTGAGTTACGGCTCGCAACAGGGGACGTCGGCACCGACCACAACCTCCAGCCGCACCTTTGGACTCGATTCCACGTGGACGGTGTGGCGGCATGATGGGAATGCGGACAACTATATTGATCCCTCCAACTACACGGGTTCGCCGTTGACGGCCAGTGCGACCAATGACTGGGTGTATGCTTATGGCGGGATGCGCATGGGAGGCAGTAGTTTCTATGCACTGGATCTCACCAACCTGGATTATTTTTTCCGGGTACCTCCCGCTGGCTGGCCGGCCTTGCCCAGTCAACCCACTCCACCCATGAAGGTGATGTGGATGCTTCAGGGGCCGCTGGCAGGTGGTTATACGCAAACGACAGATGCGGCAGATGGTAACCATACGATATACGTCGCCAATCCAGTGACCCAGAATGCCCCGGCGTCTACCTCAGCGTATGCCTTTATGGGGCAGACCTGGTCTAAACCGACCCTTGCCACGATTGCCTGGGGGAGTACGACGGTTACGGTGCGTAATTCGGATGGAAGCACCAGCACTCAAACCGTGGATAATCCCCGTCAGGTACTGATTTTTGGGGGTGGTTATGATCCAAGGGATGAAACCCAGCCCTATGGGACAGGGACGACTCAGGTGATCCCGGCGAAGACTTTTGGTCAGAATCTGTATGGTCATCAGTTGTATATTGTGGATGCTAAAACCGGTGCCTTGCTGTTCTGGGCCTCCGGGGGGAACCCGGCCGGTTCGACAACGGCGGAAGCGGCACCTTCACTGGCCGTCAGGGGCATGAACTACAGCATTACTGGGGCGGTACAGGTAATGGACCGGGATAATGATGGCTTCATCGATGCCGTGTATTATACGGATCTTGGCGGACAGGTGTGGCGGCTGGATTTGGCAAATAGTGGTACCAATGCCGGTAAATTCAATAATTGCTCTGGTGATTACAGTTGCCCTTCACTGGCGCTCGGTGCGGTGCTGTTGATGCAGGATGGCGAATCGCTCTCTGGAGCCACTCCCTCAGCCAGTATGGGAAACCTGAGCTTGCAACGGCGTTTTTATATGGGTGTTACGGCGGCGATGATGCAACGCCCCAGTAATAACCTGTTTAACGCCAATCCCACCTATGTCGGGCTGGCTTTTGGCAGTGGCAATGATTCGCATCCGCGGCTAGTGGGTACGCAGGATCGTTTGTACCTGTTTGAAGACCATACACTCTATGGCGCTGGTAGTTTGAACCGCGCAACGTATACTCCACCCACGACACTGCGGGTTGGTTCGTCAACAGCCAGCAATGTGGTTAATGTGACCAATTATGCGTATTCATCGGCGGCGACCAGCACGACTTCAACGTCCGGTAGTTCGGCAACCACCTTTGCAACCCTGTTTTCCAGTAATCCACAAACCGCCGTTTTTTACATCGATCTTAGCTACAATACCGGCGAAAAATCGTTGTCAGTGCCTACTATTTTCAATGGGGTGGTCAACGCCACGACTTATATCCCCAACAACACCACGCTGATTACCGATAACGCCTGTGTTCCACAGATCGGTAATTCAAATTTTTGGGGATTCAGTGCGTTTGATGGTCGGTCGGAATTAAATATCAATGGCATGATGACTCGTTCAGTCAATGATGTGGGGCTGGGGATTACGACGATGAGCTTGGTCATGGTAGGGGGGACGGCGGTCTACGTTGGTGGAGAACAGCCGGGAACCATGGTTGGCGGATCATTGCCCAATAATGGAGTCATGATCAAAAGGTGGTATCAAAAACACTGAGGGTGCGCTTAAGTTCCCAGAATTTATCCGGTGTGTGGACAACCCCGTCCTTCAGGGTGGAGTTGTCAATGCGATATACCCCGGTCTGCCGTGGGTGAAACGGCCAGAGTGCCTGGTCGGTCAGGCTCACCCCGTGGTTGAGCCAGCCAGTTGAGCACAGAAGTAAAGAACGGGTACATGGACAGGGCGCGAGCACTGGTAATGTGGTGTGAATCCATAAAATTGACGATTCCGTTCTGCTCTGCAAAACACCAGCGCAGATCGCAAAAAAAAGGGGTGGTGTCAATCAACTGTAGATTCTTATAATGTGTCGCTTCTTCATTCAGCCAAGCAACCAGTGCTTGGCGTTGTTGCAGTACATCGTGCAATGGTCGGTTACAACGCATCGTATTGAACCGGATCAGACATTCGGGTGCCGGAGTGTCCAGTTCCGGTTCGGGCAAGACCAAGGCGACTTTCATGCCCTCTGCTTGAAAAAGCTTCAGTTCCTTGTCAAGTACCCGGTGCAATAACTCTGTGGAATGCGCTGTGCTGACAATAAGCTGCCCGGATTTCAGTGATTGCTGATATTCTTCAGTGGTGAGCAGATCAAGTGCCTCCGGTTCAGTATCGCTCAGGTACCACAGCCAGCGTGCCTGTAGAATGATACCGGTCACCCCCAGAGATTTAAGTGCGCCCATCTGTGCTGCCACCGCAGTGGCAAAATTCTGGCAATAGGTGCGGTATTGCTGTTGTCCGGAGGGGACTACCTGCATGAGGGGGGGGCAGCCGTTGTAGATGCGGGTCAGAATACGCACAGGATGTTCTGCGGTATAGCGTTGCAGCAGCGGTAACAGGCGTCCGGCATGTGAATCCCCCCATACCACGAGGCGCAGCGGACGTTCAGGGTTCCCCAGGCTACAGGTGCCGATGGGGTCCAGCGGGATTCCTGCGGGCGGCATTGTACAGCCAGGCGGCAAATGTACAGGATCGTTTTCCAGACGAGCGATGGATGCTTGCGTGGAGGTCAGCATTACAGGATAAAATATCTGAATATTTCCGATAAGATACATTAAAAAAAGGGTATACATGCCATGGCGGAACTGCAGTTGGTTAAGCACAGGCCAGAAGGTTGTGCCATGGCGTAGCGGTAGTTCCACATAACGGTAACTCAGATGAGCAAACACATAGGCTACGAGGCCACCCATCAGCAAATCGCGTTGCAGATCCCGCCCAAGGTACCAGTAACGGCAAAATGCCAGCAATACCCAGTGCCATAAGTAGAAGCCGTATGAAATTTTTCCGGTATGCAGGAGTGCAGGCCTGCATAAGAGCCGCTGCCACAACGGAAGCAATCCCAGTCGGCCACCGGCGATGTATAGCATTGCTCCAATTACTGGCCACAGCACCACGAATCCTGGAAATACCGCATGAGAATCAATACAGAATATACTATAGAGCAATATACCGCAGCCCATCAGTTGCAGCAGGCTTCCACGTGAGCGTTGGGAATGTGTTGGCAAAGGCCACAATGTCAACAATCCACCGGCGGCAAATTCCCAGGCTCTGGAAGGCAGACCATAAAATGCCTGCGGGTTATTATGAAAGCTGATGAATATGCACCAGAGGCACGACACGGACAGCACAAGAATCAGCATCAGGCGCACCAGGGGGACAAATGCTTTTTTCTGCTTTTCAGCCAGACGATAAAGCAACCACAGCAACACAGGCCAGAGGAGATAAAACTGCTCTTCTACGGATAGAGTCCAGAGATGAAGCAGCGGCTTGTTATCGGCTGTGATGCCAAAATAATCGCTTTTCTGCCCAAGGAAGTAGTAGTTGATAGAAAGAGTGGCTACCGCCCGCACCTCCCGTCCCAACTGATTTTGCACAGACGGAATCATGATCCAGGCGCTGAGGAGTACACTCACGGCCAGCACTAGCGTCAGTGCCGGGTACAGTCGTTTGAAGCGTCGGACATAAAAATCTGTAAAGGAAAACTCCCGGGCACGTTGCATCCGGTGAGTCAGTTGTCCGGTGATGAGATAGCCTGAGATCACAAAAAATACATCTACCCCCACAAAACCGCCAGGGAGCAGCGAGGTGTCGATATGGTAGAGCACCACGGACAGTACCGCAAAGGCACGCAGCACATCAATGTCGGTGCGGTAGCTTGTTTCTGCAGGAGAGACGGTACTGGTAGTCACAAAAAAACTCGGAACAAGTGGGTGGGCAATTATAAACCCGAAGCGGTTATCCGGTGCTTTAGCCTGGGTTGGATTAATGTAAACTTCATCAAGTGTACAGAGACGTATTCAGCTTGCCTGTGAAATGCTTAACATTCAGGAATAGCACGGGAAATTTCGTTCAGGAACCGGTACGGCTGGTTTTGCAGCTGGTGTCTTCCGAGCCGGCTGAAATACGACACAGTTGTTCTCGTTCGATTATACAGACTTCTTTGCCTTCAACGCTCAGAATATTCTGTTGTTGCATGCGGGTAAAGATACGACTCACGGTTTCAACCGCCAGTCCCAGATAGTTACCAATATCCGAACGGGACATGGGCAGACGGAAACGCTGCTCGGAAAGCCGTCTTCTCTTGTAACGGTCGCCCAGACTTAATAACAGCGAGGCCACCCGGGCATCGGCGCTTTTCTTTCCCAGCAGGAGCATGAGTTGCTGATCCGCCTGGATTTCCCGGCTCATTAATTTAAAAAAATGATTTTGCAGCCCTGGAATCACCTGAGTGGCTTCCTGAAGCCGATCAAAGGGAATTTCGCAAATAGAAGTGGTTTCAAGGGCGACCGCTGAACTGACATGGGTTTCGGTATGGATGCCATCCATTCCAACGACCTCGCCTGCAAGATAAAAACCGGTGACCTGCTCTTCTCCCGCATCTGTAGTGGTATAGGCTTTAAGTGAACCGGCCTTGATCGCATAGATCGCTTCAAAGGCAGATTCTTCCCAGAACAGATGATCTCCGCGATGTAACGGCCGGGATCGCTGAATAATAGAATCCAGTTGATAAAGATCTTCTGGAGAAATTGCCACAGGCAAGCAGATTGGGTTCAGTGAACATTCTGCACATTGGTTGATGTTTTGATGACGAAAGTGTATAGCATTCGCAGCTGCATCAGTCATAGCCAGTATCCGATCCTGCATAGTAGGAGATCAATTTAAATGATCCCGTACAATGTTAAACCATTTTGTTAAGAATGGACAGGTTTCCCAGTGCTCAAATCACCTGAGAGTAGCGATGATTGTGTTGAGGATGATCTTTCCAGTAGCGGTCAAACAAACGACAGATAAAACGGATATAGTTCTTGCCCTCACCAAGCACTTGCAGCCTGCGCGGTGTCACCTGAATCCAGGTGTCCGGTAACTGTTGCAGTTCAGCCAGTTCGGCGGAAAAATACTCCGTGAAACGGATTCCATGCTGCTGCTCTGTCTGTTGAATGTCCAGATGCAGATGGCAGAGGAGATCCATGATGACATCACGGCGCAACAGATCATCAGGGGTGAGCACCAAGCCTCGTTCCAGCGGTAATCGTCCGGCATCCAGGGCGGCGTAATACTGGGTTAATACTTTAAGGTTCTGTGCATAGGTATTACTGATCTGACCAATGCTCGATACGCCGAACCCTACCAGATCCGTTGATTTTTGCGTGGAATAGCCCTGAAAATTGCGGCGTAACTGACCGGATTTCTGGGCATGGTGCAGTCCGTCATCCACCCGGGCAAAATGATCCATACCAATTTCCACATAACCTGCTGCAGCCAGGCGATGCAAGGTCTGGCTGAGCAATCGTTGTTTTTCTTCAGGCGATGGCAGGTCTTCACGACGAATGCGGTTCTGTGGAAAAAAGCGATCCGGTAAATGGGCGTAGTGAAATAACGACAAACGGTCAGGTGCCATCGATAGCACCAGATCCAAAGTCCGGTTAAAACGTTCAGCGGTTTGCAGTGGCAGGCCATAAATCAAGTCCATGCTCACGGAACTGAATCCATAGCGCCGGGCGGCCTGCACAACACTGGCGGTTTTTTCTACAGTTTGTACCCGGTGAACCGCTTTCTGAACTTCCAGATCAAAATCCTGCACACCCAGACTGATGCGATTGAACCCTAAACCACGCAACAGGGCAATCCCCGTCTCATCTACGGTTCTGGGGTCGATTTCAATGGAAAACTCAACCTCTTCGGTTTTGCCAAAATTAAAATGTCGCGCCAGATAAAACATCAGTTCCGTCATCTCGGCATCGCTGAGGTAAGTGGGAGTGCCACCTCCCAGATGCAGTTGCGTTACTGGCCGTCCCCGATCAAACAGCGGCGCTACCAGTTGCAGTTCTTTCAACAGATAGTCAAGATAGGTACGCGCTGCCTGGCGATCCTTGGTAACGATCTTGTTGCAGGCACAGTAATAGCAAAGGGAGTGACAAAAGGGAATATGGACATACAATGACAGGGGGGCACCACGCAGATTACTGCGCTCAGCGGCCTGCCGGTAATCCAGTTCACTAAAGCTCCCGGAAAAATGTGGGGCAGGCGGATACGACGTATAACGTGGTGCCGTGGTTGCCTCACCAGAGAGCCATTCAGGCAAATTGGATGTATTCATGGTCGCAAGGAGACTTCAGAAAGATAAGTTGATGACGTCAAACATTCTAGGGGAAGCATGAGTAAAAATACTTTGACATGAATCAATCCTTTTAGCATAAAGAATCACGAAAATGGATAGACAATACTTGTTTTTACACCATGAGGTGCAATCATGCAACATATTCTTGCGGTTCTGGATCGGCGTCATGTGGATTCAGTCGCATTTCAGGCGGCGCTGGTTTGGTCAAAAAAAACCGGTGCAAAATTATCGGTGTTTTTACCGGCTGATTTTTCTGGACCTGAAGGCTTGGAGTTGGGCCCGGGATTGCTGGCGACCGTGGAGCATACCCTGCAGTTGCAGGCAGAGCGCTGGCTGGAAGATTTTCTGTCGAGAGAATCTCAGGCGATCGGACGGCATGCAGTGGCCTCAGCACACTGGGTCGAGGCGGTGCGCCATGAAGTTGAGCGCCTTGCACCAGATCTGATGTTTATCCACCGGGACAGTGCGCCAACGGCTTCTGCCTGGAAAAAATTGCTGCGGCAACTGCCGGCTCCGGTATGTATTGTTCGGGATGCCAGCCCCCCAGTCGCTATATTGGCGGCGGTTTCAGCGGTTCCAGAAGATGCGGCGCATCAGGTATTGAACGATACGGTACTTAATTATGCCACGCAGTGGAGAGAACTCTGGTCGGCCACGTTGACAGTGGCCAGTGCGTTGCCCAATCCTCTGGATATGGCACCGCTGATGGGGGAAGCGTATGTGGCGGCCTATGTCGGTGAAGAAATGGCGCAGTCGCTACGGGCGCAATTATTGAAATTGCTGGAAAAACATCAACTGCCCGCCGATGTACTGGCCAGCCGCACCGGCATGGTGGAATCTGTGCTGGCACAGACAATAGACGATTGTCATGCCAACTGGGTGGTGATGGGTACGGTGGGACGGCATGCGCTGGCGGCCTGGTTTGCTGGTAATTCCGCAGAACGTATCGAACGGCGTTTGCCGGTCAATCTGTTACTGCTGCGGCCCCAGGATTATCAGGATCACTAAAGACCATTATGCTATCCCGGTTTGAAAGGAAAATTCAGGAGTAGTTCAGGCCGGGACTAACGAAGAACGTGCCGGCGAAGGACGTGCCGAACAGACGAAGCGGCTGACCTCCGTCCCGGTGACGTCAGCAGCGCTGATGAGGGTACCGGGCGGTTGCCTGAACAGCAACCGCAACATGCAGGCCATTGTCTGGGTTAATCCATTCAGTTTCGCAACACGATGTCTTTGCCGAAAGGAAAAAACGACAGCATTGCTAATTTCAGGTGTTGAAATGCGAAGGGGATGCCAATCAGGGTAATGGCGCACAGCACTGCGGCAATCAAGTGCCCCAAGGCCAGCCACCAACCGGCCAGCAACCCCCAGATCAGGTTTCCCAAAGCAGCCCCAGCCGCACCGACCGGGCCAGAAGAACGCTCGACAATTTGCCGACCGAATGGCCAGAAACTGAACAGACCGATACGAAAGGCAGCAATTGCCCAAGGAATGCCGACAATGGTGATGGCGGCCAATAGTGCGGTAAACCACCAGGCCAGGCCCATAAAGAAGCCACCCAGTAGAAACCAGAGGATATTCCCCAGCAGATTCATCAATTTTTTCCACGGCCGGTTGAGTGCCAACGGATAACCGGATGCAGCACTTAAGGCTGTATCCGGTCTCTGCGCTCTATGTTACCACCTTTTCTCTATGCGTTATTTCAGTCTGTGATTTTTGCAGAGTGATTGGCCCGGATGCCGGGAAAAATGGGCAGTTCGGTGCTGTGCAACCTGGGGGTTTGCTCCTAGACTCTTGATGGATATTTTTCAGCAAGAGGTTCGTTATGACCACGGAAGCACTGATTTACGAGGGACTGCGCACGCCGCGTGACAAGGGAAAAAAAGACGGATTATTACATACAGTCAAGCCAGTAGATCTGGTGACCGGCTTGATGCAGGCATTGGAAGAGCGCATGGGAGAGGCGGTGCGGCAGCATGTGGATGATGTGGTGCTCGGCTGTGTCACCCCGGTGGGGGATCAGGGGGCGGACATTGCTAAAACAGCGGCACTGGCAGCCGGCTGGTCTGAAACGACGGCCGGGATGCAGTTGAACCGTTTTTGTGCCTCGGGGCTGGAAGCGGTTAATCTGGGTGCCATGAAAATCCGTTCTGGATTTGAAGAACTCGTGGTGGTCGGTGGCGTGGAGTCGATGTCGCGGGTACCGATGGCGTCGGATGGAGGGGCGTGGGCCATGGACCCGGCAACGAATCTGAAAACCGGTTTTGTCCCCCAAGGGATTGGGGCGGATCTCATTGCGACGATGGATGGATTCAGTCGTACGGATGTCGATGAGTGGGCGCTGCGTTCCCAGCAACGGGCGGCGCTGGCGCGTCAGCAGGGGTACTTTTCGCGATCCGTGGTGCCGGTCAAGGATATTAATGGACTGGTGGTGTTGCAGCAGGATGGCTTTATCAAAGCGGATTCGACGCTGGAAGGGTTGGGGCAATTGTCCCCCTCCTTCACCATGATGGGGGAGATGGGGGGCTTTGATGCGGTGGCCTTGCAGAAATATCACTGGGTGGAGCGTATTGAACATGTCCACACCGCAGGGAATTCTTCGGGGATAGTCGATGGGGCGGCACTAATGTTAATCGGTAGTGAGGCCGCTGGCCGTCAGTTTGGCTGGACACCCCGAGCCCGGATTGTTGCGACGGCCTTATCAGGTGCCGATCCGACCATTATGCTGACGGGGCCTGAACCGGCGGCACGCAAAGCCCTGGCCAAGGCTGGATTACGGGTTGAAGACATTGATCTGTGGGAAATCAATGAGGCGTTTGCCGCAGTAGCGATGCATTTTGTGAGGGTGATGCACCTGGATGCGGAACGGGTGAATGTAAACGGAGGTGCAATTGCGCTGGGCCATCCTCTGGGAGCCACGGGATGCATGATTGTCCAGACGGCGCTGGATGAACTGGAACGACGGCAATGGCGCCGGGCATTATGCACTTTATGTGTCGGTGGTGGCATGGGTATTGCCACAATCATTGAACGGCTGTAAGGCATCTGAGCGAGGAATAAATCATGGAAAACCAAAGTGCTATTCGCTGGGAACAGGATGCAGAGCAGATTGTTACCCTGATTCTTGATGACCCCACACAGTCTGTCAACACCATGAATGCGTTGTATCAAGCTGCCATGGCGGAAGTGGTGCAACGCCTGCAACGTGAAAAATCGAGCGTCAAGGGAATTATTATCACCTCGGCGAAAAAAACTTTTTTTGCCGGCGGCGATCTGGAGTTGCTGATCAATACCGGGCCTGAAAAGGCCGCCATACTGGCTCAGGAAGTAGAAACACTGAAAAAACAGTTGCGTTTCATTGAAACGCTCGGTGTTCCTGTAGTGGCGGCACTGAATGGAACTGCCTTGGGTGGCGGGTTTGAGATTGCCTTGGCTTGTCATTACCGAATTGCCGTTGATGAGGCAAAAGCCGAATACGGTTTACCTGAAGTGACCTTAGGGTTGTTGCCAGGCGGCGGTGGTGTGGTGCGGGTGGTGCGTCTGCTGGGGATTCAACAGGCATTGATGTCGGTATTGTTACAGGGCCCACGGATGAAAGCGGCCAAAGCCAAAGCGTTGGGGTTGATTGATGAACTGGTGCAGGATCAGGAACAACTGCGGCTGGTGGCACGTCAGTGGATTCTTGCGCATCCACAATCTCGCCAGCCCTGGGATGTACCAGGCTATAAAATCCCCGGAGGAACGCCTTCGACCCCCGCACTGGCCATGAATCTGCCGGCGTTTCCTGCCAATTTGCGTAAACAGTTGAAAGGCGCACAGGCGCATTATCCGGCTCCGGCGGCCATTATGGCGGCTGCGGTAGAAGGGGCGCAGGTGGATGTGGATAATGCTTTCAAGATAGAAGGACGGTATTTTGTGCAACTGGTCACCGGGCCGATCAGTAAAAATATGATCAAGGCGTTTTTTTTCGATCTCCAGAAAATCAATGCCGGCGGATCAAGGCCGTCACGTCAAGAGTATCCGTCACTGCCTTGTCGTAAAATAGGTGTCCTGGGCGCAGGGATGATGGGGCAGGGAATAGCCTGTGTAGCGGCGCAGTCAGGCATAGAAGTCGTTCTGCTGGATACCGAACTGAGTGCAGCGGAACGGGGTCGGGCCTATACGCAAACTTTGCTTGCCAAACGGGTTAGTCAGGGGAAACTTCGTTCTGAACAGGCACAGGAAATCATGGAACGTATGGTGGCGACCACTGATTATGCCCTGATGGCAGACTGCGATCTGGTTATAGAAGCGGTGTTTGAAGACCGGCAGATCAAGGCGGATGTTACTCAACGGCTGGCCAAGGTGTTGCCACCCCAAGCGGTAATGGCCTCCAATACCTCAACGATTCCCATTGGTACCCTGGCCGACGCCTTTGTGGATCCGCAACGTTTTATTGGTCTGCATTTTTTCTCGCCCGTGGACAAAATGCCGCTAGTAGAGATCATCTGTGGTGCAAAAACCAGTCCGGCCACCTTGGCCTGCGCTTTTGATTTTGTAATTAAGATCAGGAAAACTCCCATTGTGGTCAATGACCGCCGCGGCTTTTTTACCTCCAGAGTCTTTGGTACCTATTGCTATGAAGGGGTTGCCATGCTGGCGGAAGGCTACCCGGCGGCAAGTATTGAACAGGCAGCGGCTCAGGCGGGGATGCCGGTCGGGCCACTGGCGGTCATGGATGAAGTCAGTTTGGAACTGACGCGTAAAGTCCGGCGTCAAACACAGAAAGACATGCAGGCTGAACATCAGGTCTGGGTCGCACATCCGGCAGAAGCCGTCATTGACCGGATGTGCGACGAATTCGAGCGTCCGGGGAAAAAGGAAAAAGCCGGATTTTATGAGTACCCAGAGTCTGGGAAGAAAATGCTGTGGCCGGGGCTTAAGGAGCACTTTGCCAGCGCAGAACTGGCGCAGCCGTCGCTGCCACAATTTCAGGAGTTGCAAGACCGTCTGTTGTACCGGCAAAGTATTGAAGCGATACGCTGTTACGAAGAAGGGGTACTACGTTCAGTCGCTGATGCCAATATTGGTTCGATTTTCGGTATTGGCATGGCCCCGTGGACGGGCGGAGTCTTGCAGTTTGTGCAGTATGTGGGTGTGGCGGCGTTTGTGGCCAGAGCCAAGGCGCTGGCAGAGCGTTATGGAGAACGTTTTGCACCACCGCAATTATTGCTGGAAATGGCGGAATCGGGCCAGAGTTTTGCCGAATAAGGTATAAATAATCTGTCCAATGCACCGCAAATCGCCGATAATGGGGCGGGAGTGGTGCGGAGGATCGGGTGAAATGTTTAAAATTGGTATTGTTGGCGGAACAGGCTATACCGGGGTTGAACTGTTGCGGATTCTGGCGACACACCCACAGGTGGTATTGACCTCAATTACCTCAAGGGCGGAGAAGGGGATGGCGGTGAGCCAACTCTTCCCCAGCCTGCGGCGGCAAGTGGAATTGCAGTTTGCTGAACCGGTTGTGGATAATCTCCGGCACTGTGATCTGGTTTTCTTTGCAACGCCCAACGGGGTGGCGATGCAGATGGTTCCCGCCTTGCTGGAGGCGGGCGTTAAAGTGGTGGACTTGAGTGCGGATTTTCGTCTGCAAGACGCTGCGGTGTGGGAAAAATGGTACGGCATGCCGCATGCCTGTCCTCAGCTGCTGCAACAGGCGGTTTACGGCTTGCCAGAAATCAATGCTGCCGCTATTGCCCGAGCCAGCTTGATCGCTAATCCCGGCTGTTACCCAACCGCCGTGCAACTGGGGCTGTTGCCATTGCTGCAGCATGGCCTTATTGACACCAACGGCATTATTGCTGACTGTAAATCCGGCGTATCAGGCGCAGGCCGCCAGGCGCATTTAAGCTCGTTGCTGACCGAGGCCGGTGACTCGTTTAAAGCCTATGGGGTACAGGGACATCGCCATCTTCCGGAAATGGAACAGCAACTCAGTCTTTATGCCGGTCAGCCATTACGACTGACGTTTGTGCCACATCTGTTGCCAATGATCCGTGGAATTCATGCAACCGTCTATGCACGACTGCACACGTCGGGAAAATCAGGCATGGAAATGCAGGATCTACAGGCACTCGTTGAGCAATATTACAGGGCGCATCCCTTTGTTGATGTCATGCCTGCCGGAGCACTTCCTGAAACCCGGAGTGTGCGGGCCAGTAACTGGTGCCGATTGGCGTACCATCAACCACAAGGAGGAGACACCTTGGTCGTCCTATCGGTGATAGACAATCTGGTGAAGGGTGCCGCCGGGCAGGCGGTACAAAATATGAACCTGATGTTAGGTCTGCCTCAGGACAGCGGACTGGGGCATATTCCTGTGCTGCCTTGAGCGGAACTGCATGAAAAAGACAGCAGTGGCGCTACTGCTTCTGGGATTTGCTCTGGGTTTTTTTGCCGGTATGCATTATGGACAGGTGCGTTTTGGTGCCACTCCAGAGGAAGTGATTGCACTCAGACAAACCGTTCGTCTTTATGCGCAGCAGTATTCGCAGGTGTTGCATCAATGGATGACCGTGCAGCACGATCGGGACATGGTATTGGCAGCTACGGTCCGCTTGCAGCAGCAGAACAAGGATTTGCTGGACAGTATGGGAGGACTGGAACAGCAGATTGCGCTGTACAAGCGCATATTGAATCCGGCACAGCCCCTGAGTGGACTGAGTATTGAGCAGTTTGTACTGCACGCCACCCCGAAACCGACGCACTATGCCTACCGACTGTTAGTGACCTGGGTGCAATCAGAGGGGCGCACGGTCTCCGGGAAGATTTCAGTCGCCGTTGAGGGTATGGAAGGCGGGCATAAAACCAGAAAGAATTTGCATATCGGCGATGACAGTTTTCGGATGCAGTATTTTCAGAGTTTGATCGGTGAATGGGAATTGCCGCAGGATTTTCAGCCACAACTGATTACCGTGCGCCTGGAATCGGACAGTCCCCATGCACAGAAAATTGAAAAACAGTTTAAATGGGAAGTGGCTCCGGCCTGACGCCAGGCTGAGACACAATAAAGCCTGAAAGAGAACTTGAAAAATGACAAATGCACCTAAAACCGTATTGATGCCACTACCGGCGCACGATTGTGATCCGACGGAGGTGGCGATTTCCTGGAAAGTGCTGCGTCAGAGGGGCATTGACGTCTGTTTTGCCACCCCCGAAGGCCGCCCGGCAACGACCGACCCGGTGATGTTCAGCGGTCAGGGACTGGACCCTTGGGGACGTGTGCCCGGATTACGGCGTTTGCCTTTGCTGGGGCTGTTGCTGCGTGCCCGTCAGGATGCCCGTCAGGCGTGGCGGCAAATGGAACAGGATGCCTGTTTTAAACATCCTGTTGCCTATAAGGCGATTCAGTCAGCAGATTATCAGGCATTATTACTTCCCGGTGGGCATGCGCCCGGAATGCGGGTGTATCAGGAATCGACGCTACTGCAGCAATGCGTGGTGGATTTTTTTAAAAAACCGAATGCACAAGGCCAGCAACGGCCAGTGGCAGCAATTTGTCACGGCGTATTGCTGGCAGCACGCTCCATCGACCCCGACACGCAACGTTCAGTGCTGTATGGACGTAAAACTACGGCATTGACTTGGGGCATGGAACGTTCAGCCTGGGATCTGACCCGTTATTATGGTCGGTTATGGGACAGAAACTACTATCGGACTTATGTCGAAGGCCCCACGGATCCAGCGGGGTACTGGAGTGTCGAGGCAGAAGTCCGGCGTTCATTGCAACGCAATGAGGATTTTATTGACGTTCCCGCCGGGGGAATACACCACTGGTTGCAACGTTCCGGGTTGCTCAGGGATCGGGCCAATGACGATCGCTTTGCCTGGGTTGTTCAGGATGGTCGCTATTTGTCTGCCCGTTGGCCAGGAGATGTTTACACCTTCGCCAGCCGGTTTGCTGATATGCTGAGTACAGAGGTGTCGGACGGATTCGAAGTGCAAAACCAGACTGGCTGAGGACGGTGAAAACAACCGCATAATCAACGGCATAGCCACAGAAAAAACCTTTATCCGCTTTTGGGTGCTGATGTCTGGTGGTGTGGCCGGGTTCACTCTTAGGCGACTGGAGCAACATTCCTCTTCAGTGATCGGATGTGTTATAGTTGGCCATAATGTGGGTTGCCGCCAGTATAGGTGTGGGAGGTTGCAGCACCACGGATCTTCTCTTTAATGGTTTTTCAGTCATGTCTATCACTGCACGTCTTGCTTTCGAAAAAAAAACCGCCTTGCCGATCAATGGATACCCGCTCTATTGGGCCGAATGCTATGGCCAGTCGTCGTTTCTGCCCACCAACCGGCAGGAAATGGAGGCCTTGGGCTGGGACTGCTGCGATGTCGTCCTGATTACCGGCGATGCTTATGTGGATCACCCGAGTTTCGGGATGGCCATTATTGGTCGATTACTGGAGGCACAAGGGTTTCGGGTCGGCATACTGGCGCAGCCGGACTGGCACAGTGCCGAGGCGTTCAGGGCTTTGGGTAAACCGGCGCTGTTTTTTGGTATCACAGCGGGCAATATGGATTCCATGATTAACCGTTATACGGCGGATCGTAAAATTCGTTCAGACGATGCCTATTCGCCAGGGGGCCAGGGGGGGCTACGACCGGATCGTTGCTCGGTGGTGTATGCGCAGCGGGCACGGGAAGCCTGGCCGGGAGTGCCTGTGATTCTCGGGGGGATTGAAGCGTCTTTGCGACGGGTGGCACATTATGATTACTGGCAGGATAAAGTGCGACGATCTTTGTTGCTGGATGCCAAGGCAGACCTGCTTATTTATGGGAATGGGGAACGTGCCATTGTAGATATCGCCCATCGACTGGCGCAAGGTGAATCCGTGCGTCAGATCACGGATGTGCGAGGCACTGCCTTCAGTGTCGCTGCATGGCCTGACGGGATTCAGGTTATCGATTCGACGAGTATTGATGAACTGGATACGGCAGTGACAGAGGCGCAACTTCGCACTAATCCATATGAGGAACCGCTCGCAAACGTTGGTTCTTGTAGTCATCCGGTTCAGGCCACTGTTACACCAGTACGTCTGACGGGAGGGTATACCGCAGGGAAAACACCAAAGGAAAGGCAGGTCATACGCTTACCTTCCTTTGATACCGTCCGTTGCGACCCAGTGCTTTATGCCCATGCCAGCCGTATTTTGCATCGGGAAACCAATCCGGGCAATGCCCGGGCATTAGTCCAGTCTGCAGGCAGTCAACAGGTCTGGCTGAACCCACCGCCCTATCCATTAACGACTGAAGAAATGGATTTTGTGTATGATCTGCCCTATTCCCGTCTGCCGCATCCGGGCTATCAGGGTGCACGTATTCCCGCCTACGAAATGATCCGTTTTTCAGTCAATATCATGCGTGGCTGTTTTGGCGGCTGTACCTTTTGCTCGATCACCGAACATGAAGGGCGCATTATTCAAAACCGTTCCGAGGCATCTATCATTCGGGAAATAGAACAAATGCGTGATCGGGTGCCGGGGTTCACGGGTGTGGTGTCCGACCTGGGAGGGCCGACGGCCAATATGTACCGTTTGGCCTGCAAAGAGACGACCATAGAAGCGGCCTGTCGTAAACCCAGTTGTGTTTATCCGGACATTTGTGTGAATTTAGGCACCGACCATACACCGCTGATCCAGTTGTATCGTCGGGCCCGGCAGTTGCCCGGCATCAAGAAAGTACTAGTCAGTTCTGGGTTGCGTTATGATCTGGCGGTGCGTTCCCCGGACTATGTCCGGGAACTGGTACAGCACCATGTCGGGGGCTATCTGAAAATAGCCCCCGAACATACCGAAGCCGGGCCGCTCAGTAAGATGATGAAACCTGGGATGGCCTCCTATGACCGCTTTAAGGCCTTGTTTGATCAGTTTTCCCGGGAGGTGGGTAAAGAGCAGTACCTGATTCCCTATTTTATTGCCGCACATCCGGGAACGACAGACAACGATATGTTGCAACTGGCACTCTGGCTGAAAGCGCATGGTTTTCGGGCGGATCAGGTACAGGCCTTTTATCCCTCGCCCATGGCGACAGCAACGGCGATGTACCATAGTGGCCGCAATCCCCTGCGCAAAATTACCCGGCAGAGTGAAATGGTTGAAGTGGTCCGGGGTGAAAGACACCGACGTTTGCACAAAGCCTTCTTGCGCTATCATGACCCGGCTAACTGGCCTTTGCTACGGGACGCACTGAAAGCCATGGGACGTGCCGATCTGATCGGGCCGGGGAAACATCAGTTGATTCCCCGACAGCAACCGGCACAGCAGCAACCCTATCAGAGCCCGAATCGTAAAAATTCGACGACGGCGGCGGGAGTGTCGCCCAAAGTCAACGCCCGACGTGGCAGCAATACCATGACGGGCAAATTACGCACCCGTTTTACCGGCGAGCCGTAGTTCACGCCATCTCAGGGCGAATTGCCAATAAATTGACACAAATTATGACAATTATTTAACGTCCATTGATCCAGATCAATGGTTTGGCTTTGGCTTGCTTTATGCTATAGTCCCTGACTAGTTTAAACGTGCCAGTATAAAAGTTCAACGAATGGTGTTGGAGACTGTCGCTTGGCATTGCAACGAAGCAGGCGGCACCCGAGCAGAAAAATAGCCAGAAAAAGATGAAAATAAAAGTGGTTGTTTTTTTTTGACTTTACTGGATATTACCACTAATTTTATAAGGAGACCTGCTAGCCAGGGTGAGAGACTGTGTTATGAAAACCATTTTTCTGGTCGATGATTCGGCGACTATTTTGTTGTCAGTATCCAGTATTTTAATGAAATCCGGCTATGCCGTAGAGCAGGCTCGCAGTGGGGAAGAGGCGTTGCGGGTATTTCAGTCTGGCAAAAAAATGGATTTATTGATTACCGATCTGAATATGCCGGGGATGAATGGCATTGAACTGATTCAGAAAGTCCGTTTGTTGCCAGGGTACAAATTTATGCCCATTCTCTTTCTCACGACGGAATCGCAACAGAGCAAACGGGCGGAAGCCAAGGCCGCCGGTGCCAGTGGCTGGCTGGTTAAACCGGTGACGGCCGAAGATCTGGTGGCGACTTTAAAGATGGTGCTGCGCTGAGGCACAAACTGATGTTCAGGCGGATGGACAAAAAGAGGTAGACATGGCACTGGAACAGCAGGAAATTCGCCAAGGGGTGGTGCGGCTACAGATGCAGGGCGCAATGACCGTCTATGATGCGGTTGCCCTCAAGGAAGGGTTGCTGCTGGCGGTGCGCAATCACCAGAGAACTGAACTGGATTTGTCGCAGGTGGACGATCTGGATACGGCGGGGATTCAGTTACTCATGATGACCAAGCAGGAAGCCCGTCGCCTGGGGCATGATCTGCACATTGTGGCGCATTCCAACATTGTGGTGCAATTATTTGAGTTTCTTAATCTGGCCGGTTTTTTTGGTGATCCATTAGTGATACCAGCGACAGGGAACTGAGCATGGAAGAGATTTATACGGTATTTATCCAGG
Organism: Pseudomonadota bacterium; assembly: GCA_021781515.1. Classification (GTDB taxonomy): domain Bacteria; phylum Pseudomonadota; class Gammaproteobacteria; order Pseudomonadales; family Moraxellaceae; genus JAJXWR01. Next base: position 26,967 of record JAJXWR010000028.1, read on the forward strand.
AGTCCCAAGAACTGCTGGAAGCTCTGGAAGAAGGATTGTTGCGTCTGGAAGCAGGGGATCGTGATGAAGACACCGTGCATTCTATCTTCCGGGCAGCGCATACGATCAAAGGCGGTGCGGGTGTTGTTAATCTCGAAGACATTGAGCAGTTTACGCATGTACTGGAATCTTTGCTGGAAGATTTGCGCACCCGGAAAATCAGCATCTCCGAAGCACTGATCGGGGTCATGCTCAAGGGGTGTGACCAGTTGGGTAAAATGTTGCAGCGGGTCGCCGCCGGACAATTACAACCTGATGCGGCACAACGGCAGGAAGCTGAAACGGTATTGCTGCCATTGCGTACCTACCATGCGGAGGCGTCCCAGGCACCCACCCGTCCTGAAGTACGTATGGATGTCGATGCGCCTGAGTCCATGGCAGAAGGCTGGGTGGTGCATGTGGAATTTGGCCGGGATATGTTGCGCAACGGCATGGAACCCTTGGCTTTTTTACGGCATCTGAGTTCACTGGGTACGGTTCTGCAAATAGAAACCCTAAGTGCCGCCTTGCCGCCGGCTGATGAATTTGATCCGGAAAGTTGCTACCTGGGCTTTGAAATCGTCTTGCGTACAGAGGCCGGGAAAGATCAGATTGAAAAAGTCTTTATGTTTTGCCGCGACGATTGCTCACTGGGAATTATGCCACCGCCGGCACATCTGGAGGATTTTGTCGGTAAAATGGAGGAATTGCCCGACGAGAGCATGCGGCTGGGTGAAATGCTGGTACGCACCGGTGCCTTGACGCAGGGCGAGTTGGCCCAAGGCTTGCGTGGTCAGGGAGCCATTGCCGAAAAAGGCCAGGAAGCGCCACCACTTGGGGAAATACTGGTACAACAACAGGTGGTTCCGCCAGAACTGGTGGAAGCCGCCGTCAACCGGCAGCGGCAGATTCAGGACAAGGTCAATGCCGATGCCCGGTTGATCCGGGTCAAGGCGGACAAACTCGATCAATTGATTGATCTGGTGGGCGAACTGGTGATTGCCGGCGCATCGGCCAGTTTGCTGGCACGGCAAAGCGGCCAGACGGCATTGGTGGAAGCCACTTCGTTATTGGCCCGACTGGTAGAAAACATCCGCGACTCGGCACTGCAACTGCATATGGTGCAAATTGGCGAAACTTTCCGGCGGTTTTATCGGGTGGTCCGGGATGTGGCCAAAGAACTCAGCAAGGAAATTGATCTGGTGGTCAGTGGTGGCGAAACCGAACTGGATAAATCGGTGGTGGAGAAAATTGCCGATCCGTTGATGCATCTGGTACGCAATGCCATTGATCATGGGATTGAACCGGCAGCAGAACGTCTGGCCTGTGGAAAATCCTCCATGGGCCAGGTGGCGTTGTCGGCACGCCACGATTCAGGCAGCATCGTGATCGAAGTGGCGGACGACGGACGCGGTATTGATGCGAGTAAAATTCAGGCAAAAGCCCTGGAGAAGGGCCTCATTCACCCGGGCCAGGTGCTGAGTGAAAAAGAACTCATCAATCTGATTTTTGAACCAGGGTTCAGTACGGCGGATAAAGTCAGCAACATCTCTGGCCGCGGTGTTGGCATGGATGTCGTGCGCAAAAATGTCCAGGCCTTGCGTGGATCCGTGGATGTGGTGAGTACGCCGGGCAAAGGGTCGTTGTTTACGATCCGGCTGCCGCTGACGCTGGCGATTATTGATGGATTTCTCACAGCCGCCGGTGCTGCCTCCTACGTGGTGCCTCTTGATATGGTGGTGGAATGTATTGAATTTACCCAGACCCAGCGCGGCGATTCCTTCCTGAACCTGCGGGGGGAAGTGTTGCCGTTGCTGGATTTGCGCACCTTGTTCAATATCAGTGGTGAAGCTCCCAAACGCCGCAATGTCGTGGTGATTCGCCATGATAAAGGACGGGCAGGTCTGGTGGTGGATCGTTTGCTGGGAGAGTTTCAGACCGTAATCAAACCCTTAGGGGGGTTGTTTCGGCATGAACATTGCCTCAGCGGTTCGACCATTCTGGGCTCAGGAGAAGTCGCCCTGATCCTGGATGTGCAGGCGTTGGTACGCCTGACCGCAGGACAAGAGGAAGGATTAATGCGTCATCTGGAAGAACAGGTGCCGATGCGGGCATTAAATGCCTGATACAATTACATATTTCAGCGTATTTGCGTGTTGGGTTTAATAATCAGTGAGGCTGGATCAGCCAGGGTGTCTTATGGAAACAATGTCGGTAAAAAACAGATTGTACATGATGGTCGGGGTAGCGTTGCTGGCCATGCTGGTACTGCTTGGGGTGGCGTTGCACGGATTTGATAGTGATGCCCAGCTGTTTGAGAATGTCGGGGTGCATCAGATGGGCATGGTGGAGGATCTTAATCAGGTCCGCCGGGATATTACCGTGGTGCGGCTCAGCTTGCTGACCGCTTACTCCCAGTTGGTGCAGGGACATGGTGATGCTAACCAGATGAATATACTGGCCCAGGCGGCACAGAGTGCCTGGAAAGACTACAGCGAAAAACAAATGGCGGTACAGCAACTGGATCGTTCGCCCCAGGAGCAGCAGGCGTGGGAACAGGCGCAAACATCCATTACTGAGTACCGTGCGCTCAACGATAAATCCCTGGCCATTGTATCGCAACTGGCCAATGCAGACCAGAATGGATCGCATGTTGATCTGAATGCTTCTGCGGCAGCCATGGCCCAATACCTGGGGGCGGCGGCCTCGCAGTTTGCGGCGGCTGAAGAAGGACTTAACCAACTGGTGACCACAACGGGACAAAGTGCCGAGGCGAATGTGATCGAAGGTCACGAACAACAGTCCAAATCACGTTTCTGGATGATTAGTGTGGCCGTGGTGGCTTTGGTGAGTGTGCTGCTGATGGGCTGGAATCTGGTACGCAGCCTGATGGCACAGTTAGGCATTGAACCTGCCCAGTTGCTGATCATGGCCCGCAAACTGGCCGAAGGCGATTTAAGTCTGGAGACGGGAACATCGGGTCAGGGCAATGAACGTAACAGTATCCTCGGGGCCTTGCTCACCATTCAGCAGGCATTGAAACAGTTGCTGGCCGAACTGAACCGCATGTCCCGGGAACATGATGCCGGGGATATTGATGTAAAAATTGATGAATCGCTCTTTCGCAATGAGTTTGCCGCCGTTGCCAAAGGGGTTAACGGGATGGTTTTTGGCCACATTGCCGTGAAGAAAAAAGCCATGACCTGTATTAAAGCCTTTAGTGAAGGCGATTTTGAAGCGCCACTGGAAAAATTTCCGGGTAAAAAAGCGTTTATTAACGACAACATTGAAGCGATGCGCAGCAATATCAAGACTTTCATTGGCGAAATGAACCACATGTCCCGGGAACATGACCTTGGGGATATTGATGTCAAGATCGAAGAAGCCCGTTTCAAAGGCGATTTTGCAGCGATGGCCAAGGGGGTCAATACTATGGTCTTTGGTCACATTGCCGTGAAGAAA
>JAJXWR010000123.1 GCA_021781515.1 Pseudomonadota bacterium
CACTAAAATGGATCAAGACATTACGCCCAGACACTCGGGCGACTCACCCAGATGTTTATTGCCTGTGTACCAATGAACTATCATGGGATGAAGCAACATTGTGGCGCACTTATACGCAGTTAACCGACCTTGAGCGTCTTTCGCAGTCTGAAAAGTGGATTGGGATTTCGTCCCGTCTATCACTCCAACTTACATGAATACGAGTTGACATCTCGGAGGATGAAACTTATCAAGTGACTGTTGTCGCTGTTAGCACACATCAGAAATTATTGCGAGATTGTTCCATTTTTATGTGATTTTCACGGTAAAGAAATTTGAGGAAAAATATTTTTCAATTTTTAATTATTTGATTTAAATGTATTTATTTCGCACGCTGTTAAACTTCGGCTAGTTTCGAGTAGTTCGCAAGCCAAGATTCCAGGAAATATTTACATGAAGTTTGCGATGCGACCCTCAGTGAGAAAAACCAATACACTGAACAATAATGATTATATCGCATTGCATTTCGATGGCGGAGGCGGTGAGATTCGAACTCACGGAAGGCTCTCACCTTCGTCGGTTTTCAAGACCGATGGATTAAACCACTCTCCCACACCTCCAATTTTTCAGGAATTGATCTCCGTTAGCCACACAATTTGGTGTCTAAAGGGAGATTCCCGTCTGTGACTCTATTTTCCCCTACACATATTCCTCTAGACGCACAGCTTTTTTCTCCAGTCACCTACTTCCCAAATCCTGTGATATTCAGGACAATAGCATCCAGCCTCCGGGACGAAGGCAACTGTCGTCCCGCCAGCCTGAACGTTAATGATACTTGAGTGAAAACATTTTGCATAGTCCTGATTCCCTGGTGATACTGGTTTCTGCGGAACCTGACAGTGTTATGGGTCGGCACGTACTGCCCTTTTGCCTCGCCGCCCTGTATAATTATACCTTGCAACGTATTTTTTTTTATGGTGCAGGCGTTTACCATGCGCAACAACGTTTTCCTCCACCAGATGAAATGCGTCCGGAAATCAGGTGGCAACCGCTGGTTGATGCTGGTGTCGACCTCGTCGTCTGCGTAAGTGCCGCACTGCGGCGCGGCGTACTGGATACCGAACAGGCGCTTCTGCTACAGCAGCCCGGAGCCACTTTGCTTCCTGGGTTTCGACTGGGCGGACTGGCTGAACTGGCTGAGTCTTATCATATCGCTAGTCGTCGTCTGCATTTTCCATCGACCTAAACAGGATTGTATAAATACTGATGCGCATTCTACTGGTGTTGACTACTCCGCCATATCAATCCATCAAGGTACAGGAAGGCCTTGATCTGGCGCTAATGCTGGCTGCCATGGGACATACACTGGGACTCGTTCTGGCTGAATCAGCGGTCTGGTTATTGCAACCATCACAACACACCGAAGACAGCGGTCTGCGCAATCTGCTGAAATTACTGGACTCCCTGGCGCTGTACGACATTCACCAATGCTATATCTACCGACCACACCATTTCTTTGCACCAACGGTCTGGCCAGTGTTATGGCAACGGCTGAATGAACAGGCAATGCACCGGCTTTGCAATACTCAAGATGAGGTCTTGTACTGGTGAAAACTCTGTACTTGAAACATACATTGACGCCCCTTCCGCCACTGGATCCGGATGATCAGGTCTTGCTGTTCGGTGAAGCACTCTATGAGTCCTGGCCGGTCTCTGCCTGGGGACTGGCCGTAGATGCCCAGGTACGGGGAGTACAACCTGCGAATGTTGAACTGATAGATTATACCGAGTGGACTCGCCGACTCAGCCTATTTTCACGGTGCATTACATGTTAGATCATAACCCGGCAGCGGCCTGTGATGCTCATGGTTTTTTATGCGACCCCACCCTATGGGACTGGGACTTCAGTCTGACTGTCGCCGACACCTTAGGGCTGGAACTGCTTGAAGAACATAAAGCACTTATTCTACTGATTCGGGAATTTTACAGCCGCTTTGGTCACAGCCCCAGCATGCGGCCTCTGGTTCGATTTGCTCAGGAACAACTTTCTCCATCTTATACCAGTCTACGTTTTGCGCAATTGTTCCCGGAACGCCCCGCCTATACCCTAGCCCGTCTGGCCGGCCTTCCCAAACCAGCGCACTGCCTCTGAATCAGGAAAAATGTTGCTGTTGAGCCAAATCCCTTAAGAGAATTGGCTTTTCAATGGTATAGCCTTGCACAAAATCTACGCCTATGTCTTGTAACTTGCTGAGAATCGCTGGATTTTCAACATATTCTGCAATGGTCAATATCCCTAACTGTTTCGACATTTCCTGAATGGATTTCACCATGGCACAATCATGTGGATCAACATGCAGGTTCTTGATAAAACTGCCGTCAATTTTAATAAAATCCACGGGTAAATTCTTCAAATAGGCATAAGAAGACATCCCGGCACCAAAATCGTCCAGAGCAAAGCGACAGCCAATTTTTTTCATTTCCCTGATGAAATCAGCGGCATCCGCCAGATTAGCAATGGCAGTAGTTTCAGTCACTTCAAAGCAGATTTTCTCTCTCGGTACCTCATAAAGCGAAAATTGCTGAAAGATAAATTCCATCAAGCTTTCGTCATTCATAGAATGCCCGGACAGATTGATGGAAAAGCTGCCAGACATAGCCAAGGTCTGACGATGCTCCTGCATCCAGCGCAACACACTGGCGATCACCCAGCGATCTACCGCCAGCATACGTCCATAGCGTTCCGCCGCCTGCATAAAGGTTCCCGGAGAGATCAAGGCACCTTCTTCATTTTGCATGGACAGCAGAATCTCATAATGCACGCCCGCTTGTTCCCCCGCCGGGGATAGCGGAGCAATTTTCTGGCAACGCAATTCCAGGCGGTCTTCTTCCAACGCCTGATTGATGCGTGAAACCCAGGTCATCACGTCCTGACGTTGTGCCTGCTCCTGATCACCGGGCACAAACCACTGAATCCGGTTTCCTCCAGGAATTTCCTTGGCCTGACGACAGGCAGAATCCGCTGCACGTAATAAACTATCCCCGGATTCACTCTGATGCGTCGCTTCAACGACACCCATACAAGCAGTAAGCTGGAATATTTTTTCCCCAACGGCAAAACGGAATTCAGCCACCGACTGCATTAATTGAACCGCCAACTGCTGGGCCCGGTCATGCGCACAATTTTCCAGCAACACTCCAAATTCATCCCCCCCTAAGCGGGCAAGGACTCTTTTGCCATGCTTTACACCTTCCATAATTTTAACGATCTGCGTCAGGTACTGATCGCCTGACTGATACCCTGCTTCCGCATTGACCAACGCCAGATGATCAATGTCCAGATGAATCAATACATGGCGAACCCGGGTGCGCCGACTCATTTCAATCGCCTTTTCCAGGATTTTCTCAAATTCCCGGCGGTTCACCAACCCCGTCAGTTCATCGTGCGTACTAGCCCATGTCAACTGATCGTACATCGACTGCACCATCCGCTCCAGCGCATCATCCACAGGTGACTGGGGTGGCGTTTCCAGAATACGCAAGTGTTCATCACGCATCAGCGTCGCCAGATCCAACAGGGAAAAATCACACATTTTCATGCCCTGATGATTGACGAACACGAAGCGTGCGTGATCCCGACCCACCCAGGCAAGGCGCAGGTGTTCCGCACGTTCATTGCGTTGCATCTCAATCCAGTCCCCCGCCTGCAACTGCCGGGAGCGGCGCATACAACGCAACAACAGCGGATCTTCACTGATCTGCTCAGTTGCCTTGGGAATCAACGGACGTAATACCGGTTTGACCAGCACCCGGGGGATATTTCCAATCCCCTTTTCCGGATTAAACAACAATTTCAGTTCCTGCTGAATATGCTGCTCCGTATCGCTGATCAACGAAGTGCCTGCGGCTAACAACCCCTGTTTTATGCGGGTCAACAATTCCCGCAAATCCAGACCCACCTGCGAATCATGACCACTCGCCAATAAATCAGTAACTACGGACCAATAACGGGCCCACGCCTCTCCTTGCGCTCCATCACGAACACAGGTCATCACCAACAGATCATGCCACCCCGATTCGAGTAAAACCACCAACGCCCGAGGCACTTCCTGACCCGCCAGCAAACGGTCGAGTTCCTCATCCACTGCCTGCCGGGCCAGATCACGCCGCTGCTCACCTTCAGCCACTTGCGCAACCCGTTGCAAATTACGTTCAACCAGAGCATCCTGACGTTGCACCAACCGATCCAGTACAGGCAGACACTGGGAAAACACCTGCTCATCCACCGTTTCAGCCTGTTGAATTTGCTGAATTACACTCTGAATATCTTCTTTTTGTGGCGCTGTCAATACCTGCCCTTTGGTTCCAAGACGCGCCAAACGGTTTAGTATCAGGCGTGCTGGATGCTGATCCACCTGAAATACCTGTTCATTGTCCAAAGCCAATCTGAGCAGAGGAATACGCAACCGGCTAAACCATGGTTCTGCGGCCTCATTCAATGTGTCCATTTCCGTCATCGAACTGATCAGTCCATCCACCATCTGACACGTGGAAACATCCTGCTTGCTCAAACCAAGACCTTGTTGTTCCAATGTTTTTTGCAGTTCCTTCAATACGCTTTCATTGGGTGCCTGTTGTTGCATTCGCCCCAATACGTCCTGCAATGAATACCGCTCTGCCTGCCTCAGTGGTACCGGCTCAGGCTGCACGTCTCGGTCACTCCGACCCGTGCCATGCACCATTTCTGTCAATCGCATGGCGGTTGCATAAGCCGCTCGGACAATCTGTTGCTGTTGCGCAATATCCGCACTCAAACGACTCAAGGAAGCCGTAGAGACCTGCCCACGCCGTAATGGCTTTTCAGTGAACCCAGAAACCGGAGGATCCACCTGGCGATTCTCCTCACCCTTCCGCTCCGCAGAGGGAACAGCAGCCGGAGAAGGCGATGTCTGGTTTTTTGATTCGCTCGACCGGTTACTGCTTACCCAGTGACGGATCAAGTCAAGATCTGGCAAAATATGATGTTTTACCATGAGTTGATTCAAATCTTTATATAATTCACCCAACTGGGCCAGAACTCGCTCATCAAAAGCCCGATAAAGCAGACGTTCAATTCTGGCAATACCACTTGATTCCGCCAACGAACGCTTTAACGCCTCGCAGATAACCAACGGAGCAAACGGGTTGAACTGTTTACCCGCAGGCGATTTGGTCATTTCATCCAGCCGTAACTGTAGAGACATCAACACTTCCCGGTTCGCCGTCTCTGCTTTGGTCACCAATACTTTAATCACCAGCCAACTTTCAAATTCATCTTTTTCTATTAGCGACAATTGACGAATCTGCGTTTGCTGCGCATATGAATTAACTCCTGTTTCTGTCCCTGTCTGCTGCATCGCTGCCTGCATATGCGCCATAAACCGTTTCACAAGCGCCTCGCTACTTGCTCGAAACAGCGTCAGTGACTCTTGTAATGCAGTACGTCCTACATCCGTCTGCACAACATCCATTGCCGCCAGAATTCGCTCATCGGACTGTTCAAGGAAACTCTTCAGGGCAGAAGCAAAATAACGAGTGGCCTGATCCTGCAAATCCCGCATTAAGTGTTGCGGCGTAGATGCGTGTTTTTCCGGTGGCATCACCTGTACTTTGCGCCGCATAATTTCCAGGAGAATCCGGGGCACCTGCAGAAACTTTATCCCCATCTGTTGGTTGCGCCGGTGCCGTACCAGCGCCGTTACCGAAAAACAATCCTGCGGATGCTCAGTATCCGGAACCACTTTCAGCGTTATTTCATCATCCTTATGAATATCGGAAGGAATAACTCCGCTGAAGTACAACAGGGCTCCACGATCACTGAATTCATTGATCACTGCCTGCAACTGCTGCCCACTATCTGTTTTAAGAGTCGCCTGGATTTTCCTCACAGGAACTCGAATATATTTGCGCTGTTCCATACCATTCCCCAATTATCATCATAGAATAGCGTATTCTACCCAGATAGCGTCCACTACCGTCAGTGCGGGAAACGATGAATGAGTTACCACCGGTAGATACCATTAACCCTGGCATTCAACGGCATATTTCCCCCACGCTCGCTCACGAAATTTTAAAGACAACGTGTCAGCCACCTGCCAACAAATCCGTCATTACAGCGGCGGCGCTGCTTATGCCTATGTTAGAGCTTTCGTGTCATAATTGGTCATTGCTCGCTTCTACTGCCCCATTCTACACGATTCGATTCTTCCTGCGCTTGCCATACAAATCACAGCACTACGAACCAGTGCCCTGTTTATGATCTACATACTGCTCCTAAAAACTTGAGCAAAGTTGCTCATAGGATTTATCCGCACTTCGTTGACGCAGCTTTCGCCGCCCAACTGAAGCCTCTTGACGCTCAGTTGCGCCGGAGGAACGCGCCAGCAGAAT
>JAJXWR010000029.1 GCA_021781515.1 Pseudomonadota bacterium
GACGCACTGTTGACGCAACGTAATCTGGCTGAATATCTGGTACAGTGTGGGGCGCATTATCATTTCACCGTCAAAGGGAATCAGCGCACACTGCAGGATGACATCACTCTCGGATTCCAGAATCGGAAGAATCCCGATTTTACGGAAGTCTCCCCGCCGGATCATGGCCGCATTGAAACGAGGCGTATCTGGTGCAGTGACACACTCAATGATTACCTGAATTTTCCGCATGTCGGTCAGGCATTTCTGATTGAACGAGAAGTACTGCACAAAGTGCGGCCGGGCAAGGTCGTTTTAGAGTCTTTGCGACTGCGCAGCCAGCTCGTCCAATGCCTTGCGGCGTTCACCCAAGATGGCCTGCCGATTGGCCTCATCCTGAATGATGCGGCACTGCTCGATGATGTCGGCAAAGCTTGGCTGATTGAGCGCCAGCAAGCCATCTTCCAGCATCGCGGCGTAATCCTTTTCGAGCGCCGTCAGCGATTCGCCCATGGGGATGAGCTGCAGTTGGCCTCTAACGGCGACGAAGTAATCGATCTTGGCTCCGGCGGCATCTTTCTCGACGAAGAACACCGATTTGTGTTCTGCAACGGCCCGAGCCAGCGCTTGGTCGGCGCAGGCCGCAGCAAAGTGCGGCGTTTTTGCGATGGCGGCCAAGTCATACCAATGACGCGAATAACGCTCGCTGCGCAGCCGTCCCTGCAAACAATACACATGCGCTGCGGTGGCTTTTTCCCAGAAGGTGCGCTCTGCCGCCATCACCAAGGGATGGGCGACAGGGAAAATGATGCCTTCAATTTCTGGAGCAATGTCGCAGGCCACAGACTGAACATGATGCGGTTCGCCCGTGGCGCGGGTACCAAACTCCAGCTGAATCGTGGGCGCTGAATAGCCGGTGCCGGTTTTGACCGCCGGATACGAGAGGATTAGCTTGTCACGATCTTTTCCTGCCAGCGTCAGGCTTACGTCCAACCCATCTTTCGCCAGCGCCGCAGCAATGACCGGTTTGACCGTCGCCTCGATCCAGTCGGGCAGTCGGTGACGTACCGCGCTGCTGATCTTTTTCTCTTGGCTGGCAGAATCGGGAATGGGGTTGCCTTGCTTCAACAGGTCGGCAGCCAGTTTGCGGATGTCATAGGTGAGATCCATGTCCTCGGAAAACCGGTCGATGATGCGATAAACCTTCGACAGCGAGGTGCCTCCCTTGAAGGTGAGTTGGCTGGCTAAGTCGGATTCGTAAATGGCGGACAACACCCAGACCACCCAGATGTCTTTTTCGAGCAGATGCGCAGGCCGCCCGGTACGAGCCGCAGCAAATTCCAAGGCCTCAACCTGATCGTCCCGGCTGAGTGAAAACCAGGACTCAGCCATGTGCCATTGCCTCGCTGACCACTTTGGCCATCCAGCTCGGCAATGCGGCCCGTGCGCCACGCACAGCCTCCCATTCGGACTCAGGCAATTTGGTGCGCAGTTGCTTCAACGCCGCCGGTGCGGCCTCTGGCCCCAGCCACGACAGCGCACGGATTACCTTGCCTGCTGGGCGCTTGCCCAGCAGCAGTTGCCAGCGGTTGCCATGCTTGAGCTCCACGCATCGGCTACCAAGATGCAGGGTGCGGGATGCGCCAGATGTGAGAAAGACCTCGCGGGTCGGCACCTGCGTGGTCAGGCCCAGTGCATTGGCTTCAGCCGCGCCGTTGGCCACGACCGTTTCACCGCAGCTGGCCTCAATGGCCTGCACCACGGACTCGGTGGACGGCGGGCGGGAACCAAACCGGCCCTGATGGGGTGCGACATAGGCACCGCGACTCACGCGCAGCAGCTTCCCTTCCTGAGCCAGCCGGGACAAGGTTTTATCGATGGCCTCCCGCGAACCCAGATGCAGGAACTCCTTGGGCGACAGCAGACCACCCTCGGGCATGGCCCGAGCGGCAGACAAGATGTTCTCGGCAAGATGGCTCATGGTCACGACTCCTTTGTCAGAAGGATAAATCAGTATCTGACAAACCGCAATGCCCCGTCCGTATGTCCGCTGGACTTTCCTTGCTGACCAACGGCCCCATTTTTGAAAATTTTAGCTGCGATCTTGTCGAAAAAATGAGCGGTTGATTCGAAAATCTGCTCTGACAGACACTGGTTTTCTTATTTACGCTCCATTTTTATGCATTTTGCAAGTGCAGACCATGACAAAGTCAGGATAAATTTGTTCTATCCATCAGAGCCACATGATGAAGGCCATTGCCCAGTAATTGCTCTGCCGACGAGGAAGAATTGATAAGGTTAGGCGACTGAATTTCGAGAAACGTCCATCAGGACGATGCGACAGTTGCTAATATTACGTCTATTTTGCGTCTATGTTGAGAATGCAGGCAACCGGACGTGCCGGTATCAGAAATGGTCCGTGGATCGCATTTATGAATCAAGCCCTTGTTGCCCGAAGTCTCAAACACAGACTGCCCATCATGCTTCTGAAGCCCGAAACTCTTACAACTTTAAGCAACACTCTCTGCGAGCAATGCAGAACCTATGCAATGATCAGGAAATCACTCCATGCTCCTGCCACAAAACGTAAGCCAAGGCCAAAATTCACCCAACCCATACACTACAAGGCGGCTTAATTAATGGCATTGGTGCGACCTCATGAATGGCGGGGTTATACGCACAAACTAATAAATTTGAAATGTCGTTTTACTCCGACCGATGTAACCAAAAAGATACTGGAGCTGTGTTTGGTTCGTGATAGGATCACCGGAGTAAGCGTGCACAGGTGAGCGTAATGCGTAGTGCAATAAGTGGTTTAATAGTGTTGCTGTTGTTGTTGCCTGGAAAAGGTGCCAAGGCGACGCCTTGGGGGGCGCCTGGGGGGGGTGGGAAACCGTATTTGACCAAGGTTCTCAAGGGATTAAGTTGCAGGAACGTTCGGTGAATGGCACCAATGTCCGGGAGTTTCGTGCGGAGGTCAGGGTAAAATCGACACTGACTGAGTTGGTTCATCTGTTGCAGGATACGCAGAACTATCCGGAATGGATGCACCGGATTGCTCAGGTGACGATCGTCAAACAGGATGATCCCGTTGATTACCAGGTGTATACGGTGATTGAATCACCGTGGCCTTTTCATAATCGCGATGTTTTTGTGCATACGCATATCAGTCAGAATGCCACGACCGGAACGGTTTTGTTTCGTAGTATCAGTGAACCGGCCGGCGCTGGATTGATGCCGGGTTGTGTGCGTATGCCGGAGATGGATTCAGACTGGCTTTTAACGCCTGAATCTGATGATCAGGTCAAGGTGGTTTTTCGAGGATTTGGTTTGCCTGGAGGGGCAGTGCCTGACTGGGCGGTAAATATGGTGGTTACTGATTTACCTTATGGGAGTCTGCGCAATCTGCAACGACAGATTAGTAGGCATTCCTATCAGGAAACATCCGGTGCGCAGAATTTCAAGGTACTGGAATTTCAGGACTTGCACCGTAAGGCGGCTGATTAAGTGCGTTTAAGGCGGTTACAGGGACATCGGTAATCAGAGAATGTATCCCCAACTGTTGCAGCAAGCGCATCTCTGCTGGTTCATTGACCGTCCATGTGGATACGAGTAATCCGGCGGCATGGGCGGTGTTTACGAATGTTTCCTGACACAGGAGGCGATGTGGGCCGATGCTGCGGCAATTCAGCGACTGCGCCAGTGCGATGGCGTCTCCCTGAAACCAGGACTCCAGCAATAATCCGCGTTGCACCCAAGGGGCGGCCTGTTGCAGTGCCTGTAGATAAAATGGGTTGAATGAAGTGCTGAGGGCTCGATCCAGCAGGCCGAATTTTTCCAGCAGTGGCGGGAGTTGAGTCACTACAGTAGCGATATCGGCAGCCGATTGTGCTTTGACTTCAAATTGAATATGTTCAAAGTCGCTGAGTTCCTGCATGACCTGCATCAGGGTGGGAATGCCTTCACTCAGTGGCCAGTCGGGAAAGAGTGTGTGGCAGGCATCCAGTGCCGCCAGGTCTTTGGCATTCAGTTGATTCACTGTGGTGTCAATGCCGGTGGTTCTGGCGAGTTGCTGATCATGAACCACCATCAGTGTTTGATCTCGGGCGACCTGAATGTCCAGTTCAACGCATAACACCCCCAGTGAACGTAGGTATCTGAAGCCACTTAGGGTGTTTTCAGGGGCTTCAGCTCGGGCTCCCCGATGACCAATAATCAACATAGGGCTTAGGATCCTGAGTTTTTCCCGGGCTGCGCTGTGGTATTTGCCGGGGTTTTCGGTGTCAATACGCTGTCAATGACGAAGTTGTCCTGAAAATAAACAATAAAGCCGGCATAGACCCAACGGCTGATTGGCGGATGGCCTACCGCTGCTATTTTTTTTAAGGGGGCTCCCCACGTCGAGGCGACCTGTGATTTGAACATGCCTCGTTGCGGTAGGTCTTCTGATCTGGCGAGGCTGGCCTGAAGCATCAGTATAATAAATAGCAGAACGGTCTGAAAGTGGTATTTCATGGTGTTTCCTCTCATTTTGCCGTATTATGCGGCAGTCTTGGCGTGTTGGCCAGTCCCTGACGAATGACCAGACGACAGATTGACTGTCGGTCAGCTTCGCGCAGGGAGACAAATTCGATGCTCAGGGTAATGCGGTGGTTTTCCTGCTTACAATGCAGGACGGTTCCTAGGGTACTGAGGCAAAGTAGTCCGTCCTGACTCTGTAATACAAGGTGCAGCGTACTGCCGTTGGCGACAGGTTTATCGACGCTCAGGCTGAGTCCGCCTTCGCTGATGTTGATGGCACTGCCGTTAGCGTCGGAAAATGGTGGTAGAAGGGTGCTGGCAACGAGGTGTATTTTACGATCCAGTATTTGTAAATACTGGCCTGTTGCGCGGGATTCGCTATTGATGCTGCGCAGTAGATGCCGCTGTTCGACATCAAACTCCTGCAGACGTTGCAGCAGTTGCAGGGAGGGTGGCAAACTGAATTCCGGATCATAAGGGTCGAGTTTCGCCTGAGATTCAGAGAGTTCCTGCCACTTGACCTGGATCAGGTGTTGCGTGCGCAGCAGCTGGCGGCGTTCGCTTTGTGTTTTTTGTTGTTTATGATTTGTCATGGAAGACATACATGATAGTTCCGCTATAGTTCAATTACATTCAATGGATAAGATTAGCTCATGTTTCAGCCACTTTCCCTGTTTATTGGTTGGCGTTATACCCGTGCCAGACGTCGGAATCATTTTATTTCTTTTATTTCGCTGACTTCAATTCTTGGTTTGACGCTGGGTGTGGGTGTCATGATTACCGTGTTGTCGGTGATGAATGGTTTTGACCATGAATTGCGGACACGGATTCTCGGCATGGTGCCGCAGGCGACGATCAATGCTTATCAGCCGATCGGGCAGTGGCAGGATCTGGTGAGGGTGGCACAGCGCAATCCTCAGGTGGTGGCGGCGGCCCCGTTTATTCAGATGCAGGGGATGCTGACTGCGCAAGGCAATGTGTCCGGGGCGGTCATCACGGGCATCATTCCTGAGGCGGAGCAGCGGGTATCGATTGTGCAGCAGGCGATGATTCAGGGAAAACTGACGGCGCTCAAAGACGCTGCGTTTGGTATTGTCGTGGGCCAGGGCGTGGCGCAGGCACTGGGAATTCGTCTTGGGGATAAGGTGATGCTGGTATTACCGGAAACCTCCCCCACGCCGGCGGGGGTGATTCCGCGTTTTCGACGTTTTACCGTGGTGGGGATTTTTAAAGTGGGTGCCGAAGTGGACAGTTCCCTGGCGTACATTCATCTGGGTGATGCCGGTCGGATGCTGCATATGAGTGGTCAGGTACAGGGAATACGCCTGAAATTACGGGATCTGTTTCAGGCTCCGCAGGTTACGCAAGCGATTTTACGGCAACTGGATGAAAATTTTTTTGGTTCCACTTGGGAGGAAACTCAGGGGAATCTGTTTAGTGCCATTCGCATGGAAAAGACCATGATGGGGTTGTTGCTGTTTCTGATTGTGGCTGTTGCTGCCTTTAACATTGTTTCCAGTCTGGTCATGGTGGTGACTGATAAAAAAGCAGACATTGCCATTTTGCGGACTTTGGGCGCCAGCCCGCAAACGATTCAACGGATTTTCATGGTACAGGGTTCGGTGATCGGTATTGGGGGGACACTGATGGGTGTCATGCTCGGGGTTTTATTGGCCTTGACGGTCAGTCCGCTGGTGGATGCCATACAGCATCTGTTTGGTCTGGATCTGTTTGCGGCGTATTTCGTTAATTATTTGCCCTCACGGCTGCAATGGAGCGATGTGTTATGGGTGTCGGCACTGGCACTGGTATTGAGTTTTCTGGCCACGGTTTATCCGGCGCGCCGGGCGGCAGCCGTTCAGCCAGCAGAGGCATTGCGCTATGAGTGAGACGGTTCTGGAGGCTCGAAGCCTGCGTCAGGTGTTCAGTGATTTTGCGACTCCTGCTGAAATTTTACACGAGATATCCTTGACGGTGTATGCCGGTGATTTTGTGGCGATTGTAGGTAGCTCAGGTTCTGGGAAAACCACATTGTTGCATCTGTTGGGCGGTCTGGCCTTGCCGGTTTCAGGGGAAGTCAGGTTGATGGGACAACCATTCAGTCAATTGAGTGAACGAGATCGTGGCAGACTTCGCAACTTGCATCTAGGATTTGTTTATCAGTTTCATCATTTGCTGCCGGAGTTTTCGGCGTTGGAAAATGTGGCGATGCCATTGTTGATTCGTGAGGTGGCTCCAGAAGCCGCTGCACGTCAGGCGAAGGAAATGTTGGGTGAAGTGGGACTGTCTGCCCGTCTGGAACATAAACCTGCCGAACTGTCAGGTGGTGAGCGTCAGCGGGTGGCCCTGGCAAGGGCACTGGTGACCCGGCCAGCGGTGGTATTGGCAGATGAACCAACGGGCAATCTGGATCAACAGAATGCCAATGCTGTACATGAACTGATTATTAAACTGAATCGGCAACTGGGTATCAGTTTTGTGATTGTTACGCACGAACAGGCACTGGCGGAAAGAGCGAGTCGTTTATTGACGATGTGTGATGGACGACTGAATGGTGCAACCGTGCAAAGTCAATGAAAGTTTTGCAATTCACTCAGAAGGAGTACGAAGGTGTGGGATTTAATTAAAGCCGGTGGTTGGGCGATGGTACCGATCATTCTGGTATCCATTGTGGCGTTGGCGATTTGTATTGAACGGTTGTGGGCGCTGAGGCGATCGAAAATTGTTCCTTCGGATCTGTTGTTGCAGGTATGGAACTGGATTCGTAATCAGCAACTGGATGCCGTACACCTGAAAACCATTCGTAGCAGTTCTCCTTTGGGTGAAATATTTGCGGCGGGTCTGGTGAATTCCAAACATGGTCGGGAAATCATGAAAGAATCCATCGAAGAGGCAGCCAGCCGGGTGGTGCATGATATGGAACATTACATGACCCTGTTGGGCACGATTGCGGTGGTATCGCCGTTGCTGGGATTGTTGGGGACGGTGTTCGGCATTATTACGACTTTTATGAGTATTACGGCGCATGGCAATGCCGACCCTTCAATGTTGGCAACGGGTATCTCGCAAGCCTTGGTGACCACGGCCGGTGGGCTGGTGGTGGCTATTCCCTCACTGATCATGCATCGTATTCTGACCCGGCACATCAACACCATGACCGTAGAGATGGAACAGCAGGCCATTAAACTGGTGGATATTGTGCACGGGGATCGGGAAGTGGAAAGTGCAGAGGAAGCGGTATCATGAGATTCAGGCGACCCAATCAGGATCCTTTAGAAATCAATTTGACACCACTGATTGACTGCTTGTTGTTCTTGTTGATATTTTTTATGTTATCCACCAGTTTTACCAAAGCGAGCCGTCTGCATCTGACGTTGCCACAGGCGCATGGCGATGCCGCTGCACCGCTTCCTGGGCAACTGCTGGAGGTGTCGGTCAGTCGTGGAGGGCATTTTGCTGTCAATGGTGCCCTAGTGAGTGGTACCGATGAAGCGTCTTTGCAGGAAGCACTGGTGAAGGCCAGCGCCGGGCGTAAAGATCTGGATTTTGTCATTGCGGCAGATGGGGCCAGCCCGCATCAGTCGGTGGTGACAGTGATGGATGCGGCAGGGCAATTGGGGTTTGTGAATATCAGCATCAGCACGCGGACAGCGGATGGACATTGAGGAACAACAATACCCGGGGGGGGTCGTCTTAAGGCGTCTTTTACGGTACTCGCAGGCTTACTGGCGTTATTTTTTACTGGGTATTCTTGGTTTTATTATCAATGCCGCCTCAGAAAACGGGGCGGTACAGGTCATCAGATATATCACAGACGCCCTGGCGACCCATGACCGGCAGGCCCGGGTGTTGATTCCGCTGATGGTGGTTGGCCTGGTTTTTGGGCGTGGTCTGGGATCGTTCGTCGGAAATTATTATATTTCACTGGTGGCGCGGCATATTGTCTATCGGTTGCGATCACAGATGTTCGATAAACTGTTAAAACTCCCCGCTGCTTTTTATCATTTGAATTCTCCGGCACGTATTGCCGCAAAGATTCTCTATGACGTGGAACAGGTCACGTCCGCCGCCACGGAAGCCGTGATTTCGGTGGCACGGGAAGGTTTTACCGCACTGGCGTATCTGGGTTTATTGTTCTGGTACAACTGGCGTCTGTCCTTGCTGATTTTGCTGATTGGCCCGTTGATTGGCCAAGTGGTGAAAATAGCCTCCCAACGGTTTCGTCGCTTAAGTCATCGCATACAGACCTCAATGGGAGATATCAATCATGTTACCAGTGAAACCATTCAGGGGTATCAGGTGGTCAAGAGCTTTGGAGGGGAGCGTTACGAGCAACAGCGTTTTCATGAGGCTTCACAGGAATACCTGAAGCAGTCGATGAAAATGGTGGTGACCAGTTCGATCAGTACTCCCGTGGTGCAATTAATTATTGCGTTAAGTATGGCCTGGGTGGTCTGGTTAGCCCTTGGTGAGGGGTTGACGGGATTTCGTACCGCCGGAGAATTTATTGCGTATTTTACGGCAGCCGGGCTATTGGCCAAGCCGGTTCGGGCATTAACGGATATCAATCAGAAAATCCAGCGGGGAATAGCCGCTTCGCAATCGGTGTTTGCCTTACTGGATTTACCGGAAGAGGAGGACGATGGGCTCCTGGCTCCGGAATGCTTGCGTGGAGATCTGGAATTTTCCCATGTCAGTTTTGCTTATCAAGGGGACGAATGGATTCTCAAAGATATCAGTTTTAAAGTGGCGGCAGGGCAAACGGTGGCTGTTGTTGGACGCTCAGGTGCTGGAAAAAGTACATTAGTACAACTTTTGAGCCGGTTTTATCCGGTGCATCAGGGGCAAATTTTATTGGACGGAGAGCCGCTGAAGGCGTATTCCCTGAGTTATTTACGCCAGAATATGGCGATGGTCAGTCAAAAAGTGGTGTTGTTCAATAGTACCGTGCAGGGAAACATCGCCTACGGCGCTTTTGCGGCTGTGAGTCAGGAACGGGTGGCCGAGGTATGTAAACTGGCCTATGCGGATGAGTTTATCAATAATTTACCGCTGGGGTACCAAACTCCCATCGGTCAGGATGGCGTGCAACTCTCCGGTGGTCAGCGGCAACGTCTGGCATTGGCGCGTGCCATGCTGAAAAATGCCCCGATTCTGATTCTCGATGAGGCCACCTCGGCATTGGATAACGAATCTGAATTTTATATCCAGAAAGCCCTGGAAAAGGTGATGAAAGGTCGAACCACGTTAGTCATTGCACACCGTTTGTCAACGATTGAAAATGCGGATCTGATTTTAGTCATTGAACAGGGACAGATTGCTGAAATGGGCAATCATCAGCAATTGCTGGAGAAAAATGGCATGTATGCGCAGTTGCACCGGCGTAATTTCCGCGACCTAGAGGAATCAAGCCCGCCGTCGTCTGATACAGAAACCGGTCAACCGTGAGAATGGATCTGCAATCACGCTGGTATGGTCGTCCAGGAATATTGCGTCTGCTGTGGCCTGTGGAACTGCTTTATCGCAGTGTCATGTGGATCAGGCGCTTTGCCTACGCACACAAATGGTTCAGCGTTGCTGATTGTCCAGTACCGGTTGTGGTGGTCGGCAACATCACCGTGGGAGGAACCGGCAAAACACCGTTAGTACAGGCACTGGTGCAGCATTTACAGGCCAGCGGCTGGAATCCGGCAATCATCAGTCGGGGATACGGGCGTACGGGCACACAGATTCTGGCGGTCACTGCACAGTCGCAAGCCGATGCAGTCGGTGATGAACCGTTGTTATTGTTCAGGCGTACGGGAGTTCCTGTTTATGTGGGGGCGCAGCGAGTTGCAGTCCTGCGTCAGTTGTTAGCGGCGCATCCACAGGTGGATGTGGTGATCAGTGATGATGGCTTGCAGCATCTGGCGCTCGCACGAGTACTGGACATTGTTCTGATTGACGCTACTCGCCGATTGGGCAATGGACATCATTTGCCAGTGGGACCACTGCGGGAAGGTCCGGAGCGTCTTGACTCCGCATTGGTGATTTACCATGGCGATGTGACAGAAGTGCCTGCAACGGCTTACCGGATGTGTCTGCAGGCATTGGAGCCGGTTCCCTTGTATCCTTCGGAGGAATGGGTGGCTACCCGACAGGTGGCCGCTTTTGCGGGTATTGGCCATCCACAACGGTTTTTTAATCAATTGCGCCTTTTTGGCTATACAGTTGAAGCGCATCCGCGGCCGGATCATTACGTGTACGGCCCTGAAGATTTTGCGAATATCCGTTTTCCGGTACTCATGACGGAGAAAGATGCGGTAAAATGCCAAGGTCTTGCACCGTCGGGCAGTGCATTTATCCCTGTAGAGGCTGTGGTGTCTCTTGGGGTTTGGGTACACCTTGATCAGGTATTGCGCCACTGGAGAAAATCACATGCTGGATAAACGACTATTGCCGCTGCTGGCCTGTCCACTTTGTAAAAGTGGGTTGCGCTATGATCGGGAGAAGCAGGAATTGATCTGTGTGGCCGATGCACTGGCTTTTCCGGTACGTGATGGAATCCCGGTAATGCTGGAGCAGGAAGCACGTCATTGGACGCCGCCACCCGGAGAATCACCCCATGACTGAATTTCATGTGGTGATACCGGCGCGGTTTGCTTCAACGCGGCTACCTGGTAAACCGCTGTTGACGCTTGCCGGTCGGCCGATGTTAGCGCATGTGTATGACCGGGCTTGTGATAGTGGAGCCGGGCGGGTGATTATTGCGACGGATGATGCACGCATCCTGGAAATGGCGCACAGTATCGGTGCCGAAGCACTGCTGACCCGGGCAGATCATGCCTCGGGAACTGACCGGATTCAGGAAGTGGCGGCGTTTGCTGGTTGGGCCGATGAGGTGTGTGTCGTGAATGTGCAAGGCGATGAGCCTTTGTTGCCTGCCGAGTTGATCAATCAGGTGGCGGCCAATCTTGAAGCACATCCCGAGGCGTCCATCGCCACATTGGCTGAACCGATTACGGACTGGGCCACGTTATTAAATCCCAATGCCGTCAAAGTGGTGTGTGATGAACAAGGTGTTGCCCTGTATTTTAGTCGGTCACCCATTCCCTGGGACCGAAATTCAGCCATGAATCCAGAGTTTCCCTTTCCGAAAAAAGCCGATTATTTGCGACATATCGGTCTCTATGCTTATCGAACCGGTTTTTTGCATGAATTTGTCCGGCGTATTCCGGCGCGTCTGGAGCAGGTGGAATGCCTGGAACAGTTACGGGCGCTGGCGGCTGGCGCACGCATTCATGTGGCACCCGCCGCTGTTCCTTTCCCGGTGGGCGGGGTAGATACACCGGAGGATCTGTTGCGGGTAAGGAGATTACTGGGAGAGATGCTGTGACCCACATCCTGATGGTCTGCTGGGGCAATATCTGTCGTTCACCGACGCTGGAAGTGGTCTGCAGACAAAGGGCAGGTCAGGGTTTTGTATTTGATTCCTGTGGGATTTCCGCTGAACATACAGGGGAAACAGCCGATCTGCGTAGTAGGCAGTATGCAGCTATTCGAGGGTATGATCTTTCTCAGCATCGTGCCAAGGGAATTGCCGCTGTGGATGTTAAGGATTTTTCCATCATCGCTGTGATGGAAAAGGTGCATTTGCAGAGGTTACGCTCGCAGTTGCCGCCTGAGGTCGGCGATCGGCTACGACTGGTGATGCAACTGGCCGGAAGTCCGGACGAGGAAGTGCTGGATCCCTATTATGGAACGGCGGCAGGTTTTGAGCGGGTACTGGATCAGGCGGAACGGGTGGCTGAGGCGTTGGCTCGTGCATGATCTGAGTAAACACAATACCTTGGCCTTGAAAGTTGTGGCAGACAAAGTGGAGTGTTTTACTTCGGAAACCGCCTTGCAGGCGCTGTTGGCAACCGGTGCAGCGGCCGATAGCCTCATTTTGGGAGGGGGAAGTAATTGTGTATTGCCCCCGGTGATTCATCAACCTGTACTGATTCCTGCCTTGCGGGGAATTCGGGTATTACAGGAAACGACGGATCAGGTACTGATTGAGGTCGCCGCCGGTGAAAACTGGAATGATCTGGTGTGGTACACCCTGCAGCAGCACTGGTATGGTCTGGAAAATCTGGTGGCGATTCCCGGGTGGGCGGGTGCGGCACCGGTGCAGAATATTGGTGCTTACGGGGTTGAGATCAAAGAATGCCTGCATTCAGTGCGCTTGTTATCGCTTAAAAACGGAAGCAGTGAGGAGCGACTTGCAGAAGACTGTGGACTCGCCTATCGCGACAGTGTGTTTAAAAATCAGGAGCGTGATAACTGGCTGATTGTAGCGATACGGCTTTGGCTGCGGCGTACGCCGCTGTTGCGTCTGGATTATGGGGAAATACGCCAGCAACTGCAAATGATGCACTGTACTGACCCAGGACCGCTGGAAGTGGCGCAAGCCATCCAAACGATTCGTCAACGTAAATTACCAGATCCAGAGCAATTGCCCAACGTGGGATCTTTTTTTAAGAACCCGTGGCTTGACAAGGAACAAGTGGATCAGTTACTGCAGCAGTTTCCGGATTTACCCCATTACCCACAGGAGGGGCGCATTAAGCTGCCTGCAGCCTGGCTGATTGAGCGTTGTGGACTAAAAGGGCAACAGAACAACGGGGTCGGCTGTGCGGCTCAACATGCGCTGGTGGTGGTGAATTACAAGGCGCAGCAAAATACGCAACGGGAAGTACTGGACTGGGTACAGCAGGTGCAAACTGCGGTTCAACAGCGTTTTGGTGTCTGGCTAGACGTCGAGCCCCGGGTGTATGTGCCGACCGCCTGATGCAATGGCAGTAATTTTATTCATCCCTTCACGATGATCTAACCCCCACTCCACATGCAACTGGAAGATTGGTCTGGTTATTTGGAACACACCATTTATCAGGATTTTTATGCAACCATGATTAATCAAATCATTACCGCAGTGATAGTCGTCGCCAGTGTTCCCTATACAATGGAGGCATTGGGACGTGTCGAGCTACAAAATGATGTATGGTGGAGCAGTATCAACCGTGCTTTCAGCGCACGCTGCCTAAAAAAACATACTGGCGAAAATAATATTCAATATCGGAATGTTAACCACACACCTCAGCAGACTTATAAAGATCATTGCACGATATGGTATTACCCAACAACATACTGAAAAACCAACTTCTCAGAGGAAAGGCAACCCGCCGAAACGGTACAACCCTACCTACAAGGCGGCTTAATTTAATGGAGTTGAGGTACAAGTGTCACCGCCGAGATTACGCAGGCCATTCCGTTGATGGAAGGTATTGATACAAAGGCGTGTTTGGCAGACAAAGGGTACGATTCAAATGAGTTTTGTGATTGGCTTCAGGAGAAAAAAATTAAGGTCGTCATTCCTCCAAAATCGAACAGAAAATCACCTATACCCTGTGATTACTTGCATTACAAGGATCGCCATGTGGTGGAATGTACCTTCGGTGCTCTCAAATACTTTCGCCGTATTTCCTCTCGATTTGAGAAAAAAGCAATAAATTTCATGGCAATGCTGAACTTTGCAGCAGTTATGCGTTGGTTACGGTAACTGCTGTGCTAAATGTCAACAGAGCCTAGCGCCACAGCAACCAAGCGCTTTTTTGCGGCCGTTCAGAACAAACTGCACTACGCCATTCATGGCCAGACGGCGGCAGAGGTTGTCGTTGATCGTGCCGACCATCGCAAGGAAAACATGGGGCTGACCGGATGGGAAGGCGCACCTCAAGGCAAGATTTACAAGTATGACGTGGCCATTGCCAAGAACTACCTTTCAGAGTTTGAACTGGCGCAGATGCGGCGGATTGTCTCGGCCTATCTGGACATGGCTGAGGTTCAGGCGATGCGCCGCATTCCGATGACGATGCAGGATTGGGAAAACCGCCTTGGCGGCTTCCTGAAACTATGGGATCGTGAAGTCTTGCAGGATGCGGGTAAAGTCAGTTCAGAGATCGCCAAAGCACACGCAGAGAGCGAATTTGAGAAATACCGACTGATTCAGGATCAGCAATACGTGTCGGACTTCGACCGGCTTTTACAAATCAGTTTGAAGAAAGATGGCAACGAATGAGCCATTACAAACCTTATCCGGTCTATCGGGATTCCGGCGTGGAATGGAATGGAATGGATTGGACAGGTGCCGGAGCATTGGCATGTATCGCTATTTAAGTACCATATTGAACGTAATGATGGCGGGGTGTGGGCTAACGATCCATCCGGCGCTGTTCAGCAGGGTGTGGTTCGCGCTCTGACCAGCCATCAGAAACTCGCCACGCTGATGTTGAAGTCGGATCGACAGGCGATGTCTGCACTGACCGATGTGATTTACGAATTGATCTGCAACCAGCGAAACATCGATTTGGATAGCACAAGTGATTGATCTCCTGAATCTCCCCGGCGTCAAGCCGGTGGATTACTTCTCGCAGAATCACGGAATCACCGTCGTTGCCGAAGCGCTGGACGGTGATTTGCCTTTGTGTGCTGACTGCGGCAAACCCATGTATCGGCATGGCAAGCGCCCCAATCTTTTTGCCGACATCCCGATGCAAATGCAGCCGGTGCGCCTTGAAATCTTCCGGCCTCGCTATAGATGCGATGGATGCGGAAAAATGGCTACCCCTGAATTGATGTTTCTCGATGAGAAGCACCGAGCAACAAAACGCTTGGTCGACGCCATCCGGGAGCGTTGCTTGGGAATGAGCTTTCATGCGCTTGCCGAGCAGACCGGGCTGGCCGTTAACACTATCAAAAACATCGCTCATGATCTGATTGAAGAGTTAGAGCGAACGGTGCATTACGAAACCCCGATCATCATGGGGATTGATGAGGTGAACATTGCAGGAAAATATCGCTGCGTCATCACAAACCTTGCTACGAACAACATCTATCAGATGTTACCGTGAAAATCACATAAAAATGGAACAATCTCGCAATAATTTCTGATTTGTGCAAACAGCAACAACAGTCACTTGATAAGTTTCATCCTCCGGGGCGTCAACTCGTATTCATGTAAGTTGGATTAGTTTCAAAGCAGCGTGGATATTGATCTACAGCAACTGATCTGATGCTTTCATGAAACGCTGCCTAGCGTACGGTTATTCCTGTGGTACTCTTCCGGTGTCTGGACGAATGTCCATTTTTTCTGGGTTAAGCATGCACGAGCTGAGTCTTGCAGAAGAGATGCGGAGTATTATCCAGACATATGCAGTTAAAGAGTCAGTGCGCAAAGTTATTGCGGTTTACCTGCAGATTGGCACCTTAAGCGGAGTAGTGCCAGAAGCATTGCAGTTCTGTTTTGACGTGGTGGTCCGTGGCAGCATCGCAGAAGGGGCTTTGTTAAAATTGCAGATTGTTCCTGGTGTGGCTAAATGCCCCCTGTGTCAGGCTGAGGTTAATATTCAGAATAGATATGATTCTTGTAGCGCTTGTGGCGGTTTTGGTCTCCAGCTATTGCAAGGAGATGAAATGCGGATTACTGAACTGGAAGTGTTGTAAATGAAGGATTACGCATGTGTGTAGATTGTAGGTGTTCTGAGCAAAGTACGTTGGCTCCTCCCTCGGTGACTGCAGAGGGGCAGTTCACTCGATTTGTGCCAGTGATGGAAGGGTTGTTGGAAAAGAATAACCGCCAGGCTCATATAAACCGACAGCTATGGAAATTACGGCAGCACTTTGTTTTGAATCTGGTATCTAGCCCAGGTGCTGGAAAAACCACTTTACTAGTGCGCAGCATTGAACGTTTGCGCTCCAAACTGCCTCTGGCTGTGATTGAGGGGGATCAGCAAACCCGGCGGGATGCTGACAGAATTCAGAGTACTGGTGTTCCTGTTGAACAAATCAACACGGGAAAAGGTTGTCACCTTGATGCTCAGATGCTGGCTACGGCTTACCAGAATCTTGAGAAGTGTGGAAATTTTGTCAAGGGGCTTTTATTCATTGAAAATGTAGGAAATCTCGTGTGTCCCGCCGGTTTTGACCTGGGAGAAAATCACAAGGTGGTGATGCTTTCAGTGGCTGAAGGCGAGGACAAGCCACTGAAATATCCTGATATGTTTGCAGCAGCAGAACTGATGTTGTTAACCAAGACCGATTTGAGTGAGGTGCTGGGGTTTGATACCGAACAGTGTCTGCAGTATGCCAGGCAGGTGAACCCAAAACTACAGATTCTGCAAGTGTCCTCACGTTCTGATCAGGGAATGGACGAATGGCTTTCCTGGCTGATGCAACACTATCACGCCAATCTCCTGCCATCCTCAATCTGAGGTGGCGATGCTTTGTTATCATCTTGATATTTTTGGACAGGTGCAGGGGGTTGGATTTCGTCCCTTTGTCTATCGTTTGGCCCGATCTTTGAACTTGACAGGATGGGTAAAAAACGTCAATGGTTTCGTTAGCCTTGAAATTCAAGGAGAAGCAGAGAAGGTTAACCGTTTTTGTGTGCAACTGCGTACACAGGCTCCAGCGCATTCCAGAATAAACGAGATCAGGCAATACGAAAAACCGGTTATTGCTACGCATCACATTGATTTTCAGTTGCTGTCGAGTCACCTGCAAAACAGAACCGAAGCGATTGGACTGACCCCTGACCATGCGCTTTGCGAACCCTGCCTTGGCGAACTGTTTGACCCGAAAAACCGGCGGTATCTGTATCCGTTTATCAGTTGTACACAGTGCGGTCCACGGCATACGTTGTTGTGTACTTTACCGTTTGACCGTAGTAGCACCAGCATGCAGTCGTTTTCCCAGTGTGCTGAGTGTTTACTGGAATTTCAGAACCCTGAAGATAGACGTTTCCATTCACAAATTAACGCCTGTCCACACTGTGGGCCGCAATATACGCTGTTTGATGCACAAGGCGCTGAACTGTGTGGTGCTGCAGTTGAACAAGCGTCTGCCCGGTTGCGTCAGGGGCAGATCCTGGCCATCAAAGGTGTAGGTGGGTTGCATTTATGCTGTGATGCGCACAATGAGCAGGCGGTGCATCGCTTGCGTCAACTGAAAATCCGTGAGCAAAAACCCTTTGCACTAATGGTGGCCAATCTTGCATCGGCGCAATCGTTGGTTCATGTGTCTGCCAAGGAAGCGCAAGCTTTGTGTGCAGGCAGCCGCCCCATCGTGTTGTTACAACGCCGCCATGAAATTGGTAATACCCTGGCGGCACTGGCCCCAGGTCTGGATCGTTTGGGTATTATGTTGCCTTATATGCCACTGCATTATCTGTTGTTTTACGCAGGGGGTGGCAACAGGCCAGTCCCTGCGGAGGGATTAAATCAGCCGAGTGACCTGTCTTTGGTGATGACCAGTGCAAATGTAAGCGGCGAACCCATGGTGGGTAACAATGCAGAGGCATTGGTGCGCTTGAAGGGATTGGCCGATGCTTTTTTGTTGCATGACCGGGATATTGTCAACACTGTGGATGACAGTGTGATGCAACTCAGCGCAGAGCAACCACAGATCCTGCGTCGGGGACGAGGGCTGGTGGCCAAATCTTTTCAACTGAAGACCGATGGACCAGTGACACTGGCACTTGGATCCCAGTTAAAAAATACCTTCTGTGTTTCTGTGGGGAATGAAGTCTATGTGTCTGAACCTATGGGTGATCTGGATGAGGTCAGCAACTGTGAGCGGTTCAGTGAGCGGATCAGGTTCTGGTTGAATCTGCTGGGTGTTCAACCGGAACGGATAGCTTATGATATGCATCCTGATTTTTATGGCAGTCGTCTGGCGCTGCAACTTATTCAGGAATTTAATGCACAAGGGTATGCCGTACAGCATCACCATGCGCATCTGGCTGCTGTGGCTGCCGAACGTCATTGGTCGGAGCCGTTTATCGGGCTGGCTCTCGATGGTTTCGGTTATGGGTCAGATGGACAGCCATGGGGTGGTGAGCTGTTATTGGTTGATGGAGATCGGTTTGAGCGACATGGGCATTTGCAACCGTTACGTTTGCCAGGAGGCGATCGGGCCGCCAAAGAGCCGTGGCGAATGGCAGCATCCGCTTTAGCGCAATTGGGTCGGGCAGAGGAAATCGCACAACGCTTCCCTTATGCAGCAACTCCTTATGTTATACGTATGTTGCAAACTGGGCTAAATGCCCCCTGGAGCAGTAGTTGTGGACGGCTTTTTGATGCGGCTGCTGGGTTATTGGGGCTGATAGAGACTGTAGATTACGAAGCGCAGGCGGCAATGATGCTGGAACAACAGGCACTGTTTTATGGGCCTTGTGCCCCTTGGCCAGAGGGTTATTGTATCAGAGCAGATAACTGTCTCGATTTTTCAGGAGTGCTGGATCAAATCAGCCACTGTGCAGATCGCCCTGCCTGGGCCGCTGCATTATTTCATGCAACATTGAGTGTTGGCCTGAGTGAATGGGTGGTGCGTTTGTCGCAGAAAACCGGAGTTTATCGTATTGCATTGGCTGGCGGATGCCTGCTTAACCGGGTGCTTCGCACGCAACTCCGGCAATGTTTGTTGCATGCTGGCCTGGACGTAGGCGAATGTGAGAACTTTCCACCGCATGATGGCTCAATTAGTCTGGGTCAGGCGTGGGTTGCACGTCAAGTTTTACCAGGTAACACCCATCAGGTAACACCCATCAGGTAACACCCAGACCACTATCGTTTAAAAAAATATGACCTTGCGGGAGCGTTAAATTATGTGCCTTGCCATACCTGTTCGAGTGACTGAAGTGAGTGCAGATGGATGTATGGCGTTGACTGAACTGGGCGGTGTGATTAAGGAAATCTCACTGGCGCTGCTGGATGAGGTGGCGGTTGGTGATTATGTGATTGTCCACGTTGGCTTTGCCCTGAAAAAACTCGATATTGCTGAAGCGGAAAAAACACTGGCTTTATTTGCTGAATTTGCCGAGTTGATTCAAGGAGATGCCTCATGAAATATCTGAGTGAATTTCGCGACAAGAAACCGGCAATGGCGTTGGCAGAGTGCCTTTCAGGTCTGGCACAACAGCGTGCCTCCTATCAGTTGATGGAATTTTGTGGGGGACATACACACACCATTTCAGCATTTGGCCTCATTGATCTGTTGCCATCTAATATTCATTTGATCCATGGCCCGGGATGTCCAGTATGCGTATTGCCTGTGGGGCGGATAGATGCGGCTATTGAACTGGCGCTTAAACCTCAGGTGATTCTTGCAACCTATGCGGATACCCTGCGTATTCCTGCCTCTAAAGGTCAAACTTTACTCAAGGCCAAAGCCTTGGGGGCAGATATTCGTATGGTGTTCTCCGTGGAGGATGCCTTGCAGATGGCTCGTAAAAATCCGCAGCATCAGGTGGTTTTTTTTGCCATCGGTTTTGAAACGACGACGCCGCCTACGGCGGTAGCAATACTCACGGCCAAACGTGAGTCGATAAGTAATTTCTCGGTGTTTTGTAATCATGTGCTTACTCCGGTGGCGATGCGTGCCATTCTGGATTCCAGTCAACGTGTGCCGTTGGATGGGTTTATTGGCCCCGCACATGTTTCCACTATTATTGGTAGTCGACCGTACGAGACTTTTGCCACAGTCTATAAAAAACCAGTGGTTATTGCCGGGTTTGAACCACTCGATGTTCTGTTGGCCATAAAAATGCTGATAACTCAAATCAATGAGGGGCGAGCCGAGGTTGAAAATGAATTTACCCGTGCCGTCAGTTCAGAAGGCAATAGCAAGGCACAGGCACTGGTCAATGACGTATTTCAGCTTCGCCCAACGTTTGAATGGCGTGGTTTACAGGAACTTGCGGACAGCGCCTTGCAGATTCGCGAAAAATACCAAGAGTTTGATGCGGAATTTCGCTTCACAGTAAGCCATCATACGGTGCCTGATCATAAAGCCTGTGAATGTGCGCAAATTTTGCGAGGGTTAAAAAAACCCCAACAGTGTCGGGTTTTTGCGACGGCTTGTACACCAGAACATCCGCTGGGTGCCTGTATGGTTTCATCCGAAGGGGCATGTGCTGCCTATTATCTTTATGGGAGGCATCGCAGCTGAGGTGGTCTGCTTGAGGTAAAGAGAGGTTGGGTTGGTGTGGCTTTTTAACTGGTTTAATCTGATTGATGGAAAATTTCGTGAATACCAAAAAAACAATTCAGGGAAGTATCGATTTCAAGAATGGTTGCGTAGATTTGAGTCATGGGGCTGGTGGACGTGCTTCCGCTCAGTTGATTGAGCAACTGTTTATCGCCGCTTTTGCCAATCCATGGCTGGAAGCCCGTAATGATCAGGCCTGTCTGAGTATACCCACCACGCCGGGAAGATTGGTCATTAGTACGGATGCGCATGTTATTTCCCCACTTTTTTTCCCAGGGGGGGACATAGGAAGTTTGAGTGTACATGGCACGATCAATGATGTAGCAATGAGTGGTGCCGTTCCTTTGTGCCTGGCCGCCAGTTTTATTCTGGAAGAAGGCTTTCCGCTGGCGGATTTGCGACGCATCGTGAATTCCATGGCACAGGCGGCGCAAGATGCTGGCGTGCCCATTGTCACAGGTGACACCAAAGTGGTGGAGCGGGGCAAGGGGGATGGGGTATTTATTACAACTACTGGTACCGGCTGGGTGGATAATTCACTGAAAATTTCTGGTGATCAGGCCGTGCCCGGTGATGTTGTTCTGGTATCAGGCTATTTGGGTGACCACGGTATAGCGATTCTTGCACAACGGGAAAACATGAAATTTTCCAGCCCGATGGAATCGGACACGGCTGCCTTGCATGGACTCGTACGCGATATGGTGTCGGTCAGTCAGAATATCCATGTGCTGCGTGATCCCACTCGTGGTGGACTGGCTTCAACGTTGAATGAAATTGCGCATCAATCCGGCGTAGGAATATGCCTGGAAGAATCAGCGATTCCTATCAGAGATAAAGTAGCTGCCGCTTGTGAATTTCTTGGACTGGATCCGCTTTATATTGCCAATGAAGGAAAATTGATCTGTATTTGTCCTGCCGCAGAGGCGGAAATTATATTGCAGGCCATGCGGCAGCACCCGCTGGGTAAAGACGCCGCACAGATTGGGCAGGTTCAGGAAGATGCGCATTGTTATGTGCAGATGCGCACACAACTGGGGGGGCGGCGGATGGTGGACTGGCTGGCCGCAGAACAGTTACCGCGAATTTGCTAGGTGCTGAGTATCCTGCCTGCCGTTTGTTAAATTAAATCTGTACAAAAGTCTTGTTTAGAGCTTGAAAGCAGCTTGAAAGCAGCTAGTCTGTAGGCGGCATACAATGTAGATTTAATTTTTATACGGGTATCTATGAATCCTTCTGGTGAATCATTTTATAGCGTCCTGGAAAAGCGAGGGGTATCTCGCCGTGAATTTCTGGGCTTTTGTGCGATGACGGCGACCATGCTGGGGCTGGGGGTGCGAGGCGTATCTGAGGTGGCTTATGCACTGGAAAATCAGCCACGTATCCCGGTAATCTGGCTGCATGGACTGGAATGTACGTGTTGTTCCGAAAGTTTTTTACGTTCGACGCATCCGATGGCCAGTGAGATTATTACCAGCATGATCTCACTGGATTACGACGATACGATTATGGCTGCCGCTGGCGATCAGGCGGAAGAAATCATCCAGGAAATCATTCGGGATTATCGCGGACAGTATGTGTTGGCCGTCGAAGGCAATATTCCACTGGCCCATGAGGGAGTGGCCTGTATTGTTGGCGGACGTACATTCCAACAACAGTTTTCCGAGGTTGCTGAACATGCCAAGGCGATTATTGCCTGGGGTACCTGTGCTTCGCATGGATGTGTACAGGCCGCACGGCCTAATCCAACACAGGCGACGCCGGTGCATAAACTGGTGAGTCATGTGCCCGTGATCAATGTGCCCGGCTGTCCGCCCATTGCCGAAGTAATGACGGGTATTTTAAGTTTTATGCTGATTTATGGCCGGATTCCTGAGTTGGATAATCGGTTACGCCCGAAAATGTTTTATTCCAAGCGGGTGCATGATACCTGTTACCGGCGGGCGCATTTTGATGCTGGCCAGTTTGTCGAGTCTTGGGATGATGAAGGGGCACGCCAAGGCTGGTGCCTGTATAAAATGGGGTGCCGGGGGCCAACGACCTACAACGCCTGTTCCGCCATGGGGTGGAATGATGGGGTGAGTTTTCCCATTAAATCAGGACATGGCTGTATTGGGTGTGCTGAGGAAGGATTTTGGGACAGGGGACCATTTTATGAACGGTTGCCCGATATCCATCAGTTTGGTGTCGAAGCTAATGCCGACAGGATCGGAGAGATTGGTGCGGCGGTTGTGGGTGGCGGTATTGCGGTGCAGACCGGTGTTACGTTAGTGAAACGGATTTTGACTGGAAAACGGGTACGGGGAGATTCACATCAGGTTAAAGATGATATTCAGCCTTCTAAAGAAAAACAGAAACAGGATTAGCAACAGTGAGTGAACGTATAATCAGTGCCAATGGGTTTCCGTTGGATAATTCGGGCAGGCGGGTGGTTATTGACCCAGTGACCCGCATTGAGGGTCATTTGCGAATCGAAGTCAATGTCGATGAGCATAATGTCATTCGTAATGCAGTATCTGTGGGCACGATGTGGCGTGGACTGGAGCCTATTCTTAAAAATCGGGATCCCCGCGATGCTTGGGCTTTTGTGCAGCGAATCTGTGGTGTATGCACGGGGGTTCATGCCTTGGCTTCAGTGCGGGCGGTTGAAGATGCACTAGGAATCAAAATCCCTGACAATGCGAACTGTATTCGCAATATCATGCACATGACACTTTATGCACATGACCACCTGGTGCATTTTTATCATTTGCATGCCTTGGACTGGGTGGATATTACGGCGGCCTTGGCGGCATCGCCCAAGGCAACGGCGGATCTGGCACAGAGCATTTCATCCTGGCCCAAGTCATCGGTTGGGTATTTCAGTGATGTTCAGAAAAAAATTAAAAAAATTGTAGAATCCGGACAACTGGGTCCGTTTCGCAATGGCTACTGGGGACATCCGGCCTACCGGTTGCCGCCTGAAGCCAATTTGATGGCAGTGGCGCATTATATAGAAGCGCTTGATTTTCAAAAAGAAATTGTAAAAATCCAAGCCGTGTTTGGTGGTAAGAATCCGCATCCGATGTGGCTGGTCGGTGGGGCTCCTTCGGCAATCAATATTGATGGTGATGGTGCTGTTGGCGTCATCAATATAGAGCGTTTGAACCTGGTGGTGGAAATCGCCCAACGCACCCAAGAATTTATCGCTCAGGTTTATATCCCGGATCTGTTAGCCATTGCCAGCTATTACAAGGAGTGGTTCGCTATCGGTGGTGGGTTATCCGGGCAGAATCTCATGTCCTATGGGGAATTTCCGGCAATTGCCAACGATGATTCCAATCGGAGTCTGATGTTACCGCGCGGGATTATTTTACACGGAGATTTAGGACACATTCATGAAGTGGATCTCAAAGATACCCGCCAGATTCATGAGTTTGTCGATCATTCATGGTATCGCTATCCGGATGACAAGGATGGATTGCATCCTTGGGACGGTATCACTGAAATGGATTTTCGTTTAGGCCCAGACAGTCGAGGCATGCAGCAGGGTTCTCGTCTGGAAGCGGTGGATGAAAAGGCGAAATACAGCTACGTCAAGGCACCGCGCTGGAATGGGCAGGCGATGGAAGTGGGGCCTTTGGCTCGCATGGTCATTGCGTATGTGTCGGGTGAGGAACGGGTCAAAGAATTGGTGGATAGTTCGTTAAGCACCTTGGGATTGCCCTTGTCGGCGCTTTTCTCCACGATGGGACGTACGGCTGCCCGAGGCTTGGAGTGTTTGTGGGCTGCTGAAAAACTTAATCTGGAAATCGGTAAACTGCAAAATAATATCCGTTCCGGGATAACCGGGACGGCGAATAACGAAAAGTGGGAACCGGATACCTGGCCAAAACTGGCGCAGGGTGCTGGGTATTGCGAGGCTCCTCGTGGGGCTTTAGGGCACTGGATTCGTATAAAAGAGAGCCGTATCGATAATTATCAATGTGTCGTACCGACAACATGGAATGCAAGTCCACGAGATCCTCAGGGGAATATTGGGGCTTTTGAGGCCGCATTACTGGGTGTTTCCATGCATGATCCTAAACTCCCATTGGAGATTTTACGGGTTATTCATAGTTTTGACCCTTGCCTGGCCTGTGCGACACATCTTATTGGTCCAGACGGTGCTCCATTAACAGAGATAAAAATTATTTAGGTGGCGGTGTTCATGAAATCTTATGTGCCTTTTCATCGTTTGCCGGATCAGGGGCCTTTACCTGAAATCATGGTGTATGGGCTAGGGACGCGAATCTGGCACTGGCTCAATGCACCGAGTGTATTGATGTTGGCGGTGACGGGTTATCTTATTGGTCGGCCACCGCCGGCCGTACTGGGGGATGTTTCCAGTATCTACCTCATGGGATGGATCAGGTATCTGCATTTAGCCTTTGGTTATATTTTTGCGTTACTGAGCTTGTTCCGTTTTATTCTGGTTTTTTTTGAGCAGCGGGTAACGCATCAACTGTTTTTTCCGGCCGTGTGGAAGCGGGAGTGGGTGGAAGGGTTCAAGCGGCAATTGCGCTGGAATCTGCTTATCGGAAAACCGATGCGTTATGTCGGACTTAATCCTTTGGGTGGACTTCTTATGTTGTTAATGTTTGTCATTCCAGGAGGTATTCTCATTTTGACGGGTTTTGGCATGTATGCTGAAGTGGCCGGGCACGACAGTTGGCAGGCTTCCTGGTTTGGCTGGCTGACGCTGGTGTTTGCAAATACCATGGACTTGCATATTATCCATCGCCTGGCCATGTGGGTCATCGTCTGGTTCATGATGGCGCATATTTATATAGCGATCCGTGAAGACATCCTCTCTCGCCAGACTACCATCAGTACGATGTTGTCTGGCGAACGGCAGTATCGGGATTAATACGGCGATGGCCGCATTGACCAAATTTATTGTTCTGGGTGTTGGAAATATACTCTGGGCGGATGAAGGCTTTGGTCCGAGGGTCGTTGAACGGTTACGCCAGAGATCAGAATATGCAGTATTGCCGGGAAATCCAGAACTGATTGATGGCGGGACACAGGGGCTGTACCTCTTGCCCATTATTCAGGAAGCTTCACATTTACTGATTTTTGATGTGGTGGATTTTAATCAGCCTCCGGGGGCAGTGCTTGTCTTGTGCGATGAGGAAATTCCGGCTTTTTTTGGAGAACGCCCCTTGAGTCTGCACCAGACCGCATTTACAGATGTGCTGGCGGCAGCGGCGTTAACGGATTCTACTCCTGCAAAAATCACCTTGATCGGGGTGCAGGCTGCAGTGTTGGATGATTGGGGTGGGGGACTCAGTCCCCCTGTACTGGCGGCAATGGAACAGGTTATTCAACAGGGCCACGAACAGTTACAACGCTGGAATGACGAGGTCAATCATTATGTATCAGGGAATAAATTCGACAGAAGCCACATCTGAGCTGTCCGCTTTGGGAAGATTGTGCTGGTTTCTGTTTTCGGCTATTGATAATGTGCGTATGTTCAGGGTGAGTCAGTTGATTACTGTATTGACCTTGGCCATGTTGTTGGCAGGAATTGGTTCAACGATTTTGATATTTCGCTCCGTCATGACGATTTCGACGGTTTGGCATGATTACGATTATGGACTGGCCCGACGTATTGATCTGTATTCGCAGATGCAGTCCGCATTGGGGTATGGGGGGGTGAGTCACTACTGGGCGCAAGCAATTGCGGCTAATCCAGATGCCCGGTATCGGGTATTGCAGCGTATCAACGAAGTACGTCAGGCGGTACCTGCGTTTATGATGACGCATCCAACGACCAGAGAAATACAGGATATGGCGGTAATAAATCAGCAGTTATCCGCTTATCAGCAATTTTTGTCGGGAGTGCCGCAACCGCTCAATGAACAGGGGATGATTCATGCATTACAGGACATTGGGGAGTCCATAACGGCGCAGCGCAGGGAGGGAGCTAATACGGTAGATCACGCCATCTGGGCGTTATCAGCCAGTACGGCGGCAGTCATGTTCTCCGCCTGCTTTTTATTGATAATGTTCGGGCTTTTTTCATTTTGGTTTACCCGATACCGTGTCGCTGGCCCACTGGATAAAATTAATTTCACGATGGGAGTTCTGGCGGAAGGTGACACGTCGATTACGGTTCCCTTTATCCGCAAAAGCGATGAAATTGGCGAAATGGCGCGTGCCATTGAAGTATTTAAAAAAAATGCCATCCTCAAAGGTAATCTAGAGGAGCAAAAAAACAAGACCATTCAACATGTTGATATGATTTCACGGGAGTTGTCAACATTGTCAGGAACAGTACGTCAATTGATGAAAAATCAGTCCATGTCGACATCCAGTATGTCGGCGGCGACTGAAGAACTGTCAGGCAGTATTGAGCAAGTCGCTACCAATGCGGAACATGCCATGAAAATGACCAGCGAAACAGTAATGGCAGTAGAACAGGGTAATGTTGCAGTCAAGCAAACGATCTCGGCCATGGATGAAACTTCGCAAACCGTAGACAGCGCCGTGCAAAAAGTACGTAGTCTGGGCTCACAAAGTGAGAAAATTCGAACTATTGTTGCAACAATCAAGGGGATAGCTCAACAAACCACGCTGTTGGCATTGAACGCCTCGATTGAAGCGGCCAGGGCCGGCGAGGTGGGGCGTGGTTTTGCGGTAGTGGCGGATGAAATACGCATGTTGGCTGAAAAATCCACGCTGTCGTCAACCGAGATTGCGTCGATACTGCTGGCTGTACAGGAACAGATTCGCCAAGTCGTAGAGGATATTCAGAATGCCTCGGAGAAGACGCAGGACAGTGTGGCACAGTCGGAGTTGGTGTACCAAGCTTTGGAGCGAATTCACACGCATTCAACGCAGGTGAGTAATGCAGTGCGGGATATTGCGCATGCAGCGGGCGAACAGAATTTTGCGGGTCAGGAAATCGCACAAAAAGTGGAGTTGGTTGCCAGTTCTGCAGAACATACGCACCAACTGACTGAAAATGTAGATGGGCTGGTTCGTCAATTGAATCAGTATGTTGCACTTTTATAACTGAGATTTTTGCAAGCCTGTCCTGGATGGGTTTCCATATTATGCGGTGCAATAAAAAAGGTTCGTATCGAGAATTCAGACAAGGAGTGTGTATGCCAGATAATTTTGATTTAA
This sequence comes from Pseudomonadota bacterium, assembly GCA_021781515.1. Taxonomy (GTDB): domain Bacteria; phylum Pseudomonadota; class Gammaproteobacteria; order Pseudomonadales; family Moraxellaceae; genus JAJXWR01. Next base: position 27,715 of record JAJXWR010000029.1, read on the forward strand.
TAGGATTTTTTAAGTGGGCGAAAAAACAGGGTGCGTTGGTCTCATTACTAGCTTTATGGGTTGGTTTTTTGGTGAATCATATAAATTTCCTGAAAAAAATCGTCTTTTCTGTTTTTGTTCATGCAATTCATGATAATTTTGTTTTTTTTAGAAAAACAGTCTGTTTTGTGGTTATTGCTCTTGTTTTTTCAGGGGGTGTAAATAAGTCAATTGCAGGAAATGAATTATCAAATGCCGAGTGGTCGCAACTTGTTTTAGCAAACCCTAAGCTGGAAAGTGTTGATTCAGATCTCAATGAAAAGTACAGTCTTGTTCATAAAAACCTGAACAAGACTGATAAAAAATGGCTCAAGTCATCTGAAATGGCCTGGTTGCGTGAGCGAAATAACAATGCCAATATTGCAGCAAACGGGGTTGTCGGATCAACTGAATATGTAAATTCACTTATTTCTCAGACTGAAGACAGAATTGCTTTTTTAAATAAAATAATATCGCAATCATTTAACCTGGTAAATGTTCAAAATGCACAGGGCGAACAAAACAATCAAACAGCAACAGATACAACAAATGTGGCAGCGTCTTCTGCTGTAGTTGGTGCCGCAACTGCCTCTGAAGTTTCGTCAACACCGACGGACGCTGCTTCTGATAATGCATCAACAGTATCTCAGGTTTCTCAACACCAGATCGCTGATAAGCAGGCTAATGCTCCCGGCGCAGAACAAAATCAAGATTCATTCCTGTCAAACGCTCTTTCTGTAATTAAATGGCTTTTTATATCTGGTGTGGTGATTTATTTGTTTAGAAAAATCGGTAGCAAAAAAAACAGGTCAGTCACAAAAACCGTGCAGTCGTTTCCAGTGGCTCAGGGTTCTCAAACCAGGCAGTCTGCGGATTCATTTACAGAAAAAAGCAGTGAAATAAAACAGTTGGCTAATAATCCTGTTAAAGAAAAACCTGTAAAAGAACTCTTTCACCCTGTTGAGGATGCAAGTGTAATCATAGGGGAATTTTCAATTTGTGATTATGTGTTTTTTAAATACAATTCTGTCATTAGTGAATGTATAGAGTTAATGGATTATAATTTAAGATCGGTATCCAATGTAAAAAATATTGAGATGGCGCTAATGAATACTCATATCAGGAATGCCTTTAAAAGTGCTTCAACTGTACTTGAGGATTTCTTGTTCAGTACTGTGCCGGTTGATCCTGGTTTTATGTTCGAAATAAAAAGGAGAGCTGATGGTATATTGATTAGACTGGCCCCTTATGTATCTGAGTTTGATTCTGATATCAAGTCAGTGTCTAATATCATTAAAGATCATTTTGCTGAATTACAGGCACAATCGACAGGTCTTTCTGATATATATTCTGCTGGAAAATCCGGTGGTATTTGGGGCGGTGTCTTGACGGCGGCAACCGCAATAGCTGATCAGGTAAATATTGATAATCATTCAGATGAAATTCATGCAAGGCTTGTTGATGAAATTACTCCCATATTTGATAAACTTAAAAATGCCGTTGTAGCTGGGCTGCATGAACTTTATGATTTTTATGCTGAATCATTGGGCATAAATTTATTTGGAGCTATGCTGGATTCAAAAAACAGATCGGAATATTATTTAAAGAAAACCAGTAGAAATTCAGATTCAGAGTTTAATTTAAAATTGCTCATGGCTGCTGTGGAAGCGCTTCCTTTTAGAAATCTAGATTGGCTTGAGCACTGTATTTCCTTCAAACTTGACACTGAGCACTTGGCTCTCCTGCTCAGTAAAGATGTTTTTCTGCATGTCGATAACAAAATCAGGAAAATAACCTACAGGTTTGACAACTATGTCGCTATCGATGGTGAGGCTGGAGGTAATCAATTAAAGTTAAATCGTCTGGATTGAATGAGTATTTAGCTTGCCCCACAAATGCCTTCAAAAATCATCTTTCTTCAGGGAGAGGTGATTCAATGTAATTGTTGTTTGCTTAGTAAGCGTCCGGTAAAGTGCACCTGTGATAAGAGTCTCTGATTCGTTACGATGTCTCAAAGCCAAAG
>JAJXWR010000124.1 GCA_021781515.1 Pseudomonadota bacterium
CCTGCGCTACTGACGCGGCAGTACACCACGGTAAGCCGCTTGTCCGGTGCGCCGCCCAACATTACCCTCACGTCCGATTCGTCAAAATAACGCTGGCCGGATGGAAGGCGCTTGGCGGTCAGTTTACCCCCCCGTTCCCATCGACGAATCGTACTTGTCGCTCGACCGATACGTTGGGCGAATTCGTATATCCGATATTGCTTGCTCATAGGGAGTAATTATAGATAGGTATGAGCGAATATCAAGCATCAGTTAATTGCTCTCAGTAGTCCGATTTAAAGGATTGGCAGAGAATTTATTGTGACCCGGCAGTCTAATAACTGTTATATGGTAACATTTCCCTTAGACTGGACTACATTGTTTTGACTAGATTGTCTGAGATCATTTGTTAAAAACTAAATTGTCTGTATAAAGTTCATTGTAGTTGCCACAGACTGTTACTGAGCCAAAGAGGAGAAGTTCCTATGGAAAGAGAATCAATGGAGTTTGACGTGGTCATCGTTGGTGGAGGTCCCGCAGGGCTTTCAGCAGCTATCCGGTTAAGACAGCTGGGCCTCGAATCCGGCAAGGATATATCAGTTTGCGTGGTTGAAAAAGGTTCGGAATTTGGAGCGCATATTCTGTCCGGGGCTGTCTTCGAAACCCGTGCGCTTGATGAATTATTTCCTGACTGGAAAAGCCGTCAGGCACCGGTGACGACCCCGGTGACCCAGGACGACGTCATTTTTCTGCTGAACGAGAAGAAAGCGGTTACTCCACCGGCTTGGAGCATTCCCAAACCAATGCATAATACCGGCAACTACATTATCAGTTTAGGCAATCTGGTGCGCTGGCTGGCACAACAGGCGGAAGCACTGGAGGTTAACCTGTTCCCCGGATTTGCGGCGAGTTCCATTCTTTTTGATGCATCAGGTGCGGTCAAAGGGGTGGTTACTGGCGATATGGGGGTAAACCGCGAGGGAAAACCAAAATCATCCTTTACTCCGGGCTATGAGTTGCATGCCCGTTATACGATTTTTGCTGAAGGCTGTCGCGGGCATCTGGGTAAAAAACTGATTCAACATTTTGATTTGGATAAAAATGCAGATTGTCAGCATTACGGAATTGGCATCAAAGAGTTGTGGGACGTAGAACCGGCACGGCACCACCCCGGAATGGTGTTACATGGCGCAGGCTGGCCGCTGACTGATTCGGGAAGTACAGGTGGATTTTTTCTCTACCACACGGATAATCATCAAGTGGCACTGGGCTTGATTGTTGATTTGTCCTATCACAACCCCTATCTCTCACCCTTTGATGAAATGCAACGCTGGAAACTGCATCCGGCGATCCGTAAGCACCTTGAAGGTGGTAAACGTGTCGCCTATGGTGCACGTGCCATCAGCAAAGGTGGTTTTAACTCATTGCCAAAATTAAGTTTTCCCGGTGGTTCTCTGGTAGGCGATGATGCTGGATTTTTGAATTTTTCAAAAATCAAGGGATCGCACACCGCCATGAAGTCAGGCATGCTCTGTGCTGAAGCCATTGCCCGGCAGTTACTCAGCGATACGCCGATGGTTGAACCGGATTACGACAAAGAATTCAAAGCCTCCTGGTTGTATGAAGAGCTTTATGCGTCGAGAAATTTCGGACCGGCCATGCATCGCATGGGAACTTTCATGGGTGCTGCGTTTAATTTTGTGGATCAGAATCTTTTTTCCGGGAAAATTCCTCTCACTTTGCACGATAACACCCCGGATCATTGCACCCTGGATTTAGCCAGTCAAAGTAAATCCTTAACGTATGCAAAACCCGACGGTAAAATAAGTTTCGATAAACTGTCTTCTGTGTTTTTATCCAATACCAATCATGATGAAGATCAACCCTGTCATCTGACCCTGAAAAACCCAGACGTGCCTGTTAAAAAGAATCTGCCTTTGTATGCAGAACCTGCCCAGCGCTACTGTCCTGCCGGGGTCTATGAAATCGTTGATGTTGAGGAAGGCCATAAACGTCTGCAAATCAATGCACAAAACTGTGTTCATTGCAAAACTTGCGACATTAAGGATCCTGCACAGAACATTGACTGGATCGCCCCTGAAGGTGGTGGTGGGCCGAATTACCCCAATATGTAATTGCGCCGGAGGCTCAGGTCGGTCATGCCTGTTTTCGGTGTCATGACCGGCAAGGTTTACGGATAGCCTTCTCCTTACGACCTGTTCAATCAGTACTATTAATCGTTTCATAAGTTTTCGCATTATATGATATATTTTGTTCATGAATAAATCTGAAATACGAAGACAGAAACTCAAAGAACTGGTCGAGGCGGTGGTGCTTAGAAATGAGCCCATTGTGTTGGTTGCTTGACAGTTGCCCGAATTTTCAAAGTTTCACTCAGGATCGCTTTTGACTGGCTGTCCCGGTATCGTCAGGGCGGGTGGCCTGCGCTGAATGAAACAGCGAGATCGGGTCGTCCTCAAAAAATCAGTGGTGAAGCCATGAGGTAGCTTTGTGCCATCATGAAGGGGATTCCATTGAATAACAAACGTCCATTCTGTCTTTGGTCATTGAATAGCATCCGCACACTGCTGCACAAAGAGCGTGGAGTTCTTTTATCAAAAAGTTCGCTCTGTTGACTCATGAGTCATTTGGGTCTGACACCATAAAGACCAAGTCGTATCAGCAAGCGCCTGATAAAGTCAGGACATTACCATGCACATCTCTATTTTCCGGATGAGGCATGCTTTCGTAGCGACGCGCATCTCTACCGGCGTATTCCCCATAGTTTAATCCGGACGAACAGGTTTGGAATCATGCCAAAGCAGAAGTGAGGAAGCATCCAATTACGAGCACCCTTGAAATGGAATCCAGCATTTTTTCTGCGATGCGATCCATTCAACAAAAAACAGAGGTAGTGAAGAACTTCGCCTGCCTGACACCGTGTATGCTGGAACATGCGAGCAGTAGAAAATGCGCAAAAACTTAAGGCAACGATTAATATTGAGCGTTTAGCGCTCTAATCCAGAGGTCGGCTTTGTAACATGGGGTAACAGGGTGTTACTCGACGTAGCGGAAAAATGCAGTGAGTGTAGAGGTGTGTTTTAATAAATGCCATTTAATCAATAGGATATATCTATAAAAAATATTGGCACGGTTCCTGCTTTATTTATACTGCCAGATGATAAAAATAAAAATGGCAAATAAAAATAACAATACAATAAAAATAAAACAGATAATAAAAAAATAAACCAAATAACAAGAATAAGTACCAAAACAATAAAAGCAATACAATAAATATAAATAAAACACTATAATAAATACAAATAATAATAACGAATAAAACAATAAATAAATCAATTACATATTATATAAAAACAACAAAAAACCACAATCCATAAATGATGAGCACCGGGAGACGAAGTCTCCCGCTCCATCCTCAGTAATAAACCATATGTCGTCCTTGTCCTGGAATAATCTCAGTTAATCAGTGGGTTTGCTGCGGCTTCATAACTCTTACCCTGTGATATGCCTAAAGTAGCGCATGCTGGATCGGTATCAGTGTGGCAACTGAAACGGCTGTCTCTGCAATATGTATTGTGGTCAAGTATTCATTGTTTCATAAGTTTTAGCACTATATGATATACTTTGTTCATGAATAAATCTGAAATGCGAAGCCAGAAACGCAAAGAACTGGTCGATGCGGTGCTTAGAAATGAGCCCATTGTATTGGTTGCCTGACAGTTGCCTGAATTTTCAAAATCAGGATGCAGGTCAACCCATTTTCGTCGTTGCTGATAATGCACGCTATCATCACCGCATTAAAATACGCGCATTTTTGGATACGCAACAGAGGAAAATCATGATGGGTTTTCTACCGGCGTACTTCCCAGCGCTTAATCCAGACGAACTGGTTTGGAATAACGCCAAAGCAGAAGTGAGCAATCACAAGCACACTTGAAATGAAATCCAGTATTCTTTCTGCCATCCATTCAACAAAAAACAGAGTGGGTGAAGCGCTTCGCCTGCCTGACGCCGTGTATGCATGGAACATGCGAGCAGTAGAAAATGCGCAAAAACTTAGGCAATGATTAATACGTTCAGGTTCGGTAGCAAAGCACTGCTGATCTATGCTGCTACTCTATAGTGTAATGAAGTTATGCAGAACCACTTCAGAGTCCACAGTAGACAAAGTCCATAGAGTGAGTACCAGAAATGCAATTACGTTTTCTGGGTGCAGCAGGCACCGTCACCGGTTCAAAAACGCAAGTACGTTGTAATCACGAAAGCATCCTGGTTGATTGTGGTCTGTTTCAGGGGGTTAAAAATTTTCGGGAGCGTAACTGGACCCCGTTACCACTTAATGTACGTCAGTTAAAAGCAGTGGTTCTGACGCATGCGCATCTGGATCATTCGGGGTATTTACCGGTTCTGGTGCGTCAAGGGTTTCGGGGGCCAATCTATTGTTCAGAGGGAACGGCTGATTTATGCAAAATTCTCTTACCCGATGCGGCGCACTTGCAGGAAGAAGATGCCCGGTATGCGAATCGCCATGGTTTTAGCAAACATCGGCCCGCTTTGCCTTTGTTTACCCAAGAGGATGTGCAGCATACGCTCAATTTATTGAAACCGTATGATTTCAGGGAAAAATTTCGCTTGCTTGATCAACTGCATGCTTCATTCAGCCGTGCAGGACATATTATTGGTGCCTCGTGTCTGCATTTGGATGATGGTCAGCAACACGTCGTATTTTCAGGAGATGTGGGACGGCATGCCGATGTAATCATGCGTGATCCTGAACCTTTAGGGCCCACCGACATCCTGGTACTGGAATCCACTTATGGAAATCGTCGGCATGAAGCGACAGATCCAGAAGCATTACTGACGGCACTGGTGCAGCAGGTCGCTCATCAAGGGGGAACCCTGTTAATTCCGGCCTTCGCTGTCGGCAGAGCCCAGATGGCTTTACATCTGTTGTGTGGGTTGCGTGAAGCCGGCCGTATTCCTCCCATTCCGATTTATCTCAATAGTCCAATGGCCATTAAAGCAACGGAAGTATTCACCCAATACAGCCATGAACACCATTTGACGGCGCATGAGTGTCAGCGGCTGCATCAGTTGGTCAATTATGTAGAAACTGCCGAAGCGTCGCAACAATTAACGGCCCGGCATGGCCCAATGATTGTCGTTTCAGCCAGCGGTATGGCCACCGGAGGGCGGGTATTGCATCACTTGCGTCAAGTACTGCCAGACCACAATAGTGCGGTGTTATTCATGGGTTTTCAGGCCCCAGGCACACGCGGTGACGCCATTGCCCACGGCCACAGTCCCATTGCTATTCATGGGGAAATGATCCCGGTGCACTGTACGGTTAAACACATCGATTCCCTGTCAGCGCATGCGGATTATCAGGAACTGGTACAGTGGTTAGGCTCAATCCCACATCCGCCACAAATGACCTATATCAACCATGGAGAACCGCTGGCGGCAGATGCGTTGCGCAAAACACTAAAAACACAGCTTGGTTTTACTGCCCGGGCGGTCGATTACCTGGATACCTTTGATACAGTCGCTGCAGTCACCGCTCACTGAATGTTGCTGTGGGGGCAGGAATACGCACCCAGCCTTCCATAAGAATTCGGGCACTGCGACTCATCATGACCCGTTGCACACACCAGTGGCCTTGCGTTTGCGCTACCTGAGCGCCGACTCGCAATGTACCGGAGGGGTGTCCAAAACGCACCGTCTGACGAACACCACCACCGGCCATCTGCTGCACCAGTGTACCTTCGATGGCGGCGGCGGCACCAATGGCCACGGCCGCCGTTCCCATCATTGCGTGATGCAGCTTGCCCATGGATAGTGCACGTACCAATAAATCCACGTCAGCGGCGAGGACGGATTTTCCACTGGAGGCCATATAATCCGCCGCCGGAGCCACGAAAGCGATTTTCGGCGTGTGTTGGCGCCGGACCATTTCCTCAGGCGTCTTGATCAATCCCATGCGTAAGGCACCCTGTGTACGAATGGCTTCAAATCGTTCCAGCGCCGTTGCATCCTGATTGATATCCGCCTGCAGTTCCTTCCCTGTGTAGCCTAACGCCGCCGCTGCAATAAAAATAGTTGGAATCCCGGCATTGATCAGTGTCGCCTGTAAGTGGCCTACCCCTGGAACTTCCAAGGTATCCAGCACCTGGCCGGTTGGAAACAAAGCACCGCCACTTCCCTCTTCTTCCGCCGGATCCAGAAATTCCAGCTGGATTTCCGCAGCAGGAAAAGTAACACCATCCAGTTCAAAATCACCCGTTTCCTGCACTTCACCCCGACACATCGGTACATGGGCA
>JAJXWR010000030.1 GCA_021781515.1 Pseudomonadota bacterium
GTCATGGATGTCGATGGCGTGCTGACCAACGGATTGCTATTCTTTAATCCCGACGGTGAAGAACTGAAAGCTTTCGATACTCAGGATGGCCATGGAATTAAAATGTGGCAACAGCATGGTGGTCGTACCGGCATTATTACCGGGCGACAAAATCCATTGGTTGAACACCGTGCCAGAAATCTGCAGATCCATCACTTGCTGCAAGGCCGTGAAGACAAGGGCCACGCCCTTGAAGAACTTTCCTTACAAAGTGGTATCGCCGTCACTGATATGGCTTACGTAGGGGATGATTTTCCGGATCTTGGTGCCTTCAGACGCTGTGGTCTGGCCATTGCAGTGGCTAATGCCCACATCTGTGTACGTGAACGGGCGCATTACGTTACCCACCACTCGGGAGGACACGGCGCCGTGCGCGAGGTCTGTGATCTTTTGCTCAAAGCCCACGGCTACTGGGACACCATCATCCAACGTTGCTGGGATGCCTGAACCGATGGACTGGCGCAATTACCTCAGTCTACTGGGACTGATTGCCTTACTGGGTGTTTTAGCAGCATTTTATGGATTCAAGACAACGGATGAACATGTGAGCAACCCGTCCAGCAGCAACCAGATTCCTGACTATACCGCCGTAGATGCCGAATCGACCACCACAGACGATACGGGTCAGGTCATTCGCCATGTTACCTCACAGTCATTGCGCCATTTTACTCAACCTTTTGACCATGCGGACATGGATCAACCCCAGGTCACCTTGCTGACGCAAGGCACCCCACAGTGGTTCATGCATGCCCTGCAGGGGGTGAGTCTCAACAACAATTCGCATCTCATCCTTAACATTGAAGTGATGGCCAAACGACTGACTACACTACCCCGGGAAGCCATGACCCTTACCACCACTTCCATGGATGCGTATCCTGACTTGCAGGCGGTACAGACAATGGCCCATGTACAAGTCGTCTCCAGTCAGGGAACCACTCAGGCTGACGGTATGGATGCAAGCCTGCTCACTGGAATACTACACTTGCATAAACATGTTCAGGGGTTCTATGTCCTCGTTCACTAACAACAAGGCACCAGATAAATTTTTCTTCCGTCTGGCACTGTTCTTGGCCTGCATGAGTTTCACAGTGCCTTACAGTCAGGCTCTGGAGTCTGACCGCGATCAGCCCGTTCAGGTCACTGCCGACTCTGCCTCTTATAATCAGAAATCCGGGGTCGCCGTTTATAGTGGTAATGTACTGGTCATTCAGGGAACCTTGCACCTCTGGGCCGATCAGTTAACGGTGAAAACGGATAATCAGGGAAAAGTTCAATCGTCTATCGCCATTGGCAACCCCGCCCGTTATCAACAAGTCCAGGATCCGAACAAGGGACCGGTGATGGCCCATGCCCAGGAAATCGACTACGATCTGGTCAACGACCGACTGACCTTGCTGCATGATGCACATATCAAACAAGACAGTTCCTCTGCCGACGGCTCAATCATTCATTACAGCATTCAAGAACAACATATTGATGCGGAAGGCGGCGAGCAGGGCCGGGTATTCCTGATCTTTCCTGCGCAGCAGGATAAAAAAACTCCGGATAGCCTGCCCGCAAAAGCACCAGTCACACCAGTCACACCAGTCGCGCCAGTCACACCGGTCAAACCAGCCGCTGGAGTTACTGCACCATGAGTCTGCTCACCGTGCAACACCTGGAAAAATCATTTAAAAGTCGCATGGTCGTACGTGACGTAAGTCTCAGTGTCGAAAGTTCCAGTATCGTCGGTTTACTGGGGCCGAACGGGGCCGGGAAAACCACCAGTTTTTACATGATCGTCGGGCTGATTACCGCCGATCGCGGTTCCATTCAGATTGATGATCTGGATCTTTCTTTTAAACCCATGCACGGCAGAGCCCGGGCCGGCATCGGCTACCTGCCACAGGAAGCTTCCATTTTTCGAAAACTGAGTGTTCAGGATAATATCCTGTCAGTGCTGGAAACCCGCTCTGAACTTAAACGCCGCGACCGTAAGGAAAAACTCAACCGTCTTCTCGAAGAATTTCATGTAGAGCATCTCCGAAACAGCCTGGGAATGAGCCTGTCTGGAGGAGAACGTCGCCGGGTAGAAATCGCCCGGGCACTGGCATTGGAACCTTCTTTTATTTTACTGGATGAACCTTTTGCCGGGGTCGATCCCATTTCAGTGAATGATATAAAAAGCATCATTACCCACCTGAAAGAGCGGGGGATCGGCGTCCTCATTACCGATCACAACGTGCGAGAAACCCTGACGATCTGCGAAAAGGCCTACATTGTCAGTTCAGGTGAAGTCATTGCTGAAGGACCGCCAGGGCATATCCTTCAGCATGAAACCGTGCGCAAAGTCTATCTGGGCGAACAGTTCTCTCTTTAGCCAATCAATTCCCTGGCGATAATTTCTGTTCAGACAGCATACTGGCGTGCATGTCACCCTCTGGCATTTCTCCGTGGCCTTCTGCATGCATTTCAAAATGCTTACCGGCAAAACCGGTCACATCCACCGTATGCGTCCAGCTATGATGCGCTTTATCCCAGTGCCAGGTGGCGAGTTTAGTGCATACTTGGCCTTTGGGATTGGTAATCACCACCTTGCGGGTTAATGAATCGATCCTGACGGTCTGTTCAATATGTTTTTTCAGTACCCCCCCATCGGCATAGGTACGCACTTCATCGGAAGTAAAACTCTTGGGATGTTTGTGCATGTGCATCATCCCCATCCCGCCTTCTTCCGCCTGAACGACTGAACTGATCAGACCCAGTCCGAGCAACAAGGCGGCATAACGATAAATTTTCATAAAAAATCACTCCTTCGTATTAAAACATCAGGTTAAAGTGCGCTGGCAACACCTGTTCTACCATCGCAGTACCCCCCGGTTAAACGCCGCTAACCTCGTTTGGTTGACCGCTTTTTGCTTAATGAAGCCAATACACCAAAAATGAGCAAAAAAAAAGAGCCTCAAGTTTCCCTGAGGCCCATAAAATAAAACTGCACCAAACACCATTACTCACAGTATAGCCACTTAAACGCCGCCGTCCAGTCTGTCAGGGCTTATAACCCCATTTCGTTCCACTCTTCATCAGTCAGCAAACGATTCAGATCCACCAGGATAAGCAACTCATTGTTCTTATTGCAAACACCTTGAATAAACTTGGAATTGTCTTCATTACCCACATTGGGTGTCAGTTCAATTTCCGATTGACGTAAATACACGACTTCCGAAACACTGTCCACCAGAATACCCACAACCTGATGATCCGATTCGATAATCACAATCCGCGTATTGTCAGTGATTTCCCCGGAACTTAAACCAAATCGCTGGCGGGTATCCAGAACCGTGACCACATTACCCCGCAGATTGATAATACCGAGCACGTACGACGGCGCCCCCGGAACCGGAGCGATATTACTGTAACGCAAGACTTCCTGCACCTGCATCACATTAATGCCATAGGTCTCATTATCCAGACGGAAAGTCACCCACTGCAGTACCGGATCATCTCCCCCTGATTTTTGTGCCGCCTGACTCATACCCATCCGCTCCTGTCCTACCCTGAGAATTAACTGTAGCTTATTTCAACCGTTCTTCAAGCCCGGATAAATCAAGCAGCGGTACCAGATTTTCCGTAATCACTCCTGCGATCAATGGCAGACGATCCCGGTCCTGACGCCAGTGCACTGCCTCAGCACTAATACGTTCACTATGCAAAATCGCTTCGCAAGCCAACACCCGTCGACTAAGTGCCACCGACACATAATAATCCGGAGCCCGGCCGACCTGGCCGGTCAACAGATAATGCAGACTGATGACCTGCTGCACAGGCGTTGTAGGCAACAGCCCTAACTGCCAGGCCGGTTGACCGATCAGTGGTGTCAGGTGTTGTGTCGCACGGAATATACGTCCCAGATGGATCAGGGGCAATGCATAACGTATACCATCACAAACGATATACAGACAACTCAGTTCCTTGAAACCATTCAATACCGGCAGCACGGGCCGCTCCGGTTCAGCCGGACTCAGCACCTCAATAGACGGTGCAGGCATGGACGGTGCCAGCGTTTCTTTGACTGGAAATGGCAGAATGACAGGGGTTTCTGGAGGCACCAGCCGCACCGGCATTACCACGGGAACCACCGCCGGTGCCAGCAAATCTTCCAGATAAGCCACTAATTCAGAGTGTTGCGATTCAAACCAGAATTTTTCTTGGGCGGACATAAGATTTAAGCTCCTGATGTTAACAGTCGTTGTTGCAACAGGTTGCGATAGGCATCCAAACCACGACTCTCACTCACAAAATACGATAATGGCACACCGGCATGACTGGCGTCGCGAAACTTGGTATCGACGCTAATCACCTGTTCTGCCAACAATTCTTTATACGAGTCCTGTAACTCTTTCAAACACTGCTGCGCTGCCAGCGTCCGACGGTCATACATGGTGGCTACCACCACTACCGGGACATTGCGCTGCTGGGAACGCACAATCATTGCCAATGTTCTTATCATACGCTCAAGGCCCTTCATTGCCAAGAACTCTGTTTGCACCGGCAAAATCAGTTGATCAGCGGCGGCAATGGCATTCACCAGCAGTACCCCCAAGGTGGGAGAGGTATCAACGAGCACGTCATCAAACTGTCCTTCCAGACAAGTAATCGCCTCTCGCAAGATTCTGCCCATGCCACTCTGGCCTGAGCCCATTTTCTCCACCGTTGCCAATAACGGCGAGGACGTCATGACCGACAACCGTTCAAAAGGCAGTGGCATCACCGATTCCATGACTTTATCCTGTGTCAGTGCCCCCCGGTCGCGAAACACCGTATAAACATCCGCTAGCGATTTTCCCAACGACCGTGAAAAATAATGCGTCAGTGAGGACTGCGGATCCATATCCACCATCAACACCCGCCGTCCTTGCTCGGCGAGCAAACCGGCAAGCGTGATCACCGTGGTCGTTTTACCCACCCCCCCTTTCTGATTAGCCACCGTCCATGTACGCATACCTGACTCACTCAAGGTTCAAACGGCGAATGAAAACCGGACTTGGACTTGGAAATCGCCACCACCACCCGTCGATTCTGTATACGTCCACTGTCCGTATTGTTATCGACCACCGGATGAAATTCTCCATAGGCCACAGCAGCCATTCGACCAGATTCCACGCCCTGTTCTTCGAAAACACGCAAGACCGATACGGCCCGGGCCGCAGACAACTCCCAGTTACTCGGATAAATCGAATTAATCACCGGAATATTATCCGTGTACCCCTGAATTCTTATCGCATTGGGGTAGCGAGCCAGGACTCTGGACATTTTCGCCAGGGTCACCAAGGCGGAATTGGATAACACGGCGCTGCCACTGGTAAATAACAGTTCACTCTGAATAGACACTTCAATCCAGTTATCGTGATCTGACACTTTAACCTGCTGATGCCCCACCTCATTGGTCAGTGCAGACACCATGTCCTGACGAATCTGCACCAGCAACCGATGCTGCTCATCACTGATCTGTTTTTCCGTCGTCTCCGGACTGGATGCCGAGCCGTGCATCAGTTCAATCGGCTTCGTCGTGCCAGGTGGCGTCTCGAACACATTTTTCAGCGATGAGGACAAGACCTTGTACTTTCCCTCATTCACTGATGAAATGGCATACATGACTACAAAAAAAGCAAAAAGCAGAGTAATAAAGTCTGCATAGGAAACCAGCCAACGTTCATGGTTCACATGACCTTCAGCGGGTTTATGTTTACGCATCAGCCCCCCTCGGCATCTACAAAAGACTGCAGACGGAGTTCAATATTTCTTGGATTCTCCCCATCGGCAATGGCAATCAACCCTTCCATGATCATCTGCTTCATCTGTGACTGACGCAAGACATTGGATTTTATTTTAGCGGCAATCGGCAAAAAAATCAGATTGGCGGAGCCGACTCCGTAAATCGTCGCCACAAAGGCGGTGGCGATCCCGGAGCCCAGACGCGAGGGCTCTGCCAGATGACTCATGACATGAATCAACCCCATCACCGCCCCCAGAATTCCGATCGTCGGTGCATAGCCGCCCATCGCTTCAAACACCCCTGCCGCCGCCATATCAATATCCTGGCGGGTAAAAATTTCTGTTTCCAGGACATCACGAATCGCTGCCGGTTCATTGCCATCCACCAGCATCTGCAACCCAGTCCGCACAAATTTATCCGGTTCAGTATCCGACACCGTCTCCAGGCCCAACAACCCTTCCCGACGTGCCGTGTTGCTCCAGGACAATACTTTTTCTAGTGCAATACCTGAAGACAGTACCGGCGGTGTAAACACCCAGACCAATACCATGGCCGTGCGCCGCAACACACTGAACTGCGTCTGTAACAAAGCTGCGCCACAGGTCCCTCCGATAACAATCATGAACGCCGGAAGATTAAGCAAAGCGGTCAGTCGACCGCCTTCAATAAAATTTCCTCCGACAATCGCCAGCACCGCAAGGAACAAACCTGAAAAACTTAGAATATCCAAGCCTGCAACCTCATTTCGGGGCAATACCCGGTCAGCCCGCCAGCTGACTCAGTCTTTTTCCCATTTCCGCCAATGTCAGTACCTCATCCGCCAGTCCGGCGTTGCGCAACGACTGAGGCATACCGTTCACCACACAGCTTGCTGCTTCCTGCACCCATATCTTGCCGCCGGCAGCATGCAATAGTCGACCACCGCGGGTACCATCGTCACCCATACCGGTAAGCACCAACGCCAAAACAGCAGCACCTAAGTTCTTGGCTGCCGAACCGAGCGTTACATCCACAGAGGGTTTATATAACCGACCATCCTGATCCGTGACAATGTGCGTCACCAGTTGTGAACCTTGCAACTGCAACAACAACTGACGCCCTCCAGGGGCCACATAGGCCTGTCCTGGCTGTAAGACCGTCTGGTCTTTTGCTTCGCTCACTTTCAGATGACAGTATTCACTCAGTCGCTCCGCAAATGCCTGGGTAAAACGTTCCGGCATATGCTGGACAATCACCACCGGACAACCAAAACGGGCCGGCACGTCTTCCAGTACCTGACGAATCGCCACCGGACCGCCGGTAGATGCCGCTACGATCAGCAGACGCATCCCGGCCACGGCCGATTTCCGAAATTCCTGTCGGGGTGCCGAAGGCTGTGGCAGGGGAGGTGCCGCTGTCGACGACACCCGACCTACTGGCGGCGATGCCTCACGCACGGGACGCACGGCCTCCGATCGGTGCAAGGCTAACGCCAGCACTTTCTCAATCAATACCGGCCACTGCCCTCCCATCGCCTCCATCTGGCTTTTGACCATAAAATCAGCCGCACCGGCTTCCAGCGCCTTGATGGTCAGCCGCGCCCCTTCAAAAGTCAAAGAAGACAACATCACAATGGGCAATTTGCGCCGTTTCAGAATTTCTGCCACCGCCGAAATACCATCCATCACCGGCATTTCATAATCCATGGTGATGACATCCGGCGTAAGCGATTCCGACAAGGCAACGGCGTCACGACCATTGGCGGCCTCACCGACCACCCGGATCTGCGGATTGCGCTGTAATAGTTTGATAATTCGTCCACGAAAAAACGCAGAATCATCAACCACCAGTACCGAAACCACCATCAGCCCTCTCCGAAATCATTCCTACATACGATGGGCATAATGCTTGAGCATACTGGGAACATCGAGAATCATGGCAATCCGCCCGTCGCCGGTAATCGTCGCCCCAGCTATCCCTGGCGTTCCCTGTAACATCGCCCCTAAGGGTTTGATGACCACTTCCTCCTGGCCAATCAGTTGATCCACCACAAAACCCACTTTTTTAGTACCCACAGTAACAATCACCACATGGGCGTTATCCCCAGCCGGCTGTCCCCACCCATCAGCCACCAGCCAGCGTTTCAGGTAAAACAGCGGCAACGCCTTTTCCCGAACCACAATCACATCCTGACCATCCACTACGTTTTTCTTTGATACATCCATATGAAAAATTTCATTCACTGACACCAAGGGCAAAGCAAAGGTCTGTTGTCCCAACATGATCATCAGTGTCGGCATGATCGCCAGCGTCAAGGGAACCTTGATGGCAATCAATGAGCCCTGGCCTTTGACCGAACGGACATCAATGGTGCCATTGAGCTGGGAGATCTTGGTCTTGACCACATCCATGCCCACACCACGCCCGGACACATCGGATATTTCATCCTTTGTTGAAAACCCGGGAGCAAATATCAGATTGAAAGCTTCATTTTCCGAAAGCCGCGAGGCCGTATCTTCATCCAGTAGTCCTTTCTCCACCGCTTTGGCACGCAAGCGATCCGCATCCATCCCGGCCCCATCATCCGAGATAGACAGAACAATATGATCCCCCTCCTGTTGAGCCGAGAGAATGATCTTGCCGACTCTGGATTTATTGCAGGATTCACGCAAGGCAGGCGCTTCAATCCCATGATCCACGGCATTACGCACCAGATGCACCAACGGATCGGCTAAGGCCTCTACCAGATTTTTATCCAGATCCGTGTCTTCACCCACCAGCTCCAGTTCCACTTCTTTTTTCAGGTTACGTGCCAGATCCCGCACCACCCGGGGAAAACGACCAAACACTTTCTTGATTGGTTGCATCCGGGTTTTCATCACGGCCATCTGCAGATCTGCAGTCACCACATCCAGATTGCCAACGGCCTTGGAGATTTCTTCATCGGCATTGCTGAGACCCAGGCGCACCAGACGATTACGCACCAGAACCAGTTCACCGACCATATTCATGATGTCATCAAGGCGTTTGGTATCTACCCGGACCGTCGTTTCCTGCAACATGTCTGCATTGGCTGGCGGATGCGCCGCCGGATGCGCTTCGGCAGCCGCCGGCCGGGGTTCCGGTCGTGCGGGTGCGGCATCAGCCTGACGTGGCGGCGAAAATGCGGGCGGCACAACGGCGGAAGGTGCCGCTCCCGGTGCCGTTTTTGCCCCATGCAGTTGATCCAGTAAATTATCAAACTCATCTTCCGTGATATGTTCCGCAGGCGCTGATGCCCCCGGTTTTACCACGGGTGGTGGCGCTACTTTCAGCGTCGGCGCAACAGCCACCACGGCTGCCGCTGATTTTTTCTGACCCTGCAACTGATCCAGCAGTGCCTCGAATTCATCTTCAGAAATATCATCCGGCCCACCGGAAGCGGCCGGTGCTGAAGGTGCTGAAGGAACCACCGGTGGCGTTACCGGCTTTGCTGCGGGAGGTGCCGAACCTTTTGGTGCCCCGCCTCCATGCAGCGCATCCATCAACGACTCGAATTCTTCATCAGAAATCATGTCAGGAGCACCCGCTGCCGCTGTGGCCGCAGGAGGAGGTGACGCTACCGGCTTGGGTTTAGCTGGAGGGGGTGGCGGCGGCGGTGGCGGTGGAGCGGCCTGTACTACTGCCGGTTTGGCCTCTGCAGAACCTCCGGAAGAAATCCGGTGCAAGGCTTCCAGTAAACTGGCGGCCGCAGGAGCCGGCTCTTCACGATTCTGCACCTGACGGAACATCCCGTTCACCGCATCCAGTGCCTGAAGAATAACATCCATCAACTCGGCACTGACACTCAACTTCCCATTACGCAACAGATCAAACAGATTCTCAGCGGCATGACAGACATTGACCAATGCATCCAACTGTAAAAATCCGGCACCACCCTTGACGGTGTGAAATCCGCGAAAAATGGCATTAAGTAACTGCTTGTCCCCTGGATTATTTTCCAGTTCGACCAACTGCTCGGACAGATGTTCAAGAATCTCTCCCGCTTCGATCAGGAAATCCTGTAAAATTTCATCATCCGCATCAAACGTCATAAATCTACGCTCCTAGAAGCCCAGACTGGACAAAAGATCATCCACTTCGTCTTGACCCGACACTGCATCTATTGCTTTTTTACTATCAATCACCGGGCCTTCCAGTCGGTCACGTTCCGTCAGTTCCCGTGGAGCAGACTGATGCGAGATACCCGCCACTGCATCGACCTGTGAGGCCATCTTGACGAGGCGTACCAGACTTTCTTCGACTTCCTTGACCAGGGTAATGACTTTTTTAATCACCTGCCCCGTCAGATCCTGATAATCCTGAGCGACCACAATATCGTTATACATCTTCTTGAGCTTGGAAGCATCATCTGCCGTATGCACAAAAAAATCATCAATATTCCGGTACAGCTCACGAAACTCCTGCGCCTGTATTTCACGGCGTTTCAGTTTTTCCCACTCAGGCTTTAAAGCAATGGCCCGGGTTTCAATATCATCCAGCAACGGTACCGTGGCCTCAATCATGTCCATGGTTTTGTTAGCCGCCCGATCCGTCATGTTGATGACATAGTTCAACCGGTCCGAGGCATCGCGGATACGTGACAATTCCGCCTTGTCTGTTGAACTGAAACTGGTGTCGTTATGAAAATTAACAATCGCATCATGCAGACTGCGGGTCATTCGTCCCACTTCGGCAAAAAGACGCTGATCTCGGAATGCATTCAGTTCATGAATCATATGTACGGCCGAGGCGGAATCCCCCTGCTCCAGACTCGAAATCATTTTCTGAGCATATTCCATCATCGTGTCCCGTACATCACCATCTTCTGCGGATGTTACTTCTTCATTGCGGCTCATCCACCCACTCCTTGCATTACTTCGCAGCATCTATACGTTCAAATATTTTTTCGATTTTTTCCTTGAGCACCTGGGCCGTAAACGGCTTGACCACATAACCATTGACTCCCGCCTGGGCCGCTTCAATGATCTGCTCCCGTTTCGCTTCCGCAGTAACCATCAACACCGGTACCGATGCCAGCCGCGCATCTGAACGTATGGCTTTCAACAGGTCTATCCCGGTCATCCCCGGCATGTTCCAGTCAGTCACCACAAAGTCAAAATGTGTACTTTGCAACATGGGCAATGCAGACTGACCATCATCTGCCTCAGCCGTATTGGTAAACCCCAAATCGCGCAACAGATTTTTGATAATTCTTCGCATCGTCGAAAAATCATCAACAATCAGGATTTTCATATTTTTGTCCAAGGCTACCTCCCAGTTCGCATCGCCCCGCGCAAAATTCTCCATCTGCCTACATTCTAGATTGAACCGGCATACTTGCCAGTTATTCCTTAACTTTTCCGGAAACAGAAACACAGCCCCCCGTCCCGGTGAGCAGATCCTAACACGATTAGTGTTAAAAGGTGATAACCACAGGCCAAAACCTGTTCACAGAAAACAGCGATGGATTTTTGCCGAAAATAACTACAGTGCACCCCCCCACATCCTGTGCATCGTTTATTTCCAGCCCGTTAACCGACTGCGCAAACGCATCACCGCTTGGGAATGTATCTGACTCACCCTCGATTCACTCACCGTCAGCACTTCACCAATTTCTTTGAGATTCAGTTCTTCATCGTAATAAAGCGCCAGTACCAGCGCCTCACGCTCTGGTAACTGCCGAATGGCCTGCGCCAGTTGCTGTTGCAGGTCGGCTCGACTCAGCCGTTCATAAACATCGTTACCGGAGTCATGCTCTGTCTGGCCGCCGTCCTCCATAATGCTTTCCACACTGAAAAGCCGGGAAGACAACGCATCATGAATAATCCGGAAGTATTCATCCAGCGATATCCCCATCTCCTCCGCAATCTCTCGTTCCTGAGGGGCACGACCGAAACGGTGTTCCAGTTGACGAATGACTTCACTGACTTGCCGGTGCTGCCGGTGCACCGAACGGGGTGCCCAATCGGCGCGCCGCACCTCATCCAGCATCGCCCCGCGAATACGAATCCCTGCATAGGTCTCGAAACTGGCCCCACGACCGCCATCGTATTTACGGATGGCTTCCATCAGACCAATCATCCCTGCCTGAATAAGATCATCCAGATTGACAGATCCTGGCATCCGCGCCAGCAGATGGTGAGCAATGCGCCGCACCAGCACACTGTGCTGCTCAATCAGTGTCTGATCCGGGCGACTGCGAGGATAAGAAGTGGCCAACAGCTTGCTACTCCAGCATCAGTTCAGCGAACTCCCTGTACCAGTCGATCCATAAAAAACTCCAGATGTCCACGCGCTGAAGCCGGCGTTGGCCACCCCTTGATTTTTTGGGCAACTGCGCGGTAAGCCAGCGCCGACGGGCTACGGGGATAAATATCGCATACGGCTTTTTGCCGTTGTACCGACTTGCGCAGGTAATCATCCCATGGAATGGCACCAAGATACACTAAAGCTGCATCAAGAAAGCGATCTGAGGCATTGGACAGTTTGGTAAAGACCTCATGGCCTTCCTGCGGTGTTCTGGCCATATTGGCCAGCACCTGAAACCGGTGCACTCCATAATTTTTATTCAACACCTTGATCAGGGCGAAAGCATCCGTTAGTGAAGTCGGTTCATTGGTCACCACAATCATCACTTCCTGCGCTGCCCGGGTAAAAGCAATCACGTGCTGGGAAATACCCGCCGCCGTATCAATCACCAGAATATCCAGTTCATCGGAGATGTCATTAAACGCATGAATCAACCCGGCCTGTTCCGCCGCCTGCATGTCCGCCATGGACTGCGTCCCGGAGGCTGCCGGTACAATCTTGATCCCCCCCGGCCCATCGACCAGTACCTCGCGTAAGGTGCATTCGCCGTTAATGACCTGCTCGATGGTCGAACGTGGCTTGATACCCAAGAGTATGTCCACATTGGCCAGACCTAAATCCGCATCCAGCAACACGACTTTCTTGCCCATTTCAGCCAGACAGATACCTACATTGACAGCGGTATTGGTTTTGCCAACCCCACCTTTTCCACCAGTGACCGCAATCACTTGTACAGGACGTATTCCGACCATAACTACCTCAACTTCATCCCGTCAGCCTGCGCTTTGTTTAATTGTGGCTGGAATTTACCATTCTGCCAGTCGTATTTGTTACTGAACGTTGTGCCGGACGTGCATGCTGCCTGGCCATCGCCACCGCCTGACTCACCAGTTGCGCTGCCCGGGGCACAATAATGTCTTCCGGAATCCGTTGACCATTGGTTGCGTAGCTAATCGCCAGGTTCGTCGTCGCCAACAGACTCAAACATTCTCCTAAACTGGTCGCCTCATCAATTTTACTGATCATAGCACCACTCAGGTTAAAACTGGAAAAATCCTCATAATTACGCTGCAATACTGATCCTTGCAGATTGGCAGGCAACACCAGTTGCCCCAGCAGCCGATAGCGTGATTCCGCCAGCAGGCGTTGCTGCGCCATCTGCTCCGGTGCCTGGCGACTAAAACCCGCCGTGTCCATGAGGATCAAACGGCGTGACCCCAGTCCAGCAATCACTTGATCCAGTTTCTGACCGGGTTCAACCAGTGCTGAAGACACTCCCATGGCTTTGGCTATTTTTTGTAATTGTTCATAACTCCCTACCCGATAACTGTCGGTAGAGAGTAGCGCCAGCCCTGCGGCTCCATGACGAATCACATGCCGGGCCGCCAACTTAGCCAGTGTGGTTGTTTTTCCCGCCCCTGTGGGTCCCAACAGCACAATGACCCCTTGCCGGTCCACCAGTTCTGTCGCCGTGTCCAGGCGCAGGGATTTTGCCAACCGCCCCAAGGCGGTTTGCCACAATTTTTCTTCATTTTGCATCCCCGCCGCATCCGTATCCAACCCCAATCCTTCCATCAACTGATCCAGTAATTCCTCAGTAATACCGATCTGCCGTAATCGCTGCTGAACCCGGCTCAAGGCGCTAGGTGCGGTGGCCGACGGCTTTGCTCCCCGCTGGATATCCCGTAATTGCGTGCGTAACAATTCAAGTTCCGCCCGCAACGCTTTCACTTCAGCCACCTCTGGAGCAACCGCATTCGCCGGCAACTGGCGAGAAGCCTGCAAATGCTGGTTCAACCCGGCCAGTTGCTGATCGCGTCGACCTTGCACTGGACCATTGACTACGGCTTCCACATGACGTTCGGGAATCTTGGCTTTTACCGATTGGCCCGCTGACACCGGACGTTCAATTCGGCTAAACACCGGTTCTTGCCCATGTTCAGAGTTAAAATCAAGACGCTGTTCTTCACGAATCCAGGAAGGCAACAGATATTCCTCCTGATCCGGTCTGCGTATTTCCCGCTGTGGCTCCTGATGCGGCGAGTCCTGATACTGATCCTGCCGACGGGCGCGTTCACGATGCTGCATTTTAAGCGCATGTTCCTGCAAGGCCTGCTCATGATCCAGCGTAGCGACCAGTTCCACCCCTCCGGCAACCCGGCGGTTTTCCAGCACTACCGCCTCCGGCCCCAGATCTTCCTGTACCAGACGCAGTGCTTCACGCATGTCTGCAGCCACATACCGGCGAACATTCATTTATTGACTCCTAGCGTCCCGCAGTTGCAAATATAGTGACTTTGCGGTTATCAGGGATTTCGTTATACGCCAGCACCGTTAGCCCAGGTAAACTGTAACGGGCAAAACGGGCCAACATTGAACGTATTCCCATTGAAACCAGCAGTACGGATTCTTTCCCTGCCATTTCCATTTTGGCCGCCGCCTCGCTTAAATTTCGCCGCAAACGTTCTGCCAACCCAGGCTCCAGTACCGCATCGGCATCCGTTCCACCACTTCCCTTGGCCTGTTGCACAGACTGAAGCAATATCTGTTCCAGATCTGGTGCCAGGGTAATGACAGCAATTTCCGGCTGATCTCCGGCCACCCCCTGCACAATCATGCGCGCCAGCGCCACCCGCACGTAGGCCGTCAGTGTATCGATGTCCTGCGTTCTCTGAGCCATGTCTGCCATTGCCTCGCAGATGGTGCGCAAATCCCGGACCGGGATATTTTCCCGTAAAAGATTCTGCAGAACCCGCAGCAACAGTGACAGAGAAACCGGACTAGGCATGATACTTTCAACCAGTCGCTGATGAGTTTTTGACAGTTGATTGACCAACTGCTGTACCTCTTCATGCCCCAGCAATTCCCAGGCATGTTTTTGCATCACACTATTGAGATGTGTAGCGATCACCGTTGGCGCATCAACCACGGTATATCCCAGTGACTGCGCATGATCCCGTTGTGTAGGCTCAATCCATACCGCCTCAAGACCAAACGCCGGATCCTTACAGGGAATACCCCGCAAGGGACCGAACACCTGCCCGGGGTTAATCGCCAGTTCTTTGTCCGCATGCGCTTCTGCCTGTGCCAGATTCACGCCCATCAAAGTAATCCGATAGTGGTTCGGATTAAGTTCCAGGTTGTCCCTAATATGAACGGAGGGCAACAAAAACCCCAGTTCCTGAGATAACTTGCGGCGAACCCCTTTGATTCTCGATAACAACATGCCGCCTTGTTGCCGATCCACCATCGGAATCAGACGGTACCCAACCTCCAGACCCAGTGCATCCACAGGCAATACATCATCCCAGGTGATATCCCTGTTTTCCGCCGCAGCGGGCAACGCCCCAGCCGCACCCGCAGTTTCAGGCACCACCTGCCCAGGCTGACTGCCCGGCCGTGCAGCAGCGACTGGCAATGCCTTTTCCAACGAAGGAGCCAGTGCTTTGCGACGCAGCCACCAGCCACCGAGGCCAGCCATACCAGCCAGCAACCAGAACGCCGTATGCGGCATTCCCGGAACAATTCCCATGGTCGTCAGAATGCCTGAAGCGACAAACAATGGCTGGGGGGTGCGAAACAATTGCGACATTAACTGTTCTGACATTCGTTGCGACGAAGACACTCGGGTTACCAGAATCGCCGAGGCCGTAGACAGCAACAACCCGGGAATCTGTGCCACAATCCCATCACCAATGGTCAGTAAGGCATAGGAGGAAATTGCATCCGAAAAACTCAACTGATGTTGCAACATGCCGATCAGTATTCCACCAAACAGATTGATCAGCAAAATCAGAATACCTGCTACCGCATCCCCACGCACAAACTTGGAAGCACCGTCCATGGAGCCATAAAAATCAGCTTCTTGTGCCACTTCCTGACGCCGTACTTTGGCTTCTTCCTGATTAATCAATCCCGCATTCAAATCTGCATCAATCGCCATTTGCTTACCCGGCATGGCGTCCAGGGTAAATCGGGCACTCACTTCAGAAACACGACCGGCACCTTTAGTGATCACCACAAAATTGATAATAATGAAAATGGAAAACACCACAACACCAACTGCATAATTACCACCAATAACCACATGACCAAAGGCTTCGATCACCCGCCCAGCAGCCTGACTGCCTTCATGACCATGCAACAAGACGATACGGGTAGAGGCAATATTCAGCGCCAACCGCAACAGGGTCGCCACCAGCAACAGCGTCGGAAAAACGGCGAAATCCAGGGGACGCAAGGCGTAAATAGTCGCCAGAATAATGACAAGTGATAAAGCAATGTTGAAGGTAAAAAACACATCCAGCAGAAATGGTGGAAGCGGTAAGATCATCATTCCTAAAATCATGAGGAGAAACAATGGGACTCCTAACCCCGACTGCGCCCACTCGCCGAGACGGGCCAACAGAACATTCATGACTTTCCCCTTGTAACTCAGTACCCGGAGAAGTCTTATGCAAGAACAATGCTCAACTGATGGCTTTGACAAAAAAAGGACATCGCTTTACTTCACCACTGGTGCAACCCGATGCTGCTACCCGTGACCTGCGATTTTGCGGCGGTCGCCATTACTGCAGACAATCGCCATTACTGGCGAAAAAACCCAGGAACACATCAACAACGCAATTACCGTAGTTGACGGCAAAAACGGGTGAGCCGACGTACTCGATGCCGCCTCACCCGCTGTTTCAGGAAACCGCTTCAGGTTCTTCAATTTCCAGATGCAGATGTTCTCCATCCACACTGACATGAACCCGTCCTCCACGTTCAGCCAGTTCACCAAAGAGAATTTTTTCTGCCAAGGTTTTTTTCAACTCTTCCTGAATCAAGCGTGTCATCGGCCGCGCCCCCATTAACCGGTCATAGCCCTTCTGGGCCAACCAGCGACGCGCCTCCTCATCCACTTCAATCACCACGTGTTTATCGTCCAATTGCGCCTGTAATTCCACCAGGAATTTATCCACCACATTTTCAATCACCTTCTGACTCAACGCTGCGAAGGGGATAATGGCATCCAGTCGATTACGAAATTCTGGCGAAAAGATTTTCTTGAGCATTTCCATCGCATCACTGGAGTGATCCTGCACCATAAAGCCCATTGCCCGATGCGCCAGCGACTCGGCACCTGCATTGGTCGTCATGATCAAGATCACATTGCGGAAATCCGATTTGCGACCATTGTTATCCGTCAAGGTGCCGTGATCCATGACCTGCAACAGCAAATTGAAAACATCGGGATGGGCTTTCTCAATTTCATCAAGCAACAATACGCAGTGCGGATGTTTGCTGACGGCTTCGGTCAGCAACCCCCCCTGATCATAACCGACATAGCCCGGAGGCGCTCCAATAAGCCGTGAGACGGTATGGCGCTCCATGTATTCAGACATATCAAAACGCAGCAGTTCCAGACCCATTGATTTGGCCAGTTGCCGCGACACTTCTGTCTTGCCCACCCCGGTGGGGCCGGAAAACAGAAAACTGCCTATCGGTTTTTCAACGGACTTGAGACCGGCTCTCGACAGTTTGATGGCCGATGCCAAGGCCACAATGGCTTCATCCTGACCAAATACCGTCATCCTGAGGTCTCGGTCCAGATTACGCAGCACTTCCCGATCATTCGCCGACACTGATTTTGGCGGGATCCGGGCTATTTTGGCCACGACCTCTTCAATTTCCACCACACCAATCACTTTTTTACGTTTACTCACAATCTGCAAGCGTTGAAAAGCACCGGCTTCATCAATAACATCAATCGCCTTATCCGGCAAAAAACGCTCATTGATATAACGTTCAGCCAGTTCAGCCGCCACCTGCAACGCCTTGTCGGTATAACGCACCCCGTGGTGCTCCTCAAAACGGGTTTTAAGGCCTTTCAGAATTTCATAGGTCTCTTCAATCGTCGGTTCTTTAATATCAATTTTCTGGAAACGCCGCGCCAGTGCGCGGTCTTTCTCAAAAATCCCGCGGTATTCCTGATAAGTTGTTGATCCCATGCATTTGAGTGTCCCTGAAGCCAGCAATGGCTTAATCAGGTTGGACGCATCCATTACACCACCGGAGGCCGCCCCAGCTCCAATGATGGTATGAATTTCATCAATAAAAAGAATCGCCCCGTCCTGCTTGCGCAATTCCGCCAGCAACGCCTTCAGGCGTTTCTCAAAATCACCACGGTACTTGGTGCCCGCCAGCAGCGCACCTAAATCCAGTGCATAGACCACCGATTTCGCAATGGCCTCTGGCACCTTCCCATCCACAATCAATAAAGCCAGTCCTTCAGCAATAGCGGTCTTCCCCACCCCAGGCTCACCAACCAGCAAGGGATTGTTTTTCCGCCGCCGACACAACACCTGAATGGCTCGTTCAATCTCTTCTTCCCGCCCCACTAAAGGATCAATACGCCCCAGTCTGGCCTGCTCATTCAGGTTACTGGTGTAAGCATCCAGCGGGCTATTGGATGGCGACTCCGGCGCAATTTCTTCTTCCTGATTTTCCTGTTGCTCCGGCTGCGCCGAATCATTCACCTTGGTGATTCCATGAGAAATAAAATTAACCACATCAATCCTGGAAACGGCCTGGTGTTTAAGCAGATAAACCGCTTGCGATTCCTGCTCAGAAAAAATAGCCACCAACACATTGGCCCCGTTGACTTCCTTTTTTCCCGAAGACTGCACATGAAACACCGCGCGTTGTAACACCCGCTGAAACCCAAGTGTCGGTTGGGTCTCCTTGTTCTGATCATTCATCGGAATAAGCGGAGTGGTCTCATCAATAAAATGGGCAAGATCCCGGCGCAAGGCATTAACATCCGCACCACAGGCTTTCAGTACCCGCATCGCTGATTCATTGTCCAGCAAAGCCAACAGCAGGTGCTCAACCGTCATAAACTCATGACGCTTGACACGGGCTTCCCTGAACGCATAATTCAGGGTCAACTCCAGATCTTTGCTCAGCATGATATCACCACCTCATTCATCATTCAGGCCCTTTCAATCTGACACATCAGGGGATGCTGATGCTGTTGTGCATAGTCGATCACCTGCATCGCCTTGGTTTCCGCTACATCCCTGGTGTACAGTCCTACAGCGGCTCTGCCCCGCAAATGAATCTGCATCATTACCTGTGTCGCCTGCTCTTTTTGCAAACCAAAAAAAAACAATAAAACATCCACCACAAAATCCATGGGCGTATAATCATCATTCAATAGCACCACTTTATACATCGGCGGCGGTGCTAACTGAGGCGTCTGTTCCAGAACTACCGACTCAGTGTCTTCCTGAGCGTCCTGATCAGGCAATGATGTATTACCTGCCCTCACTCTATATATTAGTTCAATATCAGTGAATATGCTCATTTCTTAAGGGGTCGCCTGGTGTGCTTAGATGCTGGTTTTTCCAGAAACCAAAAAATACAAGCCTTGTGACTGTATTGGGGACTTGACAGAGCGATTACAATACCACATCTTTTACACCCACAATAAAAAGTGCGCAAAAGACAAAATTAACATAAAAACCCATAACACCAAGAGTCCTCTTCCTGCCGTCAGAGGGATGACAGAAGATCAGGACCACTCAAGGAGGATGCACAATCATGACAACGGGTACCGTAAAATGGTTTAACAACACGAAGGGCTTCGGGTTTATCCGGGCAGATGATCGGGAAGAAGATCTGTTCGTGCATTACAGCTACATTCAGATGCAAGGATACCGTAGCATTAAGGCGGGCCAGCGGGTGCAGTTTGATATCGAAGTAGGCGACCATGGCCTGCATGCCGTCAATTTATGCTATCTGCAACCGTCCGACCAGGAAACACCGCCCCCGCAATATGTCGCAGAACCAATGCTCACGGAATCTGCTTAAATCTACAGTGCGCACAGATCCTGCCGCACATCAAGGTACGGCAGGCGCTATGTGCCCGATTTCAAGACGCTACAACAACAGATTTTACAACAACAGCGACGCCACTACGGTGCGTCCTGAATATCAGTCTTCCATGTGCCGGATAATGGCATCACCAAACTCTGAACAACGCAACAGCGTCGCATCCGGCATCAGACGTTCAAAATCATAAGTGACCGTCTTGGCATCAATAGCCCCACTCATTCCTTTGACAATCAGATCGGCCGCTTCCAGCCACCCTATATGCCTTAACATCATTTCCGCAGAAAGCACAATGGAACCGGGATTAACCTTGTCCTTACCGGCGTATTTCGGTGCCGTACCATGCGTGGCTTCAAACATGGCCACCGAGCCACCAATGTTGGCTCCCGGAGCGATACCAATACCCCCGACTTCAGCAGCCAGTGCATCGGAAATATAATCTCCGTTCAGGTTAAGCGTTGCAATCACTGAATATTCAGCAGGGCGCATCAAAATCTGTTGCAGGAAAGCATCGGCAATGACGTCCTTGATGATGATCGATTTACCAGTTTTCGGGTTTTTCATCTCCATCCACGGGCCACCATCCAGCAACACCGCACCATAACGGTCTCTGGCCAGTTCATACCCCCAGTCACGGAACGCCCCCTCGGTATATTTCATGATATTACCCTTGTGCACCAAGGTAACTGACGATTTGTCATTATCAATCGCATACTGAATTGCTTTACGTACCAACCGCTGCGTGCCCTCACGCGAGACCGGCTTGATCCCGATACCACAGGTTTCAGGAAAACGGATTTTGACGACGCCCATTTCTTCCCGTAAAAAACGGATGATCTTGAGGGCTTCCGGGGTATCGGCTTTCCACTCGATCCCCGCATAAATATCTTCAGAATTTTCCCGGAAGATCACCATGTCCGTCAATTCCGGATGATGAACCGGACTGGGTACCCCATTGAACCAGCGCACCGGTCGCATGCAGACATAAAGATCCAGTTCCTGACGCAGAGCCACATTAAGCGAACGCATCCCACCACCAACCGGCGTTGTCAACGGCCCTTTGATACTGACCACATATTCGCGCAACACGTCCAGTGTTTCTTCTGGCAGCCAGACATCCGGACCATAAACCCGGGTGGCCTTTTCACCACAGTAAACTTCCATCCATGAAATAGCGCGTTGGCTTCGGTAAGCCTTCTGCACTGCCGCATCCACAACTTTGATCATGACCGGCGAAATGTCCACCCCAATTCCATCACCTTCAATATAAGGAATAATTGGAAAATGCGGCACATTAAGGGACAAGTCGGCTTTAACGGTAATTTTGTCACCATCCGCCGGCACCTTGATCTTTTGGTATCCCATCAGCTTGGTACTCCCTGGTTTAACGTTTTTGCTGGTTTAACGTTTTTGACGAAATACAAACACAACACTGATACGAAGCCCGCCTCATTCCCTACGCATCATCCCACCTGAAACAGGAAAAGTCTCAGGTACTGTCTCAAGTACTGATGGTGAAAAAGCGGCCGTATCGCCCTCAATAGTATATATCCGAATACGACTAAAATGCGGCAACAGCCGCACGAAAAAAAATGAAAACATATTACTCTGCGCCAAGATTTCGCAATCCCAGATACTACCTGGCCTTCTGCATTGATGATCGGCGAAACATGCTTGCTCCCGGAAACGCCTGCCGACGCAAAAAAACTACAGCAACCACAGCGCCTTCGCCTGCTGATCCTCCGGGCGACTCTCCACCCAGGCCGCCTCATTGCCCATGTTTTTTTTCCAGAGGGGCGCTTCAGTTTTCAGAAAATCCATAAGAAAGGCGCACCCCTCAAACGCCTGACGCCGATGCACTGCGGCAACAGCCACCCAGACGATGGCCTCCCCGGCAGCAATTTTACCAATGCGATGCTGTATCTGTACCTGCAACAACGTAAAGCGCTGACATGCATTCAACACATGCTGCTGAATGATTCGCTCGGTCATGCCCGGGTAATGCTCAAGAAACAAGGCCTCTGGCTGACCCTGTGCATCCTGTCGAACCCGTCCGGTAAAACAGACCACACCACCGGCCTGTTCATCAAGCGTTGCCATAAATTCCTGCTCCAGCAGCGGCGGCTGGAGTGGCGTTGACCCAATCCGGACAACCTCAGACCTATTGCTGCTCATTTTCTCTCTGCTCATCCTCCAGTCACTGGCGGGAAAAATGCCACCTCATCCTGATCGTGCATGTATTCACTGGAACGTGCCATATTCTCATTGATCGCCATGAGGCAACGAGGATCACTCAACACCTCCTGCCACACCCCCCCCCGCTGACGTAAGTAATCCACCAGTTCACCCAGTGTTCTGCGGTCACCGGACCAGTCCAACGTCTCCTCGGCACACCCCAGCCGCTCGCGGTAAGCGGCAAAGAACTTTAAATGCAAACGCATGATTATCGTCTCCAGTTTCCTGATTTTCCGCCGCTTTTTTCAATAAGTCCAATAAACACCACCGACATGGAACGATCAGCAGATTTACACATGTCATACACAGTCAATGCAGCCACTGACACAGCGGTCAATGCTTCCATTTCAACCCCGGTTCGCCCGATCAGCGTACAGCGACTACGAATCACCAGTCCTGGCAATTCGTTGTCGGCTTCGATGTGCATTTCCACGGAGGTTAGTGCCAACGGATGGCACAGTGGAATCAGATCGGCTGTTTTTTTTGCCGCCTGAATACCTGCCAGACGGGCCACCGCCACCACATCGCCTTTGCGCATGGCTCCTTGTTGAATTTTTGTCAATGTTTCTGCCCGCATGCAAAGGCGCGCCTCGGCCTCAGCTATACGCAAACTCTCTACCTTAGCTGACACATCCACCATCTGTGGATCCCCGGCCGCATTGAAATGCGTAAATTCAGTCGTTTCCTTCACGAACTCACCCCCGTTCTTCAAGGAACGTCGCCCTGCAGCGCTATATCCTGCCCATGTTTTTCTTAAAAATCGTGTCTAAGGTAAACGAATTTCTAGCGTACAGCAATCATACCTGACTCCGAAAAATTCGTGTATGATAGCGGATCATACCTTCTTCTCAACGACGAAACATGGATATGCCTGTCTGGTTCCTGCTCATTCTGTTCAATCTGTTGGTGATACAGGAACCTGCATTCGCTGAGACGGTGATACGTCATTGGCTGACACTGAACGATATTCCTGCCTACCCGGATAATTTTCGCCATTTTGCCTACGCCAACCCCGATGCACCAAAAGGCGGTGAAATTCGTCTGTCTGCCTTTGGCACCTTTGACAGTCTCAACCCTTTTCTGGATCATGGCACTCCGGCTAACGGCCTGGATCAGGTATTTGAAAGTCTGGCACAACGTTCTGAGGACGAAGCCTTCTCGCTGTACCCGCTACTCGCCGATACCTTTGAATATGATCCGAAAAATTTTAACTGGCTGATTTTCCATATCAACCCCAAGGCGCATTTTTCTGATCAGCGTCCGGTGACCGCCGACGACGTTGCTTTCAGTTATCATGCACTGACAGAGCAGGGTGATCCCGGCTACCGGGTCATGTTTTCCGGTATCCGTTCGGTACAGGTTCTCGATAGCTCCCGGATTCGTTTTGTATTTAAAAACAAAAATGATCGCACGT
The DNA here is from genome assembly GCA_021781515.1 of Pseudomonadota bacterium. Classification (GTDB taxonomy): domain Bacteria; phylum Pseudomonadota; class Gammaproteobacteria; order Pseudomonadales; family Moraxellaceae; genus JAJXWR01. Next base: position 23,631 of record JAJXWR010000030.1, read on the forward strand.
TGCCATTGTTACTGGCCAGTCAGCTACCGGTACTCTCCGCACATTATTACCACCTCCACCCCTTTAACCAGACCACGCTGGTCCCTCCCGTAGGCTCGGGCCCTTACCGGATTGACTCGGTTGATGCAGGCCGATCAATTCGCTATAAACGTGATCCTGCGTACTGGGGCAGGGATTTACCTGTCAACCGGGGACTGTATAATTTTGAGCAGATGACCTACACCTATTACCGGGATGCAGTCGTCGCCCTTGAAGCATTTAAAGCCGGACAATATGACTTCCGCATAGAGAACAAGGCGAAAAACTGGGCCAGACTGTATAGTTTTCCGGCCGTAAAAAGTGGTCTGGTCGTGAAAGTAGCGCTCCCCAACCATAATCCGGCGGGTATGCAGGGGTTTGTCTTTAATACCCGACGTCCGCTGTTTCAGGATCTGCGAATTCGGGAAGCCATTGCACAGGCTTTTGATTTTGAATGGAGTAACCGCTTTTTGTTTTTTTCTGCCTACCGACGCGATGACAGCTATTTTGCCAATTCGGAACTGGCCGCTCCCCCTGGGCCTCTGGCTGCTGACGTTGCCCGGATTTTGCAACCTTTTCGGGCATCTTTGCCCTCCACGGTGTTCACTGGGGTTAAGATTCCCGTCAGTGACGGCCACGGCAGCGACCGGAACAATCTAATTTATGCACAAACCTTATTGGCGCAGGCGGGTTGTCATCTGAAAGACGGCACCTTGTATTCACCGCAAGGGTTTGCCTTTCAGTTTGAAATCCTGAGTAATCAGCCTGAATTCGATCGAATCATTGAACCGTTTCAGCATAATCTGGAAAAACTAGGCATTCACACCCGCTTACGTGATGTGGATAGCTCACAATACATCAACAGACTGCGAAAATTTGACTTCGACATGACGACCTCTACATTTCCAGCAAGTTTGACCCCAGGAAATGAACTGAGAAATTTCTGGACTTCAGAGGCGGCGCTCAGTCCCGGGAGCCAGAACCTGGCCGGCGTGCAAAATCCAGTGGTGGATGCGCTGGTCAACCAGTTGTTACAGGCTCCCGACCGACAGCATCTGATTCTTGGCGTCCGGGCACTGGATCGGGTACTGATGGCAAACTGGTATGTGATTCCCCAGTATTATGTTGACAGTTACCGGGTAGCTTACTGGGATTTTCTGCGACGCCCGACCATCAGCCCGACCTATGCGCTCGGATTGGAAACCTGGTGGATTGATACCCGACGCGAAGCATGGATTCGTCGCCAACAGGGAGCACAGTAAGTTCATGCTGGATTATCTGCTACGCCGCCTTTTGCTGATTATCCCCACATTGTTCGGGATCATGCTGATTAATTTCATTATTATTCAGACTGCACCCGGAGGTCCGGTAGAGCAGACCATTGCCCGCTTACAAGGACAGGCCGGGGCTGGTGGTCGAGTGGGCGGAGGCGGTAATGAAGTTCAGTCTGCCGCCACCAACCACATGCAGTCTGATGCCCTGTACCGCGGCGCACAGGGCTTGAGTCCAGATCTTGTGGCACAGATTAAAAAACATTATGGCTTCGATCGTCCAGCCCCGGAACGCTTCTGGTTGATGTTACACCACTATCTGCGCTTTGATTTTGGTAACAGTTTTTACAAGGATGTGCCGGTCACTCAGCTTATTCTCTCTAAAATGCCCGTCTCCATTTCCCTGGGACTGTGGAGTACCTTACTGATTTATCTGATTTCCATTCCGCTTGGCATTGCCAAAGCCGTGCGGCACGGCAGCCGCTTTGACAGCCTGACCAGTACCGCCATCATCATCGGCAATGCCATTCCCGGCTTTTTATTTGCCATTGTCCTCATCGTGATTTTTGCCGGCAGTTCTTATCTGCACTGGTTTCCCATGCAGGGACTGGTATCCCCACAATTCCGACAACTTGACCTGCTGCACCAGTTTCTCGACTATCTGCATCACCTGGTGCTTCCGGTATTTTGTATGGCGATTGGCGGCCTGGCCAGCCTGACATTACTGACCAAGAACAGTTTCCTTGATGAAATCAACAAACAGTATGTCATGACCGCCCGCTCCAAAGGGCTAAATGAGCATCAGGTGTTGTACGGACATGTCTTTCGTAATGCCATGCTCATCGTCATTGCCGGCATTCCTGCCACCCTTCTCGGGGTGTTTTTCACCAGTTCCCTGCTGATTGAAGTTATTTTCAATCTGGACGGGATGGGTCTGTTGAGTTTTGAGTCCGCCGTTAACCGGGATTATCCGGTAATTTTCGGAATGCTGTTTATCTTTACCCTGATGGGGTTATTATTAAAAGTGATCAGTGACCTGACTTATACGCTGGTTGATCCCCGCATTGATTTTGAGAGTCGTCTGTAATGCTTTCTCCCTTAGCCAAACGCCGTCTGCAACTGTTCCGGCAACACCGCCGGGGATGGTGGTCGTTGTGGATTTTTTTAACGCTGTTCGTGCTGAGCCTGGCCGCCAATTTGATTGCCAATGATAAACCCCTGTTGATCCATTTCTCAGGGCACTGGTATTTCCCCCTGCTGCACAATGAACCAGAAACTCGTTTTGGCGGCAGTTTTCTGACCCCGGCGGACTATCGCGACCCCTATGTTCAGCAACTCATCAAGAAAAAAGGCTGGATGCTCTGGCCTCCCTTGCGTTTTGCCGATCAGACCATTAACTACAACCTCACTGTCCCCACCCCGGCACCACCTTCCCGGGAAAACCTGCTGGGTACCGATGACCAGGGTCGGGATGTACTGGTTCGCTTAATTTACGGATATCGCCTCTCTTTACTGTTTGCACTGCTGTTAGGGATCAGCAGTTCTCTGCTCGGTATTGCCGCCGGTGCATTGATGGGGTATTACGGCGGTTGGGTTGATCTACTGGGACAACGTCTGCTGGAAATCTGGTCAGGCCTACCCGTACTCTATCTGCTGATTATTGTGTCCAGCCTGTTTACCCCGGGATTCTGGTCGCTACTTGGTACGATGCTGCTGTTTAGCTGGATGCACCTTGTGGATTTGGTGCGAGCCGAATTTCTGCGTGGCCGTAATATGGAGTATGTACGTGCTGCTAAAGCCTTGGGCCTGTCAGATTTGCGGATCATCTTTCGCCACCTGTTACCGAATGCCATGGTGTCTACCCTGACTTTTCTGCCGTTTGTGATTACCGGTGCCATAGCAACACTGAACTCCCTGGACTTCCTCGGCTTTGGTATGCCCCCTGGATCGCCCTCCCTCGGTGAACTCCTCAGCCAGGGCAAAGCCAACCTGGACGCCCCTTGGCTGGCGCTGACGGCCTTTTGTGCATTGGCGTTGATTCTCACCCTGCTGATGTTTATCGGCGAGGCCGTACGGGATGCTTTTGACCCTCGTTATACCCCAAGGTAATTCATGACCCAGTCCCCTGCACCGCTGTTATCCGTTCAACATCTGTCGATCCGCATCGGACAACAGGCACAACCGGTTCATAATGTTAGCTTCTCAGTGCAACCAGGAGAGTTAATCGCTCTGGTCGGGGAATCCGGTTCAGGCAAATCACTGACTGCCGCCGCCATCACGCAGCTCCTGCCTCCCGGTTCGGTCTGTCAGGGACAGATCCTCTGGAAAGGCGAAACGCTGCTGCAGGCCAGCCCCCAGCGACTCATGCAGTTACGTGGTACTGAAGTCGGTATGGTCTTTCAGGAACCACTCGCTGCCTTCAACCCCCTGCACACCACCGGTCGGCAAATTGCCGAACGTATCGTTTTACATCAGGGGATGAATCAGAAAGCCGCCTTAGCGCACGTCCTGACGTTACTGGACCAGGTTGGACTGTCAAGCTCACTGCTCACACGCTATCCGCATGAACTTTCAGGGGGACAGCGTCAGCGTATCATGATAGCAATGGCACTGGCCAACCACCCGCAACTGTTGATCGCCGATGAACCCACTACTGCCCTTGATGTCACCCTGCAGCAACAAATCCTGCAACTGATTCGTTCCTTGCAACGCCAATTGAATCTGGCCGTGCTGTTGATCACCCATGACCTGGCACTGGTACGCCACTTTGCGGATTGCGCCGTGGTCATGCACAACGGTTACAGCGTCGAAACTCGACGCATTACCGAACTTTTTGCAGTAAACCCGCCACCCCTGCACCCCTACACCCACACCTTGCTGGCGGCAGAACCAGAAGGTCATCCGGTCGATTTACCGGACCCCCACCCGCTCTTGCTGCAGTTACACCAGTTTCAGGTCGCTTTTCCAGTACGCCGTGGCGTATTCAAGCGTATTCATCATTATGTACAGGCCGTGCAACCACTGGAAATCAGCTTGCATACTGGAGAAACCTTAGGCATTGTTGGCGAATCCGGATCCGGTAAAACCTCACTGGGTCTGGCTATTTTACGTCTCATTGCCTCAGAGGGCGATTTATTTTACCTGAACCAGAACCTGAACCGGCTGAACCGTCGGCAGTTGCGCCCCTGGCGTCAGCAGATACAGATGGTCTTTCAGGATCCCTATGGAAGTCTGAGCCCCCGCATGAGTGTGGCGCAAATTCTGGCAGAAGGACTGACGGTTCATGGCATCAGCAAAAAAGAACAGGAAGAACGGATTTTAACTGCCATGAAAGACGTGCACCTGGATCCTGATTTTCAGCATCGCTACCCCCATGAATTTTCCGGTGGACAGCGTCAGCGCATCGCTCTGGCACGGGCACTGGTACTACGCCCGCAACTACTGGTACTTGACGAGCCAACCTCTGCCCTGGATCGAACCGTACAAAAACAGATGGTCAATCTGTTGCGGCGTTTACAGGCTACTTACCAGTTCAGTATGATTTTTATCAGTCATGATCTGAAAGTCGTGCGGGCATTAAGCCATCAAGTGCTGGTCCTTCGGCAAGGTGAAGTCGTCGAACAGGGGTCGGCAGAGGCCATCTTCACCCGACCACAATCCGAATACACCCGGCTCCTCCTGGATGCAGCACGTCTGGATCCACTGGATAACGCCGTTACTCCACCCGACCGGCCCGGTTGATTCACCCAATGGAATCTGCATCATGCTTGTGCTTTTATCTCCGGCAAAATCACTGGATATGCAAAAACAATGCACTGATCCCGTGGCAACACAGCCGCGCTGGATACCCCAGACAACCGCACTGATTCAGCTCCTGCGTCAGTACTCCACGGCGGAAATCGCTAAGCTCATGCACCTCAGTGATTCTCTGGCGGCCTTAAACGTTGCCCGCTATCAGGAATGGCTCCCGAATCCCGCAAAGGAGCAGGTTCGTATCGCCGCACTGGCCTTCAATGGTGACGTTTATGCGGGCCTGCAAGCAAAAAACTGGCAATCACTGCACTGGGAAAGTGCCCAAAAACAATTGCGTATTCTTTCAGGTCTCTATGGGTTGTTGCGACCCACGGATGCCATTCAGGCCTATCGACTGGAAATGAGTATCCCCCTGAACAATCCCCTCGGTAAAAATCTTTATGCCTTCTGGCAACCCGTGCTCAACCAGACCCTGGCAGAAGATCAGCAACTTGCCGGAGGACTCTGTGTCAATTTGGCCTCAGTTGAATATTTCAAAGCCGTAGCACCGGCATTGCAACACCATCAAGTGATCAGCCCTCAGTTTCTCGATGAACATCAGGGTAACACCAGAATGATCAGTTTTTACGCAAAAAAAGCCCGTGGACTAATGGCAGACTGGATTATCCGGCAACAACCCGATTCTCTGGACGATCTTTGCAAATTTTCCGCTGCAAACTACCGGTATGCACCCGAGTTGACGCACCCAAACCAACCGGTATTTGTGCGCAGAAATTAGCGCCCCCCCCCTGCATCACTGCCTGATTATTGTGCAGATCACGGCTTGAACGATTGGCTATTTTGAACCACAATGGTGACAAGGTGTATTTCCAGCATGTTGCCTGCATCAGTTTCCCAACGTGGGCTGACAAGCCCCGAACTCATGCGTTAATACCTCCTGAGGTGAACAATTCGCATGGCGAACTGGCGAGCAACATCAAAATTTCTGGGCGTTTTTTTTGCTTTGCCAGTTGCCTGGCCG
>JAJXWR010000125.1 GCA_021781515.1 Pseudomonadota bacterium
CAGCAGGCGGCGGAATTTGTGCACTTTGCCTGTACCTCGGAAGATATCAATAATCTGTCGCATGCCTTGATGCTGACGCAAGCCAGATTTGTATTGCTGGAAACGATGCAACGGATTATTGACGCCGTTCGCCTGTTGAGTCAGCGCTATGCTGATTTGCCCATGTTGTCGCGCACCCATGGACAAACAGCCAGTCCAACGACCCTGGGCAAAGAACTGGCTAATGTTGCCTATCGCTTGCGTCGACAGACAGAAGGACTGGCCGCTGTCCCCATTATGGGCAAGATTAACGGGGCGGTGGGAAATTATAATGCGCATGTCGTGGCTTATCCAGAGGTGGACTGGCAGACGCATGCCCGGCAGTTCGTCGAGTCCTTGGGGCTGACATTTAATCCGTACACGACGCAAATTGAGCCACATGATTATATGGCAGAATATTTTGCGCCAGTGATGCGCTTCAATACGATACTGATTGACTTTAATCGGGATATCTGGGGGTATATTTCTCTGGGCTATTTTCGGCAACGCCTGAAAGCGGGTGAAACGGGTTCGTCGACCATGCCGCATAAGGTCAATCCGATTGATTTTGAAAACTCCGAAGGTAACCTTGGCGTTGCCAATGCGCTGCTTGATCATTTGAGTCAGAAACTGCCAATTTCCCGTTGGCAGAGAGATTTAACGGATTCTACGGTACTGCGTAATCTCGGGGTGGGTCTGGCGCATTCAATGATCGCCTGGGAAGCCCACTTAAAAGGACTGGCCAAACTGGAAGTGAATGCGCAGCGGATCACCGAAGACTTGCAACAATCCTGGGAAGTGCTGGCCGAAGCGATACAAACGGTCATGCGTCGGTACGGGTTGCCAGAACCCTATGAACAACTTCGGCAACTGACCCGCGGGCAGGCGATCAATGCGGAAATCTTGCGCACCTTTGTGGCCCGGTTGCCGTTGCCCGAGGCGGTTCGGGATGTACTGATGCATATGACGCCGGCCCAATATACCGGATTGGCGGCGGTGCTGGCCCGGCAACTCGCTTAATTTTTTTTAGGGGTTGTGATCCATTTGTATGGATTTACTGGTATGATGCACTGGTTGTAATAACAGTTTTCGAACCTTGGGATGAGCACAATGGATGAGAACAAAAGAAAGGCGTTAGTGGCGGCACTGTCGCAGATAGAAAAACAGTTTGGCAAGGGATCAGTCATGCGCCTCGGGGATCATGCGGCGTCTACCGGTATTTCAGCGATATCAACCGGTTCCCTGGGACTGGATATTGCACTTGGCATTGGTGGTTTGCCTAAAGGGCGGATTATCGAAGTCTATGGCCCGGAATCTTCGGGGAAAACAACGTTGACCTTGCAGGTGATTGCCGAATGTCAGCGTCAAGGCGGAACCGCTGCATTTGTGGATGCAGAACATGCACTGGATCCGGTGTATGCGGCGAAACTGGGTGTGGATGTGGATAATTTACTGGTGTCCCAACCGGATACCGGAGAGCAGGCCCTGGAAATTGCCGATATGCTGGTACGCTCCAATGCGGTTGATCTGGTGGTTATTGATTCGGTGGCGGCGTTGACGCCACGGGCAGAAATTGAAGGGGAGATGGGGGATCAGCACGTGGGGTTGCAGGCACGTCTGATGTCGCAGGCCCTGCGCAAAATTACCGGCAATATTAAACGCTCGAATTCAATGGTGATTTTTATTAACCAGATTCGCATGAAAATCGGGGTGATGTTCGGAAATCCAGAAACGACGACAGGGGGTAATGCCCTGAAATTTTATGCGTCGGTGCGTCTCGATATCCGACGGATTGGGGCGGTCAAAGAAGGTGAAGAAGTCGTTGGTTCGGAAACGCGGGTGAAAGTTGTAAAAAACAAGGTTGCACCACCGTTCAAAGAAGCAAATTTTGAGATTCTCTATGGTAAAGGCATCAACCATCTGGGTGAGGTGCTGGATCTGGGGGTTAAAATTGGTGCAATCGAGAAATCCGGGGCCTGGTATGCCTGTCAGGGGAACAAGATTGGTCAGGGGCGTGCGAATGCCTGTAAATACCTGGAAGAACACAGCGAACTGGCGGCCGATGTTGAAGCGCGGATCCGGGAGAAACTGATTGATGCGGTGAAAGCAGTGGCTTCACTGAGTGATGAAGTAGAGTCGGTGGAAATTCCGGAAGCTTAGGGTTGGAGCAGCAGCAGTGTGGACTTATGACGAGTGACTCTCCTGATGCTGCATCGCAGCAGTTGTATCAGCGAATACGCATCAAGGCGATGTCACTGCTGGCGGGTCGGGAACTGAGCGAGGCGCAGTTACGGCAGAAATTGCAGGCTTGCTGCGCTGAGGCGGCCTCAGCGGATTTGTTGGCGCAGGTAGTGGCGCAGGTGGTGGAGGAGTTCAGGGGCCAGGGTTGGCAAAATGATGCAAGGGCGGCTGAAGCGGTGTGGCGTGCAGCGCAGCGCCAGCACTGGGGGCCGTTGCGTACTCGTCAGGTATTGCAGGAACGTGGATTAGCGTCTGAGGTTCCTGAAGCATGCACTGAGATAACTTGGGTTGAGGCGGCGATTGCCTTATTGAACCGGCGCTATGGCGCTTGTACTTCCCCCGTGACCCCTGCAGATCAAGCGAGGATGTTGCGCTATCTGGCAGGGCGGGGTTATACGGGAGGACAGTGCCATGCAGCTTTTAAACGCTGGACTCAGGCGTCCGTCTGAGTTGGGTGGATGTTTGGGTGGTGGGGGCTTCCTGCCACGGGCGTACGCACTAGCGATGTCCCCTATAACTGATACAGTGATTGTTTTTCTTTTCAGCTCAGGCATCTCCATCAGACAGGATGAGGCCCCCGCATCATTCGATAACTCCTGCCGATTTGTATTTTAAGAGGCTTTGAAGTTATACTTGAGTAAATCGCTATGTTTTGCTTTGAACCAGAGTGCGGAGAATACACATGCTTGTGAATGCTGATCTCAAGATGGAGATTACTGAGTCGGCCCAGGGCTATCTGAAAGAATTGTTATCCAAACAGACAGTCACGGGAATGGGGGTGCGGATTTATGTAGAGAACCCTGGCACACCACGTGCGGAATGTTGCATGGCGTATTGCGCAGAGGGTGAGCAGGAAGCGGATGATGTTGTCAAGGAATACCCGGAATTTCGGGCATACATTGAAGGCAGAAGCCTGCCCTATCTTGAAGATTCGCTGGTCGATTACAGCAAGGATCGCATGGGTGGGCAATTGACTTTTCGTGCGCCTCGTTCCAAGGTGCCTAACCTCGGGCCGAATGCGAGCATTGAGGAACAAATCAACCACGTGTTATATGCCGAGGTGAATCCTGGACTGGCGGCGCATGGGGGAAATGTCAGTCTGGTGGAGGTGTTTGAGGATGCGACACAGGGATTGACCGCTGTATTGCGTTTTGGTGGTGGTTGTCAGGGATGTTCTGCGGTAGACATGACGTTGCGTGACGGGGTACAGACCACGTTGTGCGAACGTATTCCGGAATTGAAACGGGTGACCGACACGACGGATCATAGTGTGCGTGAGCATGCCTATTACCGATAGTTCGGCTGATCCCAAGCCGGGCAGGGTGTAGTGTGCGCTGCACAATAGGATTTGCGACATCGAAACGAAGCAGATCCTCGGGTGACACGGGGCACCTTATATAGAGATCAATGCCTTGTATGCACTTTTATCAAGTGTACGACAAACCCCGTTCTTCAGGGCGGGGTCAAGAGCGCTGACGTTGTAGACGTCATGAGGTTGGTTGCTTTTGTACGTTCAGTTATTATACCCCATGGATAATACTCACCAATAAGCTGGCTGGAAATTCATATCATTTTTAATGGTTACGGTTTCACCACTTTGCGCAAGAACATAAAGCCCTTTACCATACGCATAACGACCGACATGATCGTTCAGCACCATAGTCGCTACAGCGCCCAATAATCTTTTCTCGCGATAGGTGGGGAGCAGGGTTTTAATTTTATCCATGCGTAACAGATGTTCATTGACATCCTCCACCGTCAACCGGCTTTTGCATTCCACGGCAATAGCATCCCCGTCATTGACGACCAAGAGGTCAATTTCAATGCTCCCTTGAGGGCGTGTTGCCGTGACATTAGGATGGACTTCATGGACTTCAATGCCACGTGAGCGAAACAGTGAAACCAGCGAAGGCATGATCATTGCTTCCACGAACTGCCCGAGACGACCAGATAACTTTCCCATCTGCTGATTCAATTCCTTTACCTGTTGATCTAATTCCGCCTTGGATTTGCGCAAAATAATTTCAGTTTCCGCTCGACGTTCTGCTTCCATCTGTTTAAGTTCAGCTCGACGTTCTGCTTCCATCTGTTTAAGTTCCGCCTGACGTTCAGCTTCCAGCCGTTCAAGTTCAGCCCGACGTTCTTCGGCACGCCGATCCACTTCTGCAAAATTTTTCGCAATAACACGTTCTAATTCAGCCACACGTTCTGCGGCATGCCGATCAGCTTCTGCGGCACGCCGATCAGCTTCCGCAGCACGGCGTTCTTCTGCTTCCCGTTGCCTGGCATCCCGTTCTGTCAATAGATCCAATACTTCTTCAATGGTGACGCCCATCATTATGCCCCCGCTGATTCCAATAAATGTATTTTACGCTGAAAACAAAACACACTACCAGTGCAAAAGTTGAATTTGCCTCAACGCTCAAAAAACTGACCCACTGATGCTCAAAAAAACTGACCCACCATTTGCAGATAATGGTCGATGTTTTTCCATAGCGTTTATCCATTAATCGGAAAAAAGCATTCGTCTGTTCATGTGTTAGCGTCAAGTAACCCAGCTCATCAATTTATGTTGAGCTCAACATAAATTGATGAGGTCGGGTATTTGCCCATCGACAAACGGGGGGCTGATCTGTTGTTCCAGGTTATTGCCATACGCTATGAATAAGGCTCACTGATCATCACCACCAATCGGCCTTACAAACGCTGACCAGAAATTTTTAATCAAGATTCTACATTAACCGCCGCACTACTGGATCGTCTCCCACCATGCGGATACCATCCTCATCGAAGGGAATAGCTACACCGAATGAAGGACCAGATCCCTCCGCTCGAAAAGACGGTCATTGAAAACGAAATAGCGGAACCGGCGTCCCCAGGTTCGATCTAACGTACTCCGGATCTCAGGATTGCCGGTGATGTAGCCTGGCAATCTTTTGCCCGTTATTCGAATGAAATCTGCTACACAATACCGTTGTACAACACCACTAAAGTCCTGGAACATGAACCTGTCAGTATCGATTTCTTCACCGGCGGTCACAGGGGCGACCATACTATATATCTCAGCAAATGCAAACTGTGGCCGCTGCTAGGAAAGCCTGCATGAGCACCACGAGTATATGTTGAGGCTCAAAATATTTTTAAACTGATATAGATAATTTACATGTGATCTAAACACAATATCACATGCTTTTGCGAATAAGAATGATCGAAAAATTGTCCGGAGCACCTGCAGAAAGAATGGCTTTGCGCCATATCTCAACCTGACCGGGCAATCCAGATCCTTCGCTGTAAAGACTCTGAAGCTTCGCATCCCCTAAGACGTCATGAACACCATCGGTGCAAACTAGCAGAGAATCACCTGGAAGGAATGGTGCCTCTCGTCGGTGAATGGCAAAATCCGTCTCTTCATTGTCTGCCACCAGATAGGAATCAAGCGCATCATACATACGTGCATATTTAACCCCAGGTTTTGCTTCACCACTAGCAATCATGGCGTTGATCAGAGTGTGATCATGTGAGAGTTGTTCCCACTGGCCATTTCCAGCTATTTTATAAACACGGCTATCACCCACATTCATAACGGTACATTGATCATCCTTACACTGCACTGCCGCAATGGTTGTCGCCGAACCAAACGTATTGGCTCGGGAGGCTAAGGCATCACACAGAGAGCCATGTATATGTCTAAGCAATCGGTTATCAAAATTTCTGCCCTTCCCTAATTCTTCGCACAAGAAGGTCATCACCTTCTTACTGGCCTTTTCCGCATAAGGCGACATACTGATGCCATCACATACCGCTGCATGGAGTATGGGATCTTCAACCGAAAGCTCTGCTGAGGGCACATCGATTTTTTGAAAGACTCTTTTTCCATTCCACAGACAATCCTGTTGAGCATGCCTTCCCTGGTTCTGGGTGAATCCAATTTTAAAGGACATCGCTACTCCCTCCGCCATGAATCATGATGCTCATGTCCGTTTCGATCGCTATCTTTACACCG
>JAJXWR010000126.1 GCA_021781515.1 Pseudomonadota bacterium
CTGGACATTTGTCCGGACCACGGCATAGATGGATTCAAGCGCTATGTTGGATTGGCGGTACTGGCCCGTAATATTCAACGTCTGGGTGTCATCATCCGCGAGCAAGAAGTGCGACGACGAGGCCCCTACAAAAAGGCCGCCTAATTACCCGAGACAATCTATTCCAACGCAGTGTATGAGGGTAGGTTTGTCTAAAATTCAGCAAAAATAAGAATTATTCTCATTTGTTGGTTCTCTCGTAAAAAAAACAGATCTCAACCCGACAACAAGGTGCTGAAGCACCGTTGGCTGGAGTGGTGACAGGTGGGAAAATCTTCAAAAAATTGAATTTTCGGTCAGACACTACTTATGGCACTCTGGCACCGCCTGTTCCTGGTCATCGGTGCCCCACGTGTTCAACCAGATGCGAACTTCCTGGCCTGTCAGGTGGCTGCCGGTTTCCTTGTAGGCCGCCCAAGAGGTCAAGGCTTCCTGCTTGAATCTCTCGCAGGCTTCCTTGCGCTCAAGGCGCTCAAGCTGCTGTTGGATAGCTTCGAGCATGATCCAGTGGGACGAGCGACGGCGCTGAATAGCGAGGTGCTGAACACGACCTTTCAGTATGTCGTCGATCTTGAGGGACGTTACCATAGTGGGCATGTTATCACGTAGTAATACCAATTGAAAATTTAGCCTATCCGCCTTTATCCGTCAATATCGTCACCGCAGCTTTGCACCCCAGGTCGATGCCAACCTGTACGCACTGAAGGTCGGTTAACTGCGTATAAGTGCGCCACAATGTCGCTTCATCCCATGATAGTTCATTGGTACGCAGGCAATAAACACCTGGGTGTGTCGCCCGAGTGTCTGGGCATAATGTCTTGATCCATTTTAGTACAGTAACATTTTTACTTTCATTGTCAACGATCAGATCAACGGTGTAATGCTGACTGACTCCATGACTTTTTTCTTTAAGGCGGCCGATGCGCAAGAGAATTTTGTCATGATTTTTTTCGCCATGCGGCCGTAGTAATCCGTCCGCCAATTTTTGCAAACCCTGTTCAAATTTCTGGCAAAAACTCTCCATCATGGCGGATTCTTTGGCTTCACGCTCTTGAGAATGGCAATACAGGAAAATTTCCTGACCTTCGTCGAAAGTTCTTGTTTTGCTGCGGCTGACTCGATTGGCGGCACATGGGAGCGCTTGGCAGATGCGGTCTATAGCGGCGCTGGGTTCAACCACGACATTAAAGCACCAACGGCCTTGGGCATCTTCGTTAAAGGAACCCGCACGAAAGTGGTACTGGGACAGGCCATAGTTGTCACAGACCTGATAATGCTGACCGTTGAAGTAGACTTGGGCGCAGTTTCCACGGCGCTGCACCCGTATTGAACGGTACCCCACCCAGCGAGCGGCGCACGCCCGAAGACTTGCGCCATGACAGCTTGGATTTCTTGAATTGTTGGCGTCGCGTCACCTATTCAGCCGCAACCACTTGGACGGTTTGTGAATGGATTCCCATTTCTTTAGAGGCATCTGTGGTGTAGTCGTGCCTAATGAAGGCTGGAAGAAACCGACCTCGTTCCCAAATGCTGCGACAGGACAATTCATATGAACGTCAAGATTCAGGTAATTCCAGACAAAGTTCACCGACCTTAAGCTTGTGCTGCAAGAAGTTTGGCGTCTTTATCACGCACTCGATCACGCACTCGATCACGCACTCGATCACGCACTCGATCACGCACTCGATCACGCACTCTAACTTTTAATGTCTTGATTGCCAACGAATCAACCCTCTTGATGTTATCATTACAGACAGATCAAGACAAACAGTTAACTGCATGCTTATATCCCCGTCATGAATGGCGGGGTTTTGCGCACAAACTGATAAAATTTCTTTTGAACTTTTCGTGATTCTGGATATTGCTTTGCATATCTTCGATATCCCAGATTTGCAGCTCCCATGGGAAAAAGAAGTTATTCCTGTTTTTAAAGTAAATATGCAAGCCGCGATAGCCTGCCTTGTCGCGCAAATACCAGTTTTTCAGACACAATTCATCTTGCCAGTCATCGAGCAAATCCATCACGGATTTTATTTCATCCGTAGTCAGAATAATACGAACGCCAAAAATATCATTGAGCCAGTTGTTGACCGGGTATTGATCTTCATGGTTTGAGAAACGTGCGATTTTGTCATCGATACTTTCACGGGTTTTGACGCGGTAAAAATATTTAATGTCGATTTGCGCCGTCATCAGATAATCATTGATGCTCTCATGCAAAGTCAGGCGATAGCGGTAAATATGGGAGACCGGCACATGCTGAAAGGTTCTGGACAGATTGATTTTTTCGATCTTCCCGGTTTCAAAATAATCGTTTGAAAAATCACGGTGCAAGCGATTGATTTCACTGATTATCTGTTTGATATGGCTAATTTTATCCATACTGGTTCTCCACAGCGACAAGCGGCGTTTCTGGTTTGGGGAAGCGCAAGAGCAAATGACAGTAATACTCAAATTGCTTATGGCACAACTCGATTTCGCAGGGCAAGCCTTCGCTAATGGATATAGTGGCCCCCAGTAATCAGACAATAGTTTAAGATGGCGTTTGATATGGAGGTGCGTGGAGTGCGGTATCACCCATGATCGCAACATCAATGCCGCCACCAACATTTTCTCGCTCGGACATGAGCGTCTTGCAAAAAGACCGAGCACGAAGTGCGAAGGAACGTCGCTCTGCGACGGCCCAAAGCCGAAGCCGAATAATCCCCTCCCTTCCCGCATAAGCGGCAGCCATCGGCTGATGGGAGGAGAGGATGTCAATTCTCATTCATGTCTCTATAGAGAACAAACTACCCAAAAGCAGCAATCAGTAAATCCCTTCTTTACCTTCTTCATCGGCGTTACCCATCAGACCAAAGCTGATGATATTAAACCAGGAGCGGCGGTCATTGCGCGGCCCGAGATCAAGGACTACCCGGCCTTGACGGTTGAGATTCCGGAATTGTGGATCGTTATAACGCAGCACACTCAAGGCACTGTCTGCCAATGGTTTCATGTTCAGGTGGTCATAGCAGTAACTCATGATCGCCAGTGCCTGAGACACGGAGGTGGTTTGCGAATAACCTTCTACCACATTCCGGGCACGGTTGAGGGCGGCCAGATAGGCACCGCGCCGAGCATAGTACAGAGCGACGTGAATTTCACCTTCTGCCAGCTGATTGCGGATATAAATCATGTGCTGACGAGCATCGGCGGCAAAGCGACTTTGCGGGAAGCGGCTGAGCAGTTGACGAAAATCTTCAAAAGCATTGCGCTGGTCTGACAGATCGCGCCAAGCGGTATTCATCTGAAAATAACGATCAAAAGCGCCTGCATTACTTTTAAAGTCTGCAAGTCCCTTGGCATAATAGGCATAATCCAGTTGGTTACTGCCGGGATGCAAATGAATGAACCGGTCGGCGGCCGCTCCTGCTGCCGCATAGTCCAGATGCATCATATTGGCATAAATCAGTTCCAGATGACTTTGTTCGGTGTACGGCCCCACCGGGTAATGGGCGTCAAGATCCTGAAGTTTATGGATGGCACTCTGATAATTATGTGATTTAATAGCATCCATTGCCTCGGTGAAATAGCCTTTATCACTTTGTTCTGATCCCTTGGCCTCATGGTGTGAACAGGCGGACAACCATTGAACACTGGCACACAAGAAGGCAATCAGGTATAAACGTAAACCGTAGCGATTAAATCTGGACATAAAGCACATGTTCCACACCGTAGAAAGAGCGATTGACCGAGTCATCAGACCATTTAACCACAAACTGCATGATGTTGCCTATGTCACTCTGGTTTGAGGATTGTATCATTATTTCAGACGGGCAGCAGGGGATGCGTGTGGATCAACTGGCGGCACGTCTTTGGTCAGACTTTTCCCGTGAACAGCTAAAGTCCTGGATGCATGCAGGAAAGATTCGCTGTAAGGGGATCAATGTACGTCCCAGCTATCGGGTAAAAACCGGTGAATCTCTGGACATTGGCATTTTTCTGGAAGATCGCACTGTCGCTGAACCTGAAAATATTCCCTTGGAAATCATCTATGAAGACGACAGCATTCTGGTACTGAACAAACCGGCGGGCCTAGTGGTGCACCCCGGTGCCGGCAATCCGCAGGGGACGTTGATGAATGGACTGCTCTATCTGGATGCCTCACTGGCGGCATTGCCAAGGGCAGGCCTGGTGCATCGACTGGATAAAAACACATCAGGATTGATGGTCGTTGCACGCACCGCTGTCGCCAGAGAGTCGCTGATCAGCCAGTTGAAAGATCACAGTCTGCACCGGGTTTACCAGGCTTTTGTGGCCGGAGTGCCTCCTGCCTCAGGAGAAGTCAATGCGCCGATTGGTCGGCACGTGCACGACCGGATTCGTATGGCGGTACATCCGGCTGGCAAACCGGCACTGACGTATTTTCAGCGTCGGCAAACAGCCCGGCACTGCAGCCATATGGAACTGCGTCTGGCTACGGGCCGCACGCATCAGATTCGCGTGCATATGCACTACCTAGGGTATCCACTGCTGGGGGACCCGGTGTATGCCGGACAACACCACCAACAGAACATGGATAGCGCCGTGGTGGCTGCGGTGCAACAGTTCGGGCGACAGGCATTGCATGCGTCGGCGTTGGGGTTAAGGCATCCGCTCACTAACGCCATCCTGCGTTGGGAGGTGGATCTGCCCACCGACATGACTGCACTGTCACACCACCTTTTTTCTTAATCACCAACACCACGCATCAGCATCTGCTAAACTAATCTTTAAGCTCTGTATCAGTCATGGATCAAAAGAATGGGGATGCACACAAGCCACAAGCCGCACCCAGTGGGGTTGGTCAGTATAATGATCTGCATGGTTGCCCTGTTATTTGCCTGCCACACAGAACCGTCTGACCACATTTCCCTCCCTATCGTATCCCCTGTGGTAATCCAGCCGCAGACCCCGGATCAACGCTCACTGGCTGATCCCGATGCAGTGATCCAGTCGCAGTCGCTGCTGGCGCTACCCGGTGAGCTATTGCACATCCCCCTGCTGCACGCCGTGCTGACCGAAGATTTTCTTTTTCCCTATGCTGACAGTGAAGACTGGCTGGGGCTTCAAGGCAGCCTGCGGCGTATTGTATTTGAGCACCACCTGCAACTGGCTGATCATATTCTGGATCAACTGCTGCGACAACCCGCCACAGTATTTCTCTGGTGCGACCGCTGGGGAGCCTTGCGGCATTACGTCATCACTATTGAACATCCCGTTCTGGCACACCTGGCCACACTGCTAGCGTCCGTGGTGGCCGCCAAAGACACGCAGTTCACCCAGATGGAGTCGATCACCATCAATGGCGAAGTAACCCCCGTCTATCAGTTGACCCTGTCGCCTCGCCGTACTTTTATGCTGATTTTCTACAAAAACCGCCTGTCCCTGTGGTCGGATGACCATTTTTTGACAGCCGCTCCAACCCACCCCGGCACGATGCCTACCATTGCCCGCTGGCTCTCTGCACCGCAGGGCACCCAACCAGCGACCTTTGCCGGAAGTCCGCTGCTCCCGGCGCAGAGTGAGCAAACCCTGTTGTTGAATGCCCGCTTTCTGTCTCAGGGGTATTCGGAATTTTTTCCCGGTATTCATGCACTGCGCTTTGACGAGAACCACGGCCAATGGCGCACTCAGGCACTGATCAGCAGCAGCGACCTTGCTGCGCAACCTGTCAATACCCGCCTTTGGCAGGATGCCCCGGCGCAGGCGGCTTTTTGTGTGCTCGCTCCAGGTCACTGGTCTGCACTCATTGAGCAGGTGCCTGCATCACTCAATGCCCCTGTACATGCCGCCGCTGACCTGCTGAGCCACCATCTGCAGCCCTCGGCGTTAAGCTGCTGGTATCCGCACACGCCGCTTTATGCACCGTTGTTAATGGCACGACTGACGTCTCCTGCGGATGACCTCAGACAACCCCTGCAAACCGTTTTTAACTGGGCCGTAAACGTGCATCGTGAACGCTCGCAAAAAATCCTTGATCCTGCCATTTCACTCAGCACCCAGGGCCAGACCCTGGTGATGCAACGCAAGGTTCCGGTCGTGGATACGCAAAAAAATCCAACCCTGGCAATAACCGGCG
>JAJXWR010000127.1 GCA_021781515.1 Pseudomonadota bacterium
GGTCATCAGTTGCCGGTGGTTAATCAGTTGTTGCAGCGGGCCGATGTCTATGCACGCATTCGTCGTTATGACCTGGAGACACATGTACTGGAACAGGCGTTACGTCTGGCGCCTCAGTCCCCGTGGATCTATGAACGCTGGGCAATTTTACGTACAGCAGAACATCGTTATGCATCGGCGGTCAATATGGCGCATCGGGGGTTATTGTTCGCTCGAACCGCTGAATGTCGACGGCGTCTATGGCGGATCATGGCACTGGATTACCGGGAACTGCAGCGTCCGGCCGATGCAGCTTGGGCGGAGGCTATGCAGCGAAAAATGCAGGCGCAACCCTGAGTGCTTCTGCTAGACTGTGAGCAGATGATGTGGAAATTTGCGCATGGTGATTGAGTGTTCCAAATCGGTAGGTCTGGCGTGGTTCTTGCGCAAAAGTCTGGCCGGTGAAGCGTTGTCGGCGCAAGCCGCTGTGTTGCTCAATCAACTGACGACGACAGCGGCAGGGGCGAAGGCGGCAGGGGCGTGGCGAGATGCGGCTCTGGCATTGATGAGTATGGGGCAGAGCGCATTGGGTCTGGAATTTTTACAGCAGGCATTGCAACTTAACAGGCATTTTGTGTTGCCGCATCCCCCTGAGGCGACACTCAGGGTGCTGATGCTGATGTACCCGGGAGCGTTGTCAGCAAATACACCGCTGGAGTGTCTGTTAGATACAATGCCTCTGGTGATTATACAAAGCTACCTGCCGGATGATTCTGCGGCTGTCGCTGCCTTGAGTGTTGCCGATCTTCCGGATCATGATGTGTTGTGGATGGCGGTGGCTGAATCGCCAGAAAGCCAGGCCGTATTACAGGCTTTACTGTGGCCGTTGGCGCACTGGCCGCATCCGGTGGTGAATGCGCCGCAGGCTATGCTGAAAATTGCGCGTCACTGCGTCGCTGAGACATTACAGGGGCTTGAGGAGTTGTACGTGCCGGAGACGGAAATCGTGCAGCGGGTGAGCCTGAGCGATCCAGTGTCTCACAGGCAGTGGCATTATCCCCTTATTGTGCGCCCCGAAGGCTCACAGGGCGGGGTGGGGTTGGCGCAAATAACCCAGCCCGAGGAGTGGCAGGCGTATCTGGTACAACGGGCGGAACCTGCTTTTTATCTGGCTCCCTATATTGATTACCGTAATGTGGATGGCTGGTTTGGCAAGATGCGCATTGCGTTACTGGATGGGTGTGCGTGGCCCTGTCATTATGCGTTTTCCTCACACTGGATGGTGCATTATGTCAGTGCGGGCATGTATGAAAATCCCGAAAAACGCGCACTGGAACAGAAATGGATGCAGAATTTTGCCCAATGGAGTCAGGCCTATGCGGCGCTCTGGCCAGAAATCAGTCGTCGTCTGGGGTTGACGTACGTGTTGCTGGACATGGCGCAATTGCAGGACGGTCGTTTGTTGCTGTTTGAAGCCGATCCGGCAATGGTGGTTCATCGTATGGATTCTCCAACTTTATTTCCTTACAAAGAGGCACCGATGCGTGGATTACAAGAGGCAGTTGTGCGTTGGCTGTATCGGCTTGCAGGTCAGTAACCCACCATGAATCCAGAGATCCAGTTTAATAATTTGCATAATTTTTCAGCAGGCCCAGGTATTTTACCGGATTCTGTATTGCGCTCGCTTCAGGAGGCGTTGCTGGAAGTTCCTGGGATGGGGTTGTCGTTGTTGGGAATCAGTCACCGATCCGACTGGTTTTTGCAGGTGGTACAGGAATGTACGCAACAGATCTGTGAACTGGCGGGGTTGGATGCGGATTGGGAGGTGTTGTTGCTGCAAGGCGGTGCAACACAGCAGTTCAGCATGATTCCGCAAACTTTTTTACAGGGTCAGAAACAGGCGGCAGATTACCTGGAAACGGGGTACTGGAGTAGTAAATCATTGCAGCCCGCCCGCCTGTGCGGGCCGGTGCAGGTTCCATGGAGTGGTAGAACCTCCGGGTTTCATAGTTTGCCACCCGCCGATCTAAGCTATAATCCGCAAGCGAGTTTTCTGCATTTTGTGTCTAATGAAACGGTGGAAGGATTACAGTTTCACCGGGTTCCGGGTTTGGCCCAGGTACCGCGGGTTTGTGACATGTCGTCTGATTTTCTGTCGCGGCCGCTGGATGCGGCACAGTATCACCTTATTTACGCACATGCGCAGAAAAATCTGGGGCCAGCGGGGGTTACGGTGGTTTTGCTGCGTAAAAGCTGGTTGCAGGCGCAGGAGGAACGGAAGAAGGTGAATGGCTTGATGTTGCCGGATTATCA
This sequence comes from Pseudomonadota bacterium, assembly GCA_021781515.1. Lineage (GTDB taxonomy): Bacteria > Pseudomonadota > Gammaproteobacteria > Pseudomonadales > Moraxellaceae > JAJXWR01. The sequence goes on from JAJXWR010000127.1 coordinate 2,293, forward strand.
GGATTATCAACGGCAGATACAAGCCCGGTCGATTTTGAATACCCCACCGGTATTTGCGATTTATGCCGTATTGCTGGTGTTGCGCTGGTTACGCTATGAAATTGGCGGATTGCAGGTTATGGCGGATATTAACCGGGCCAAAGCGGCGCTGGTTTACGGATTTTTGAGCCAGTTGTACGAGCAGATTGAATTGCAAGCCGAGGAACCGTATCGTTCTTTGATGAATGTGGCGTTTCGTTTTCGTGACCCACTGCTGGAAAGACGTTTTTTACAGACCGCCCAATTGGCCGGATTTTCCGGGCTGGAAGGGCATCGGTCGCTGGGTGGACTGAGAATTTCCCTGTATAACGCCATGCCTTTGCAGTCCGTACGGGATTTGGTCGATTTTATGGCGGATTTTTTCCATTCCCTGTAACGCAGCGCACTAAGTTTTGCTGTAGCAGTGTCACCAGAACCATTGACTTCCCGGGTTGAAAATCCCCGGATTGTGGCCAATGGTTCCCGCCTCCGTGGGTTTCTATACTGTGCTGTAGATCAGTGGACACGGTGGAGGATGTCGCCCTTAGCGGTACGAACCAGTTTGCTCATCTTCGGTAGTTGATCGGTAGTGAATTTAAACAGGAGGTAACAATGAAACAGCTTAAAGACAAGGTCGTTGCAATTACCGGGGCAGGTTCGGGTATTGGTAAAGCCACGGCCTGCCTGTTGGCCAGCAAGGGAAGTCATCTGGCGCTGTCGGATATCAATGAGACTGGATTGCAGGCGGTCGCTGAAGCCTGCCGGATTAAAGGGGTGCAGGTGTCCACGTCGTCGCTCGATGTTGCCAACCGTGAGGCGGTTTATGCTTGGGCGGATCAGGTGGTCAGAACCCATGGCCAGGTTCATGTCATTATCAATAATGCAGGAGTGGCACTGGGGGCGACCGTGGAGGACATGAGTTATGTGGATTTTGAATGGTTGATGAATATAAATTTCTGGGGAGTGGTGTATGGCACCAAGGCTTTCCTGCCGCATATAAAAACCGCCGGTGAAGGACATATCGTCAATATTTCCAGTATATTTGGCCTTATTGGGGTGCCGACACAATCGGCCTACAATGCCGCCAAGTTTGCGGTAAAGGGGTTTACGGAGTCTTTGCGGGAAGAATTGATGATTGAAGGTTCAGCGATCGGCGTCAGTTGCGTGCACCCCGGTGGTATTAAAACCAATATTGCTGCGAATGCCCGCCTGACCACCTCTTTGGGCTTTACGGCCAGCAATTCCCGTCTGGAAATGGAAAAAATGTTTATGACCCGATCGGAAGATGCGGCACATGAAATCGTCGAAGCGATCCGGCGGAATCGCCGCCGCGTGCTGATCGGTGCGGATGCGCATGCCATTGACTGGTTGTCGCGGCTGATGCCCGCCCGTTATCAGGATTTGCTGATTATGGGTGGTCGCTGGCGACGGCGGTCGTTGTTGAACAAAAATTAGCCGCGAATAACTAACTTGCAGTTTTTTGTTTTCGGTTATTTGTTGTTTGTCAACAGCGTACAGAAGGTGAGTGCAGATGCAGATTGAGAATTCCGTAGTGGTGATTACCGGTGCTGCCTCCGGGCTGGGATGGGCGACCGCTCAGGTGCTTGAGGTGCAGGGGGCACGGGTAGCGTTACTGGATCGACAAGCCAGTGTATTTGCCCAGGCAGATACCTTAGGCGGAGCGGCCATGGCGGCAACGGTGGATGTGACAGATACGGCTTCGGCGGAAGCGGCTTATCAACAGGTCATGGCGCGCTGGGGACGTATTGATGCACTGATTAACTGTGCGGGTATTGGTGGGGCGAGCCGAACCTTGGGTAAACAGGGGCCAATGCCATTGGATCTGTTTCAGCGCATTGTGCAGGTGAATCTGCTGGGCAGCTTCAACATGGCCAGATTAGCGGCTGAACAGATCGCAAAAAATGCAGCCGGGGACGATGGTGAACGTGGGGTGATTATTCATACGGCATCGATAGCCGCTTATGAAGGCCAGGTGGGCCAGGTGGCGTATAGCGCCTCCAAGGGGGGGATTGTCGGGATGACCTTGCCCATGGCTCGGGATTTGGCAGGGATGGGAATTCGGGTCAATACCATTGCACCGGGAATCTTCGCAACCCCGCTAATGCAGGCGGCCGGCGATGAAGTCAGTCAGCCGTTGATTGCTGCGACACAATTTCCCAAACGTCTGGGACTGCCTCAGGAATTTGGCGAACTGGTTGCACATATTTTAGGTAACCGCTTTATCAATGGTGAGGTGTTACGTATTGACGGTGCTTTGCGCATGCCGCCGCGTTAAATAGAGAATAGAGAGAATAGAGAGAATAGAGAGAATAGAGAGAATAGAGAGAATAGAGAGAATAGAGAGAACAGAAAACAGAGAACAGAAAATAACGAAGAACAGGTCGTGCATCTTGTCTGAGCCGGTGGTGGTCCCGATGAATCCAGCAGATGCACCAGATTTGCCGGCGGCACTCGGTCACTTTCTGGAAACCCGGATGACGAATGTGCGTGGCCGTCTGGTGCTGGGGTACAGTGGGGGTATGGACTCTACGGTATTGCTGGCCCTGTTGGTGCAGTTGCGTCAACCGTCTTGGCCACCATTGCTGGCGGTGCATGTGCATCATGGATTGCAGCCGGAGGCCGATGCCTGGGTGTCGCATTGTCAGCGACAGACGCAGCAATGGCAAGTGGACTTGCAGGTGCATCGGGTTCAGGTGCCCTCGGCACCCAGCCTGGAAGCGCAAGCCCGATCAATGCGTCGTGGCGTCTTCGCCGCCGTTTTGCAAGCGGAGGATGTGTTGTTGTTGGCACATCATGCGGATGATCAGGTAGAAACCTTGCTGTTCCGTTTAGTGCGAGGCACAGGAATAGACGGCTGGGCTGGCATGATGCCGTCCGGGCAGTGGCAGGAAGGGGAAACGGCGGTTGACTGCTGGCGGCCGCTGCTCAGTTGGCGAAAAAACCAGTTACTGGCTTGGGCTAGGCAACAGTCGCTGCACTGGATTGAGGATCCTTCCAATACCGATACACAATTGGATCGAAATTATTTACGCCAGGTGATCTGGCCGGCACTAGAAAGGCGGTGGCCGCAGGCGGCAGCACATGTGTTGGCTTTGAGTACCGAAGTACAGGAAGTTAAGGACTGGCTGCTCCAGGAAGAACAGCACTGGCGAGGGCAGGTGTTGCAGGGACGCCGGTTATATGATCCGCCGTTGCGTTTGGCCCCGGTGGTGTTGCAACGTCGCCTGATACGCACTTGGCTACATTCTTTACAGGCCCCGGTGCCTGAACGGCGATTGGTGGAGGAACTCCTGGCGGCAGGAGCGCATGCGCTTCCCAGGCGCTGGCAGTGGCGGGGTTTTGAGGTGTTTTTTTATCAGCAGTATTATTACGGCCGCTTCCTTGCACCAGCGGTGAACCGTACGCCGATCCCGTGGGTGCCGGAGGTACCACTTTTATTGCCTGATGGTCGGCTGTTGCAGGCCCGATATTCTCAGGGTAAAGGCGGATTACGTTCCACGGAGGGGGTAACCATTGCTTACCGACAAGGTGGAGAGCGGTTGCAACTGTACGCTCATGGCCCGCATCATTCACTTAAAAAACTCTTTCAATCGTGGAAAATTCCCCAATTCTGGCGCAACGACTGGCCGATGCTTTTTTGT
>JAJXWR010000128.1 GCA_021781515.1 Pseudomonadota bacterium
TCCCCGAATTATAAGTGGGGTCCGGGAAGGGTTGAAACAGCGCAGACCTGATCTTTTGAGGTATCAGTTCGGGGTACGCCGAGTTATTCATTCTAGGCAGCATTTGGCATCGTTGGCAACAAATTATTGTAAGCCTGTTCTGGCCTTGTCATTGATTGCAGAATGCGGCCGTTCCTGGTTATACCATTCGATGTACTCTGCAATATCGTTCCTGGCCGATGTCGATTCAGGCATACCCGGGCACCTGCTGGACCCCGGAGAAATCTCAGCCTTGGCGTTTGCGACAGAAATGCAGCAGCCGGTGCTGCTGGCGGTCAAGCAGTGCGGCCCGATGCCGGCAGTGGCAGGGTATGGGTTATTTTCTGGCGCTGGCCTTTTGCTGCAAACCGTTTTGACCTGCTCTGGCGAAGCGGACGATACCAATTGAAGCTGAAGCACACCAGTCACCCCCACACCATGGGTGCATCCGTTTCCTGAGGCGACGACAGGAGGGCCCGTTCCATTGCCATCAGCACTAAACCGCGTAGAACGTATAACATGGCTTTCTCCCCGGACACCTTCACTTAACAGATCGTTTGATGCAAAGGGGTATCCCACGTCGGAGTCCAGCTTATGCAGTGCCTGACACGGATGGGTCGGCGCATTTAACTGATCGTTGAACCCGCTTCCCAGACCTGACGGGTATATTCTAGGCCGTTAGCAGCCTGCAGCTGCAGGGAGTGGCATAAATGGAAGCCGGTTCGGTCCCAGTCGGGAAAAAAGGTATCCCCGGGACATTCGGCATGGATAGTCGTGAGGTAAAGGCAGGTTGCCATCGGCAGGAACTGGGCGTAGATTTGTGCGCCACCGATGATAAACACCTCGGTGTCCAATGCGGCGGCTGCATGGAGTGCGGTACTGGTATCGCTAAAATAATACACCGGCGCATTGGCTGGGGTGTTTGCAGAAGAAGGCGGGGCCTTGCGGCTCAGTACCAGATGCGTGCGTCCTGGCAATAACCCGGGGAGTGACTTGAATGTGATATTGCCCATGAGCATGGGGTGGCCCATGGTTTTACTTTTGAAAAAGGCCAGATCTTCGGGTAAGTGCCACGGGAGTCTGCCTTGGTAGCCAATGACATGCTTGTCAGTCATGGCGGCGATCAGCGAGATTTTCATACTGCCACTGGAGCGGCGATAGCCGGGTGGTGCTGGTAATCCAGCAGGGTAAAATCACTGTAACTGAATGCAAAAATATCGTCTATCGCTGGATTCAACTGCATTCGTGGGAGGGGGAAAGGAGTACGGCTTAGTTGCAGTTCGGTCTGGGACTGATGGTTGGTGTACAGATGACAGTCTCCACCGGTCCAGATAAATTCGCCAGGCTGAAGTTGACAGACTTGTGCCACCATCAGGGTCAGCAAGGCATAGCTGGCAATATTAAAAGGAAGCCCGAGAAATACATCGGCGCTGCGCTGGTAGAGTTGACAGGACAGGCGTTGATCCGCTACATAAAACTGAAATAGCAGATGGCAGGGGGCCAGTGCCATTTTCGGTAGGTCAGCGACATTCCATGCCGAGACGATCAGGCGTCTGGAATGGGGTTGTTCCTTGATTTCTTTTATGACCTGACGGATCTGGTCAATGCCTTGACCAGCGGTCCCCGGCCAGGAACGCCATTGATAGCCGTAGACCGGCCCCAGTTCTCCCTGGGCATCGGCCCATTCGTTCCAGATACTGACTCCCTGTTGCTGCAGTGAATGCACGTTGGTTTCACCGCGTAAAAACCAGAGGAGTTCGTGAATAATGGATTTTAAGTGCACTTTCTTGGTCGTAACCAGCGGAAATCCTTGAGTCAGGTCAAAACGCATCTGGTGGCCAAACACAGACCACGTGCCGGTGCCGGTACGGTCTGGCCGGAAATGCCCCTGTTCCCGGATATGGCGCAACAGTTCAAGATAGGCGTGCATGGGCATTCTGCCGGTAATAAGCCCAACCCAGCAGCCCGATGCCAGCCAGTACCATGGGGAGCGACAGGAGTTGTCCTTTGGTGACCCAACCCAACAGAATATAGCCTTGGTCGGCATCGGGTTCCCGGAAAAACTCCATGCTGAACCGGGCCAGCCCATACCCGATCAGAAAGAAGCCGGAGACCGCCATGCGCGGGCGGGGGCGTGAGGAAAACCACCAGAGACAGACAAATAACAGCAACCCTTCGGTAAGTGCTTCATAGATCTCCGAAGGGTGTCTTGGCAGGTTATCCACGTGCGGGTAAATCATCGCCCAGGGTAAAAATGGGTCGGCCACCGGACGTCCCCAGAGCTCACCGCCAATAAAGTTGCCAATGCGTCCAAAAAATAATCCGGGAGGGACTAAAGGAGCAATAAAATCGGTAATTGTAAAAAAACTGCGTTGTGTCTGCCTGCCAAAAAGCCACATGGCCACAAATACCCCGAGCATGCCGCCATGAAAGCTCATACCGCCTTCCCATACCCGAAAAATCCACAAGGGATCAGCCAGTGCCCGTGCCGGTTCGTAGAACAGCACATAGCCGAGGCGGCCACCAAGAATGACGCCCATGGCGGCAAAAAAAATGACATCGGCGACGGCATCGCTGGTCCATCCCGACCCAGTGCGTTTGGCACGCCAGTTGCCTAAACCCCAGCCTCCGGCAAAACCACAGAGATACATCACACCATACCAGTGGACTTTGATGGGGCCCAGAGAAAGGGCAATCGGATTGATATGCGGGTAAACCAGCACAGTGTTTAACCTCGTCAAAAAAGTTCAGGTCGGCTATTCTAAGGCAAATAGATCTGAACGGGCAGTGGGCTATGTTAATTCTGAAATAGAATTAACACAATTTATTAAGAGGGCGTGACGATGTGTTTGTTGGCACTGGCCTGGCAGATGGATCCGGAGTGGCCTCTGGTGGTGGTGGCGAACCGGGATGAACGGCATGATCGTCCTGCGGCGACTTTGTCCTGCTGGAGTGACAGCCGCATTGTAGCGGGGCGGGATCTGGAAGCAGGGGGCACCTGGATGGGGCTGACCGGGGACACTCGCTGGGCGGCATTGACCAATGTGCGTGAACCGGGCCTGAAACCCGGGGGTGGGCCTTCGCGCGGGGGGTTGGTGACGGAGTTTCTCCAGTCGGAGGATTCTCCTCAGGCGTTTTATCAGCGTCATGCCGCCTCCTTTAAGGACTATGCCGGTTTTAATCTGTTGTTGCGGGCAGGCGATCAATTGGGGCTGCTGAGTAACCGGGGATCCCCCTTGCAGATACTGCCACCTGGGGTTTACGGACTCTCCAATGCGGCACTGAACACGCCATGGCCGAAAGTACAGCGGTTACGTGCACAGTTGCAGGCAGGACTTCCTGCGGTGCGCACGCACTGGTTGCAATGGCTGTCCGACCGGCAGACGGCGGCGGATGCCGAGTTGCCCGACACGGGGGTCGGGCTGGAGATCGAACGGCTATTGTCGGCCGTGTTTATTGCGAATCCTGTTTACGGCACACGTTGTTCTACCCTGGTGTTGCAGGGACGGGGCGAGTGGGAGATACAGGAGCAGTCCTGGACGCCGCACGGACAGCCCGGGGTGCTCATACACCTGAGGGGTTAAAACTGTGGCCATAATCCTCGCAGATTCTGATCCTCCACTTCCGTGCGGGCAATATTCACCAGATCGTCCAGATTGCTGATGGATTGTCCAAGAAATTCGCCGACCATAGGCTGTACCTGGAGCCACTCATAATCGGTGTCATTTTGACCAAGGCGCTGGAACAGGCGTGCGGCATGTTCGCCGATTTTCAGTAAGGCCAGCAGCAGTAGTGATTCTCTGGCCAGATCGCCTTCTGACAGGTACAGTCCGGCATCGTGATGCCGCTGTATGGCTTCACATACCGGATCGGGCAGCTTCCAGTAATGGGCGATCCAGGCACCTACCGCCGGATGCTGGTTTTTAAGCTGTTCTTCCTCGAATGCCGCCGGTTGTGAAGTGGCATAACTTTGCACCATGACGTCGGGATAGTTCGGAAATTTGCGCAGCATCAGCGGAATGCCACAGTTGTGAAACAGTCCGGTCAGGTAGGCCTGTTCATCGAGGTTCAGCCGCAAATGCCGGGAGAGACTGGCACAGGCGATGCCGGTATCGGTGCAGCTTTGCCAGTAACTGGGAAAAAGCGGGTGTGAGGAATTACCCAGCGCTGCTCGCAAAAACATGGCATTGACAATATTCAGGACACTGGATAATCCGAGAATGACCACAGCACGCCGCAACGATTTAACTTTATGGGTTAGCCCATACAGCGGTGAATTGACCGCCCGAAGCACTCCGGCAGAGACCCCCTGATCCGTGGCAATCACTCCAGCCACTTTGGCAATGTCCGGATACACTTCAGCAATATCATTCAGCAGTTGCGGCCGTGGAGGCAGTTGAATGCCTTTTACTAAATTCGATGCTTCGTTAAGTTGCAATTCAGCCATTGAAATTTCCTAAGCCCACTTCCAGTCCTTCAAACCAGTCCAGAAATTGATTGACTTGTTCACCGCGAAAAATCCGCCCGTGCTGGGGGCATAACATGGTGATTTTTAATTTACGTACCCGGCGAATCCAGTGTTGTTTGGCTTCGTTGGAAGGCATCCAGCGCTGATGAAAATAGCGCATTTTCGGGATATGTTCCTCAAAGTTTTCCACAAACATCGGGGCCTCCGGGGGTTCAAGTGCAGCCCCCACATCACCACAAAAGAGAATGCCTGAAAGGCTATCATAAACATGAATATTCCCGGAAGAATGCAGGTAATGCGCCGGCACGAATTCCAGTTCCAGTGGCCCAAGCGCCATCCGGCCGCCACGGTCTTCTATGGCGGCAAATTTGATCGAGTTCATCCCGAAATGTCGGACAAAACCTTCCCAGAGCCACGGGCAGTACAAGGTCGCATTTTTCAGGACTTCATCCCACAACCCCAAGGAAGAGATAATATCCGGATCCTGATGGGAAGCAAATAAATGCGTTACTTTATGCAGCGGAATTTCTTTAAGAATCGCAGCCAGCATGGGCGCAAACAGTTCAACGCCTCCCGGATCCAGGATCATGGCGGCATCAGCGGTCTGAATAAGGTATTGATTGGTATCAATGATCTTTTCAGGTTTTTCCGCATCCCGACCTAAAACAATCCATTTGTGGGTAGAGGCTTCAAACAGGGTAAGGCTCTTCATGGAATTCTCACTAAAAACGATGACACGGCATCTCTGAAAAAACGTAATTTAATGTATTCAGCCAGAGAATAACGGTTAATGTAGCATAAGAGCGCCATTCTATGTAGTTTTCCAGTGTGTTGCACGGCTTCTCCCTGTCATCAAAGCGGTTCTGACACTCCCCATGGATAAAGCCAGGGGGTTCTCTGTTTATCTTGGGGCATAGGATATTACTCCTACTCAGACCAAGCAGAGAACTTTTGACGCAAACTGCTCCAAGGACTCGACGTTCCTCCCTTTGGCGACCCATCGAGTGTCCCTTTTTGCAAAGGAGCGGCTCGACGACAACGGTGCCAAAAGCGTTGTGTTAATCAGTCGCTTGGCCGCTTCAAGGATACCCTCTATACGACGATTATCCTCGCCTGTGGTATCCAGCGCCAATTCTACAACATGAATTTGCTGCTTTGGTTTTGCCATTAGACGTATTTCTGTTGTTCAATATATTGTTTGATGACTTCCAATGCGATACCAAACCGCAGGGTATTTGCAGGAACAGGTGACATTACCGTTCGAGTTATATGAAACGGCATTGTTGTACATAGTTGAATTATAGCTGATTATTGTTACAAAATAAATACGTAAACTGCATTCGCTCACCCTAGGCTCTGTTGACATTTAGCACAGCAGTTACCGTAACCAACGCATAACTGCTGCAAAGTTCAGCATTGCCATGAAATTTATTGCTTTTTTCTCAAAT
>JAJXWR010000031.1 GCA_021781515.1 Pseudomonadota bacterium
TGAGAGGGAACTACAACGTGCAAACGAATATTCGGATTGACCGTAGTATTGTAGCATTCCGGGGTGAGAGAGGGAACTACAACGAGCTGGTAGTGCTCGCCGCCATATACGCGATTGTAGCATTCCGGGGTGAGAGAGGGAATACAACCAAACCCCACCCACATCAACTCCCCGGCGTCAAAGTATCGAAATTAACCCAGAGTTTTTGCACATCCGGCGGTAGCACTGTCTGCGCATAATCAGGTCGCTTGAACATACGCAATAAACCACGCACGGAATAATACGGGGCATCCAGTTGCACCAGGTTATCAATCCAGCGCGGAATCCATCCACCCGGATCCGCATACCCAACCAGTTCCAGGTGCACTTTACCCGGCCCTCTGGAACTGAAAATCCACTCCATTTCTTCATTAATCATCCGGATATAATGCGGCTGATCCGGCAACAAATGCTGCTCCTCCCATGTTCTGATCACCACTGCATGGCGTTTCTCATCACGAAAACCCACTCCATGAATAATCGTATCCCGGTCAGTGATCCCATAAGGGGCACGGTGGATAATATACACTTGGTATTCTGTATCCGATATCCGATGCAACAGTCGGGCTTCACCACAACGATAGATCCAGTCACAATAGTGATCAAAATCCGTAAACACAGCCGCCACCAGCGACGGATCTGCCGAAAAATCAGCTTCAATCAGAAAACTTTTTAAACGTTTCCCCGAATCCTGCCGTAAATAAGCCTGTATGTGGTGAATATGATCATCTTTAGCCAAATGCCATCCGGCGGCAAGAATCGTATTCTGGTCAGGATCCCCCGCCCATGCCCCCCCCGGCACCCAGAGGCTGCAACTCAACAGAAGACTCAACAGTCCGTAATGCCGCTTCCACCACTGGGTTAATCGTCGAGACATGAAATGATCCTGCTTTAATCCGGGGTAACTGTGCATGATAAAAAAAGACTTTGGTCAGTGGTGCAGCATAGCAGATTCTTCTCTGTTGAAAAACCCGTATTGTCGGCGCATAGGGATCATTTATTGTACCGTTCCATCAGGCTTGCTTATTCCTGCTTAAACAGAAACAAAGCGGACTTCCCGCTTCACAGCTACCTGTTTCGTCTTCGTCTTGCGATGCAGATCAGACCATTCCTCTCCACAGGCTGATACTGTGTAACTCTCAGTCATGTTTTTCATGATTGCTCACTACGTTCACGTTACGATCGTGGATTCTGTCACAAACCGGACACGTCCACTTCACGCACCAACAGCAGAAGACGATCGCTAAATTTATGCCCACATGTCGAGCATATCTTGATGCTGATGCAAAACCGATCCGCCACGATAATCTGACCGTCGCACATCGCCGACTTGTATTCCAATTGCCGCCGAAACTCAAAGCAGCCACTACATTATACCATTGAGCGTTGCCGATCACACTGCCTGGAAATTTCAGCGCTCATTGCTCATTTTGACCAGTGCCTGATGTCACTGACGCTGAATTGAGGATGCCTCAACCGCAGGGTGCCTCTCACCGTGGGGCAGACGCAGACATCCAAGTTTACGCTTAAATTCAGTATCCACCGCTGCCTGGCTTTGCATGGGTAGCTTTGTTCGGGCGCACTGTGCATCAATCGCTGTACCATCACGGCTAATAGGCCCAATCAGTTGATCGCCCAGATTACCCTTGATAAATTGTTCGTAAATACGTTCGGCCAACTAACTCTGGCAAAGCTCATCGAATGTATGTGTGTACGGATAAAGCAGCTTCCGAGGGATGTTTGCGATAATAGCCAACCGATCGATCAAACCTTAGTGGTGATTCCCAGAACCGCCTTGTCCACGACAAGCATTCGCTAGGCATCCACGCTCATGCGGTGGCCGACCTAGTCAACACCATGATGACGTATATTCTTCAATGCAAAATCATTCCGGAACATGGATCATCTGCTCCAGTTTCAGAGTCAGACACCCAGTCTGTTCCAACGCATCGGGAATCAGTTCCTGCTGAACAACATGCCAACGTTGTATCACTTGATTGCACAGGATATGATTCATAAATAATGTGCCATCTTGCTGCTTTCGTTTATTCATTATACCATAAACAACCCAATGAATATTTCTGTTTTCCTGCCTGGCGGCAGAAATACAGATCTCATATCGAGTTTGGCAACTACATCAGTTTATTGAATATTATTTTTTACCGTAATTCACTAATTGCAAAAATGGATACACCCTATGGAATTCGTTGACATTATTGCACGTGAGGCAATTTCCCTGCCCATAGAAAAACAGAAAGAAGTTATTTATTTTATCAAGTTTCTTAAAGAACAACAATTGCACTCATTTGCGTCTTCAGAGGTTAGAACAACAGAGGAAATAATAGCTTTTTTTCGCAGTTTCAATGCAGACACAACCGGCTACAATTTTGACAAGGAGGAAGCCAATTCCCATTAATGCTTTCATTCCAAGATGTGGGTCAAAAAAATGAGCGGGCACTGGGTCAAATCATGTGTGCGTCAAGACGCAGCGGTCACCACACTGCGAGCCTGAAGCCGATCAATCCACAGTTGATTGGGTAAAGCAGGGTCGTGAACCGGTCAGTCAAGATTACCGGAGGCTGCCTGTTGTGAGGATAGTGCACGCCCTTCGATGCCCCCACTGAACCATTAAAAAAGCCCATCAGCAGAAACAGAAAGGCAAACTACGCTTAATAAAAGTGTGGAAAGGGAAAAACCACAAGGTTCATACTGTGCTGGAATATCTGGGTGCTATGCTTAATTTTCCTTTCAGGATTCATGTTCATAAAAAACTGGTGCCCCAGTCCTTGGCCCGCCAAGTGGCGCTCATGGCCTTTTTATCGCTCAGTGTGGCATTGATTGCCTTTGGCTGGACGGTCTATCAGAAACAAAAAGAAATCAGTGTCGTCAGTGCCCATAAGTTGGCTTTGTTGGTGATGAATAATTTTGCAACAGCCAGCACCCCGGCGATTGAAACCGATGATCTGGCCACCTTGCATAGTTTGATGCAGCAAACCGCTGCCTTTGATCAGGTGGTGCAACTGTTGGTCACTGATAATCAGGGGCGCTCGCTGGTGGTTGTCCGGCATACACCGGGATTAAAACCTCTGTTCAGCAATGACCAGTTGTTGCTGAATCCGCCAAAAGATCCCGAAGGCAGTTTGACTGAACAGCAAGGCAACCTGATTATCTGGCATCCCATTGCCAATCAGGGGTGGGTAGAGATGGTTTTCGATACCTCGGCTGAAGCCAACAATTATCTTCGCTCCTTGCGCAGTCAACTCTGGATCGCCTTTTTGCTGGCGGGTCTCACTTCTTTCTATTTCTGGATGCAGTTGGCCAAACCCCTGCGTCAATTGCAAAAACTGGTGGAGTTTGCCCAAAGTCTCGACGTCTATCAAGGGCAGACTCAAATTCATATTGATGCCTCTACCCAGGAAATCCGCGATCTGAACAGTGCACTTAATCTGTCAGCGCACCGTCTTTCCGAACAAAGTCAACGTATTCTCCGTTCTGAAGCGCAATACCGTCAGGTGGTCAATGCGGTCCGTGAAGTCATATTCCAGACGGATACCGGCGGCCACTGGACTTTTCTCAACCCGGCATGGGAAGTCATTACTGGTTTTGCACTGGCGGACAGTTTAGGTCAACATTTCAGTGTGCATATTTTTCCAGAAGATCTGGCCCATCTTGAACAACTGCTGGATCCCGTCAGACGCATGAAAACGGATTCTGCACGTACTGAATTGCGTTTCCAGGATGCCCGGGCAGAAATTCGCTGGATGGATGTGTGGCTGTCAACGCAATACGACGAGACCGGACAACCCATCGGCTCAGCTGGCACCCTGAGTGACATTACGTCGCGCAAACGAGTGGAAGAAGAACTGATCCGGGCGCGTGATCAGGCGGAAGCGGCAACGCATGCCAAATCGGAATTTCTGGCGACTATGTCGCATGAAATCCGTACGCCGATGAACGGCATTCTGGGAATGGCGCAACTGTTGACCGACACTCCACTGAATGCCGAACAAAAAGATTATGCCCGAACTATTTACCAGTCTGGCCAAGGACTGCTGACCATTATCAACGATATTCTCGATTTCTCTAAAATTGAAGCCGGCAAACTCACCATTGAACCTCACTCAATGGATCTGCTGCATGCCCTTGAAGAAGCCAGTGAACTCATCACACCACAAATCCAGCAGAAAAAACTAAAACTGCTGTTGCGTTATGATCCGCAGTGCCCGCGTTTTCTCATTGGGGATGAAGGCCGAATCAAGCAGATTGTACTCAACTACCTGAGTAATGCGGTCAAGTTTACGGAAACCGGGCATATTCTCATTGATGTCAGTGCTCTTTCTGTGACCCCGGAGTCGGTGCGGCTACGCATTAGCGTGATTGACAGTGGCATGGGTATCCCTGCCGACCGGGCCAGTGTCCTCTTTCACCGCTTCAGTCAGGCATTTTCCTCCAGTAATCAGCGTTTCGGCGGAACCGGACTGGGACTGGCCATTTGCAAGGCGTTGAGCGAGATGATGGGCGGCCAGGTCGGCGTCAACAGTGAATTTGGTCAAGGATCCACCTTCTGGATGGAACTGGGCCTGCCCCGTCAGGCCACCGCTTCCCTCAATACGACCATCAATACACCCAACCAACGGGTCTTAATCGTTGATCCGGATCCCCTGCAACGCAAGATCATTACAGAAGCACTGGTACAACAAGGCATGATGGTTCAGGAAGCCGATAGCGCGCGCACGGCACTCAGTACCCTCAATTCAGCCCGTCAACGCGGCATGCCGATTCAGATCGCTATTCTTGACCATGCCATCAGTGACATCAATGGCCTGACCCTTGGCCGGTTTATTCGGGGAGATCGGGGGTTACAGCACACTCACGTCATTTTGTTACTTCCTCCGGTCATGCGTGCGGAGCAATACCGCCTACGGGAAAATGGGTTTGAAGTGGCACTGACCTCGCCTTTGCGTATTGATCAGTTAATTCGTTGCATGAGCCATTTGCTCGATCCGGAATTACACGCAGAAGACACCCATACCGAACGAACCATTAACTCACACCCAGAACTGGGACATGGCAAGAAAGTGTTGCTGGCCGAAGACAATCTGGTCAATCAGAAAGTCGCAGGGAAGATGCTGGAAAAATTCGGCCTTGATGTCGATATTGCACGTAACGGACTGGAAGCGGTCAAGTTTTACCTGCAAAACAGTTATGCGATTATCTTTATGGATTGCCAGATGCCTGACATGGACGGTATTACCGCTACCCGGGAAATCCGCCGTCTGCAGCAACTGACTCCCACCGCCAGTGCCGTCCCGATTATTGCGCTGACGGCGAATATCATGGAAGGGGAACGGGAACGTTGTATGGAAGCCGGTATGAATGATTTTCTCAGTAAACCACTGTCAATTGAGGCGCTGGAACAAGTACTGCGATCCTATTTAACACTCGCTCCGCTTTAATTGCACCCGTTCGCTGCTCACCCATCCTGCCGGACTTCAGCGGTATTCCGATGCCTCAATCAATACACACGTAGTTTTATGATTCACTGATAACCCGCAAACAACGGCATTGATTTTTAATTTCAGATTCAGGATGTTATTCTGTTTCTATAGTAGTTTTTAACGGAGCCAAGCGCATGGAACTTCACTATCCCGGAAAATCCGGGATCCTGGACATTTTAAATGGCCCGAAAGCCTCCTTCCCCACTCACTTTAACACCGAAAAAAATGCCTTGCTTGAAGGCGACAACCTCCCGATCATGCGCACCTTGCTGGACAGTCCTTTGCGTTTTGATTTGTGCTATATAGACCCTCCCTTTGCAACCGGCCATTCATTCCGCAGTTCCACCCACCGATCCGCCACCATCAGTAAATCAAATGCCGATGCAGTTGCCTACAATGATTTTGTAAAAGGTGCTGAATTTATTGAATTTATCCGACAAAGAGCCATCGTTATCCGGGAATTACTGAGCGACAATGGTTCTTTTTATCTGCACATTGACTATAAAATCGGTCATTACGTAAAAGTCATCCTGGATGAAATATTCGGAACCGAGAATTTCAGAAACGACATTACCCGCATTAAATGCAATCCGAAGAACTTCCGCAGGAATGCCTATGGCAACATTAAAGACATGATTCTGTTCTACACAAAATCCAGAAATTTTCTCTGGAATGAACCGACCTCTCCTTTAAACGACGCTGAGATTTTCCGGCTGTTTAAAAAAATTGACGCCCATGGCAGAAGATACACCACGGTGCCTGTCCATGCCCCCGGCGAAACTCAGCACGGGCCTACAGCCCAAGCCTGGAAAGGACTGTATCCTCCCAAAGGCAGGCATTGGCGCACCAGTCCTGACGAACTGGATCAACTGGATAACAACGGATTCATTGAATGGAGTTCGACAGGAAACCCCCGTCGTATCATTTATGCCGATGAACATCAAGGAAAAAAAATTCAGGATATCTGGGATTTCAAGGATCCGGCTCACCCGGGCTATCCCACTGAAAAAAATCTTGCACTACTGCGACTGATCATTAATGCCTCTTCCAATGCAGGAAGTCATGTACTTGACTGCTTTGCCGGCAGTGGCACCACCTTGCTGGCCAGCGCCCTGTCAGGACGTCGCTGGGTCGGTATCGATCAGTCGGCCACGGCCATCAAGGCCATAGAAAACAAGTTGCATACATGCCCGGCACTCACAGAAAAACCGGATTTTCAATACCTCAAGGCCCAATGAGTTAAGCGGCCGCTACTCCGGCGCTCTGTTCAGTGCCATGATTCTCTGTTAGGATGCTATCCCCTTAGGTTCTGGAAAATGGTGATCTTCCTGCCTTTTTCCTGCATTCAGGCCCCTGTTTCATGAATTATCGACACGCATACCATGCCGGCAATTTTGCCGACGTTCACAAGCATGTATTTTTACTGGCGCTATTGCAGTATCTGCAAAAAAAACCAACCCCGTTATGTATGGTCGATAGTCATGCCGGCTGTGGATTTTATGATCTGGGAGGCCGTGAAGCCCAGACCTCTCTGGAATTTAAACGTGGCATTGGTGCCTTGCTGAAGACATCTCCCGAACACCCCTGGCTGCAACAGTATCTGGCCACGGTACAGCAGTGGCGTCAGGAGCAACAACATCCTGAAGGGTATCCCGGCTCTCCGGTATTTTGCCAGCGCATGCGACGGGCACAGGATCGGCATATTTTAATGGAACTGCAACCGGAGGAGGCGGCGACGTTGAAGCGCTGGGCCAGAGCCATGCCCTGCTGTCAAGTACATCAGCGCGATGCCTGGGAAGGGCTGCACGCCCTGTTACCTCCGGCGGAGCATCGGGGTCTGGTATTGATCGACCCCCCCTACGAAAGCGAGCAGGACAGCCTGGCGGCACTGGTGCAACATCTGGAGACACTGCTGACCCGTTGGCCACAAGGGGTTTATCTGCTCTGGCTCCCCATTAAAGACCTTCGCGATCTGCAACATCTGCAGCACCGTCTGGAACGTAAATCCTGGCCTGCGGCCGTCAAGGAAATACTTCTGGCGCAACTGTGTCTGTATACGCCTGACAATACCCTTGGCCTCAATGGCAGTGCCTTGTTGCTCATCAACCCCCCCTGGCAGTTCGCCGAACAGGCGGAACGCTGTCAGCAGGAACTCTGGCAACTGCTCAGCCCCAACGCTCAGGGGATGGTCTTGTTGCAGCCACTGCTCAAGTCCTCAGCAAATCCGGCGGCGATAGCGCCGGCTCAGGCTCCTTCCTCCCGCCAGCAGCAACACCGAAAAACACGGTATTAATACCAGTCGGTTGCCGATGACCAACCACGGAGTCAAGCCACGCATGGGGTAAACCTGCGCACGCAGTACCACCGCTTTAAACTGCGGTGCCATTGCCACCACCTTGCCCCTAGGATTGACCACCGCAGTTATCCCATTGTTAGTGCCACTGAGAAAATAACGTCCGGATTCCAGGGCACGCATCCGCACCATCTCAAAATGTTGCCATGGCCCATGCGATCGTCCAAACCAGGCATCATTACTGATGGTAATCATTAAATCCGCCTTGCTCGCTTCGCTCTGCATCAGTTGCGGGTAGGCCACTTCATAACAGATGGACGGTTGCACCCGTATTTCTTGCACCAACATCGGCTGCTGCCTGGAGGATCCCCAACTAAAGCTGGACATGGGTAAATCAAAAAAAGGCATCAACCCCCGCAACTGCGCCTCAAATGGAATATATTCTCCAAAAGGCACCAACTGCTGTTTCTCGTAAAATCCACGCCCTGTCCCCAGTGCCAGCACACTGTTGTAATAACGGTACGGCGGCGGGGTGGCATAAGGAATACCGGTAATCAACGCTGAATGGTGTTTTGCCGCCACGGCATCAAGATTTTCCAGGTCGTCGATCGCCTCGTCATAAAACCGGGTAATCGCCGCTTCTGGCCACAGCACCAGATCTCGTCCCCATTCACTGACTGACATCTGACGGTAAATATTCAGGATGGCGTCCTGACGACTTTCTTCCCATTTGGTGTCTTGAGGAATATTTCCCTGCACAATGCTGATGGCTAAAGGTGCGCCCCAGGGACGGGTAAATGCATGGCCATTTAACAGGTGTCCGCCCAGTAGAATCAGCAACATCCACAGCAGACTTGCCCAGCGCAGGCGAATGCAGTGCAGTACCAGTAATAACGCCATGGCGCTGACCAGAAATACGCCACCCACCGGTGCGTAGCCGGCCAGTGGCGTATCAAGAAAGCCGTATCCCAGATAAAGCCAGGGAAAACCGGTCAGCAACCACGACCTCAACCATTCAAATACAACCCATAGTGCCGTAAAACCCAGTACAGGCCAGCGATCCATGGTTAATATCCCATACAGCCAGCACTGAACCGCCGTCAAAAAGCCCATGATGACCGCCACAATGGCCACCATCAATGCCGCAAGAATGGCTGATGTATCGCCAAACTGGTAAATACTCACCCAGATCCAGGAGACCCCCGTCAACCACACCCCAAAACCATAACTCCAGCCCAGCCAGAAGGACTGGAGTGGTGTGCGGTTTTTTAAATGAATGGCAAGGGTGGCAACACTCACCAGACTGATCACCCACCAGTCCCAAGGGGCCAGCCCCAAACAAAAGCAAATCCCGGCGAAAAACACCACCCCCATGGAACGAAGCGGCCAAGGCGTGGGTATTACTCGCTGGTACCAATGGGGCTTCATGAAGAACGGCTCACCTCAAGCTGCCGTACGGTCCGTGAATCCGCCGCCGTGATGCGAAACCTCAGCCCCGACAACTGAATCACTTCATTAACAGTCGGCATCCGTTCAAAAGCACTGGTGATAATGCCTCCTATGGTGTCGAAATCATGATTACTGAAATGCGTGGCAAAGAATGTATTGAATTCTTCCAGCGGGGTAATCGCCGATACCTGATACATGCCCTCACTCAGTTCACTGATATGCGGATCTTCTTCATTCTGATGGTCGTGTTCATCGGCAATATCACCAATAATCTGCTCCAGTGCATCTTCCAGCGTCACCAGACCCACCACATCCCCATACTCATTAACCACAATAGCCATATGGCTTTGTTTGAGACGAAACTCTCTAATTAACCGGTCCAGATGCATGGTCTCCGGGACAAAGAGCGCAGGCCGCAGAAAGTCTTTTAACTGGAATTTTTCCGGAACATCGCCCAGCAAACGCCGCAACAGATCTTTGGCAAAAAGAATACCGACCACTTCATCAGAATCATCATCGGCCAGCACCGGAAACCGCGAATGCGCTGTTTCCAGCAGCAACGGCAAAAAGTCCTGCAATGGCTCATCGTCTCGAATACTGATCATCTGTGCCCGCGGCACCATGATCTCTCGGACTTGACGCTCTGACACCAGCAGGGTGGATTCAATAATCGACAGCGCTTCCGAATCCACCAGCCCACGTTCTGAGGCATTGTAAATCAAATGCAGCAGATCCTCCCGGCTTTGCGGCTCACCACTCAGCGAAGCGGTCAGCCGATCCCACCACGACATTTCCCTGGATCGTTCCTCACTCATGATGCGTTTTACTCAACTCCTTGATACTGATAAGGGTTGCCAATGCCACCCTCCTGCAACACACGAATTTCCTCAGCTTCCATCCCCTCCGCCTCCTCCGTCTCCTGATGATCCCATCCTTGCAGATGTAAACATCCATGCACCAGCAAATGCGCCAGATGTGCTTCAATCGATTTGTGCTGCGCCGCCGCCTCCTGTAGCACTACCGGCCAGCAAAGCACCAAATCCCCAAGGTACTGCCTCTCCATGCCCGCCGCCACCACGTCTGGCACATCGGCGGTAAATGACAGGATATTAGTGACAGCGTCTCGTCCCCGGTAGGTGGCATTAAGGAACTGCATTTCCTGAGCATCCACCAGCCGCAGCGTCAATTCAAACCCTTTGCTTGTCGCAGGAAGGCAGCGCCCTAACCAGGTAGTTAACCAGTCGAGCGCTGGCGGCTCAAGGCCCGCCATGGCCACCTGCAGATCAACGATGAGTGTCATGCGGCGACCGTCGCTGTTTCATCGACACTGGTGAATGTGCCAGATCCCAGCGGTCATAGGCTTCAACAATTTTTTGCACCAGCGCATGACGCACCACATCAGCCGAGGTAAACAGGGTAAACGGCACATGCTCCAGTCCCGCCAGCACTTCCATGGCATGGCGCAACCCGGACTGCTGCCCGTGCGGTAAATCCACCTGGGTAATATCTCCGGTGATAACCGCCCTGGAACCGTACCCCAGACGGGTAAGAAACATTTTCATCTGTTCAGGCGTCGTATTCTGACCTTCATCAAGGATCACCAGCGAACGGTTTAGTGTCCGCCCGCGCATATAGGCCAGCGGAGCCACTTCAATAATATTTTTCTCAATCAGTTTGCCAACCCGTTCAAACCCCAGCATTTCATAAAGTGCATCATACAGCGGCCGCAGATAGGGATTGATTTTTTCTGTCAGATCCCCTGGCAGAAAACCCAGCTTTTCCCCAGCCTCTACAGCGGGCCGAACCAGCAGCAACCGACTGATGGATTCTGTTTCCAGCAAATGCACCGCACAGGCCACCGCCAGCCAGGTTTTCCCGGTTCCAGCCGGGCCCACACCAAAACTGATATCCGATTTAAAGATATTTTCCACATACGACTGCTGCCGCTGCCCCCGCGGAGTGACCACCCCCTTGCGGGTCTTCAGCACCACGGCCCCTTGAGTGCCACCGTCAGTAACACCGTGTTGCAAGCTGGCTCGCAACAATACATGGACCTCTTCTGCCAGAAAAAACTGACGTCCTGCACTTTCCCGATAGAGACGCATCAGAACATCAAGCGCCAGCTGTGCCTGACGCCCCCGCACCATGAAGTGATGTTCCTGATGCTGTATCACCACGCCCAGCAATTGCTCAATCATGCGGAGGTGTTCATGCAACTGACCACATACCACCGCCACACGATCAGGATCGTAGGGTTCAATAGTCCATTGCAAAGCGCCATTGACGGCATTGTTCAAGGAAAAAGGCACCTCAATCAGGGGGTGTTTGTCTAAGGATAGCCGAAAACCCTGCAAGAAAACAGGGCCACCAGTTATCCTGCTCTCCGTATTGTGCACAGAAATCTAAAAGATTGCCAGATGCGGTCGATAAATAGTATAAGAGTGCTGACGTCTTCCTTTGATTCCCCGGCCTGAGAGCAATTGCTTATGACTTCCCCGACCAACACCGCTCCCAAAAAATCCAGCGACTGGCATCCGCACCACCGGCGGATTCATGAACCGTTAAGTTGGCAGGCCATGGCCCTGAATCTGACACTCAAAGCCACGATCAAACCGGTGCTGGCGCACGTCAAAGTCTCGCAACGCAGCATCTGGCTGGCAGAACGTCTTTATAACCTGACCGCCCCCCTGATGAGCGCTTTGCCCAGTCACGTAGACATTCATTCTATAGAATTTAATCACTTCACCGGTGAATGGGTACGTTCGGGTAATTCTCTGGACGAGAATAAGGTGCTGCTGTATCTGCACGGCGGTGGCTATTTTTTCAGTTCCGCTGCACTGCACCGCCCGATTACCTGGCGATTGTCGCTGGCCTGCAAACGTCCGGTGCTGGCCATCAATTATCGCATGGCCCCCGCATTTCAGTTCAGACACTGGCTGGAAGATGCCGTAACGGCTTATACCCACCTGATCGAACGTGGATTCAAACCCCATAATATTCTGGTGGCAGGCGATTCGGCCGGTGGCAATCTGGTACTGGTGCTCATGCAATCCCTACGGCATCAGGGGCTGCCTCTGCCCACCGCCTGCATCTGTCTGTCGCCGTGGACAGACATTACCGGGTCCAGTGATTCGATGCGTTCCAACAAGAACCACGACCCCATGTTTGCCTCTCGGGCAGTGTCCAGCGTGGGCCGTTTTGTCTCTCAGGGCGTAGACCCCGAACATCCTTGGGTTTCCCCGGCCCGAGCCGATCTGTCTGGCTTCCCCCCACTGATGATCATGGTCGGTTCCACAGAAGTCTTGCGCGACGATGCCCTTCGGGTGGCCGAACGGGCACGGGCGATGGGGGTTCCTGTGGTTTACGAAGAATGGCATGCCATGCCCCATGTTTTTCCACTATTTGCCGCATTCGTGCCGGAAGCCCGCAAAGCCTACCAACACATCGCCCGTTTTGTCCGGGAAATTGAACGTCACCGCGGAGATTATGATCATCATTAACTGCAAGACCGGCGACGCAAGGCGCTACAGGAGCAGCCGCTTGCAAAAAACACTGAACAAAGGCTAAATATTCCAGTATGCTAGGCTCAACCCATCTGAAAATAATGTTTCCGGAGTGGCTCGATGACAACCACCAGTGACCTTGACCTTCTCTCGCAGTTGACCACGGTAATGCCTGGCGAACAGATTCGTCTGGATCCTGAAGCACTTCAGCGTTATGGTGTTGACTGGACCCGAATTTTTACCCCAGCGCCAGTGGCTGTGGTTTTTCCCAAAACCACGGAGGAAGTCCAGGCGCTGGTGCGTCTGGCCGCAGCCAAGCACTGGGCTTTGGTTCCCTCCGGCGGAAGAACCGGTCTGTCCGGTGGTGCCGTGGCTCAACAAGGGGAAATAGTCGTCAGTTTTGAACGGATGAACCAGATTCTGGAATTCATAGCGGAAGATCGTATGCTCCGGGTGCAGGCCGGGGTAATCACCCAACAGGTGCAAGCGTATGCAGCGCAACGTGGTTTACTGTATCCTGTTGATTTTGCAAGCGCAGGTTCCAGTCAGATTGGTGGAAATATCGCCACTAACGCCGGAGGCATTCAGGTCATTCGTTATGGAATGACCCGCGACTGGGTTATGGGACTTAAAGTCGTTACCGGCAAAGGCGACTTGCTCGATTTAAATGGCGGGATGATGAAAAACGCCACGGGCTACGATCTGCGGCATCTGTTTATCGGCTCCGAAGGCACCTTGGGGTGTATAGTGGAAGCTACCTTAGCGTTGACCATACCACCAACACAACCCCAGGTCATGGTGCTGGGGGTTCCCGAATTTGCAGCCATCATGGCGCTGCTTGACTGCTTCCAGCATCACTTGGAGTTGACTGCCTTTGAATTTTTCTCGGAGTTGGCTCTGGATCTGGTGACTCGCCATACCGGGCTGAATCGCCCGTTCCCTGCAGTCTGTCCGTTCTATGTCCTGCTGGAGTTTGACGGAGCGCAACCTGCGCTACTGGAACTGGCCATGCAGTGTTTTGATGAAGCAATGCACCGGGGCTGGATCGTTGATGGCGTTCTCAGCCAGAGCGAGACCCAGTTCAAAAACCTCTGGCGCCTGCGTGAAGATATCTCTGAAACCATCTCCCGTTACACCCCCTATAAAAACGATATCTCAGTACAGATCCGCCACGTCCCTGCCTTTATCCGCGACCTGGATCACCTGGTGGCACAACACTACCCTGACTGGAATGTCGTCTGGTTTGGCCATATTGGTGACGGTAATCTGCACCTGAATATTCTAAAACCGGATCACTGCCCCCTGGCTGATTTTCTGCAACGCTGTCAAGATGTCAATATACTGGTATTTGAGACGGTCAAACGCTATCAAGGTTCAATTTCTGCCGAACACGGTGTCGGTCTGACCAAAAAACCGTACTTGAGCTACAGCCGTTCGCCGGAAGAAATCGAGTATTTAAAAGCGATCAAACAGGTCTTCGACCCCTGTGATATAATGAATCCAGGGAAAATATTTGCTTAGCGTCGCCACTTGGGAGAATCTCCATGCGCATCGTCGAATTTTTTTTTGATGTGGGCAGTCCCTACAGCTATATTGCCGCCACGCAGTTACAACGCCTGAAACCGCTGGCTGAGGTTCGCTGGCGTCCGGTGCTCGTAGGTGGCATTTTTAAAGCCACACAGAATAACCCACCTATCAGCGTCCCCGCACGTGCCCCTTACCTGATTAAGGACCTGCAACGACTCTGCGCCTATTACCGTATTCCGTTCCAGATGCCCGGCGTATTCCCGGCCAACACCTTACAGGCCATGCGCTGCCTGCATGCCGTAGAGCCCGATATTCTCGATGTAACCGCCATGGCCTTGTTTGAAGCCTACTGGGTAGAAAACAAAAATATTGCCGATCCGGCGGTACTAGTGGACCTGATGGGCCAGGAAATCGTGCTGAAAACCCAGACAGAAGCCATCAAACTGGCGCTCAAAGACACCACCGACGAGGCGGTGATGCGTGGTGCTTTTGGTGTTCCCAGTTTTTTCCTTGACGAGGACATGTTTTTTGGTGAAGACCGGATATTCCTGCTGGAACACGTGCTAAAAAATACTGCCTGACCGAAACATTCCGTCAGCCTCTTGGAGAATGTAACAAATACCGGACTACAGCCCATGAGTATTCTGCACCGCTGGTTAACCCCCGGGCACCCCGAATTACCGGTCGGTAAGGTGGTGTGCGTCGGACGTAATTATGCAGCACACGCACTGGAACTTGGGCATGCGGTACCACAACGACCTATTCTGTTTATGAAGCCTGCCAGTGCCGTCGTGCCACTGGAATCGCCGATTGACTGGCCCAGGGCCGAAGGTTGTTGCCACTTTGAGACCGAACTTACCCTGCTCATTCACCGCCCCCTGTCCCACGCCACCCCCACTGAGATCAGGCAAGCCGTTGCCGGCTTGGGTATCGGCCTGGATTTGACCTTGCGGGACTTACAGGAACAACTCAAACAGGCAGGTCACCCTTGGGAACGAGCCAAAGCGTTTGACGGTGCTGCGCCACTGTCTGCCTTTATCCCCGCTGAAGAATTATCCCCCTGGGAACCCCTGCAATTTTCTCTGGACATCAACGGAAAACGCCGGCAAACTGGAAATACGGCCCTAATGCTGTTTTCGTTTGAAAAGCTGCTCATGGAAATCAGTCAGTGTTTTCGTCTGGAACCCGGGGATGTGGTAATGACCGGCACTCCCCAAGGAGTAGGTCCACTGGATTCAGGTGACGCACTGCTACTGACTCTGGAAAATCGGCAGTTTAAAACCAGTGTTCGCTAGCCCATGCACAAAAACCCACCGTTCAGGGCGGGTTTTACGCACAGACCGCCGATAACACGGCTATCACCAATGATCAGGCCTTTTTGAACGAACGACCTGCAAAGCGCTGATTAAATTTATCAATCCGACCACCGGTATCCAGAACCTTCTGGGTTCCAGTATAAAACGGATGGCATTTTGAACATACATCCAGGTGAATGGGCTTACATAAGGTGGAACGGGTCACAAAACTGTTGCCACAAGAACAGGTCACAGCAACATCGCCATAGGCGGGGTGAATATCTGCACGCATGATTTACAACTCTCAAAGAACATAAAGAACGGAAAATTTGAGCTCGCCACACCAGTGTACGACCAGATTCCTGATCCTAAAAATACTGGCACGAAACCCGCCATTCTTTTGGCTCACACTGACAGTCGCTTCGTCAGAGCCGAGCACAACAAGGCTTCCGATTATAGGGGGATAATTCAGCGCAATCAAGCTGAACTCTGAGCATTCAACAAATCTACATGCAGGTTCAAGGAGCAATGGATGGACAGTGGAGGGACAGTGGTTGCGTTTTGTTTGCTGCTAAACTTGGGTTGCGCCCACCGACCTAAGCGTAACTCAATCCTTTTCAAAAACCGTTTAAGCGACTCTGGATAGAACCAACCAGCCACCCCCTCGCCAGCGATACTGGTGAAACTCCAAGCGGCCTGCGGGTCAAACGCCAGACGCAGCCTGCTGATTAAATCGTGCTATGATAGGCCGCTTGCGTTTGGCTGTTCAAGCGGACTACCAGTAGAGGATCTGATGGCTGCAGATTATAATGCCCAATCCATAGAAGTACTGACCGGACTGGATCCAGTGCGCCGTCGCCCGGGAATGTACACCGACACCACTCGTCCTAATCATCTGGTTCAAGAGGTCGTTGACAACTCTGTTGATGAGGCACTGGCAGGCTTTGCCAACCAGATTGATGTGCAGTTACGGGCAGATGGTTCAGTCAGTGTTCAGGACAACGGCCGGGGAATGCCTGTGGATATTCACCCCGAACATCAAGTGTCCGGTGTGGAACTGATTCTGACCCGCCTGCACGCTGGAGGGAAATTCTCTAATGAGAATTACCAGTTTTCTGGTGGCCTGCACGGCGTCGGCGTCTCAGTGGTCAACGCCTTGTCCCGTCGCCTGCTGGTACAAATCGCCCGCCAGGGACAACTGTGGCAAATGGAATTCGCTGGCGGCCATCCTGTGACTCGCCTGGAACCGGTGCAAAATATTCCTAAAAAACAGACGGGCACAATCGTACAATTCTGGCCCGACAGCCGCTATTTCGACAGCGACAAAATTTCTGTAAACCGTTTGAAATATGTACTGAAAGCCAAAGCCATTCTCTGTCCTGGGCTGCGCATCAACTTCACTGAGGAAGCAACGCAGGATTCATGCAGTTGGTGTTATGCCGACGGTCTGGCGGACTATTTATGTGAGTCGGCGCAAGAATGGCCCACACTGCCCGAACTCCCGTTTCTCGGAAAATTTAAGGGTCAGCGTGAACAAGTGGAATGGGCGCTGCACTGGCTGATGGACGGGGGGGAGGTGCTGAATGAATCCTATGTCAATCTCATTCCGACCACACAAGGCGGTACGCACGTCAATGGCTTGCGTAGCGGGCTGCTGGAGGCCTTGCGTGAGTTTTGCGAATTTCGCTCACTGTTGCCCCGCGGCCTGAAACTGACGGCCGAAGATATCTGGGAACAACTAAGTTTTGTGCTGTCTTTAAAAATGCAGGAGCCGCAGTTTGCTGGCCAGACCAAGGAACGTCTCTCTTCCCGAGAATCGGCCAGTTTTGTGTCGGGAGTGGTCAAAGATGCTTTTTCTCTGTACCTCAATGCACATATTGAGGTTGCGGAAAAACTGGCTGAACTGGCGATCAACCATGCACAGAAACGCCTGCGCACCAACAAGCAGGTTGCCCGAAAAAAAATCACGCAAGGCCCGGCCCTGCCTGGCAAGCTGGCAGACTGTTCCTCAACGGATCTGGCTTTGACTGAACTGTTCCTGGTGGAGGGCGATTCTGCGGGTGGATCCGCCAAACAGGCACGGGATCGAACCATTCAGGCCATTATGCCCCTGCGTGGAAAAATCCTGAACACCTGGGAGGTGGATTCCAGCAGCATTCTCGCTTCCCAAGAGGTTCATGATATTGCCATCGCCCTGGGTGTGGATCCCGGGCACCCGGATATCAGCGGGCTGCGCTACGGCAAGGTGTGTATTCTCGCCGATGCAGACTCCGATGGATTACATATTGCGACCTTGCTTTGTGCGCTGTTTCTGCGGCATTTTCCTGCCTTGGTGGAACATGGGCATGTTTTTGTGGCCATGCCCCCCCTGTTTCGCATCGACGCGGGCAAAGCCGTGTTTTATGCGCTGGATGAGGCCGAACGTAATGGGGTTCTGGACCGTCTGGCGGCAGAACATAAACGCATCCGGCCACAAGTTACCCGTTTTAAAGGACTGGGTGAAATGAGCCCCTTGCAATTGCGTGAAACCACCATGAACCCGGACACCCGGCGTCTGGTGCAACTGGTGCTGGATGACCCGCAGAAAACCACCGAATTACTGGATATGTTGCTGGCAAAAAAACGTACCGCTGACCGTAAAGACTGGCTGGAAAATTCCGGCAATCTGGCCCGCCTCTGAATTCTGGATCTGCACGCATGAGCACACACGAACAACTGGCACTGCGCACCTACACCGAGCGTTCCTACCTGGATTATTCCATGTATGTCATCCTGGACCGGGCACTGCCGCATATCGGCGATGGACTGAAACCGGTGCAACGGCGTATTGTCTTTGCCATGAGCGAATTGAGCCTGGGGGCAAATGCCAAACACAAAAAATCGGCGCGCACCGTTGGCGATGTTCTGGGTAAGTACCACCCGCACGGGGATAGTGCCTGCTATGAAGCCATGGTTTTGATGGCACAACCCTTCAGCTACCGTTACCCGCTGATTGACGGTCAGGGCAACTGGGGATCCGCCGACGACCCGAAATCGTTTGCAGCGATGCGATATACCGAAGCGCGCCTGTCGCCTTTTGCCGACCTGCTGTTAAGAGAACTGGGTCAAGGCACCGTAGACTGGACGGATAATTTTGACGGAACCCTGCAAGAGCCGCTACTGCTGCCTGCCCGTTTACCGCATGTTCTACTCAATGGCAGCACAGGCATTGCCGTCGGCATGGCTACCGACATTCCGGCACACAATCTGCGGGAAATTGCCGATGCCTGTATCTATCTGCTGAAGACGCCCGGGGCCTCTCTTGATGATCTGTGCCACATTATTCAGGGACCGGATCTGGCGACTGCTGCAGAAATCATTACCCCGCGTCACGAACTGATCCAGATGTATGCAACCGGCCGGGGCAGTTTCCGGATGCGGGCTGTCTATGAAATTGAAGACGGTGACATCGTCGTCACTGCCTTGCCGCACCAGGTATCAGGAGCCAAGGTGCTGACACAGATTGCCGAACAGATGCAGGCTAAAAAACTGCCTTTGGTGGCTGATCTGCGCGATGAATCCGATCATGAAAACCCCACCCGCCTGGTCATTATTCCCCGCTCCAACCGAGTGGATTGTGACACGCTGATGCATCATCTGTTTGCAACCACTGAGTTGGAGTGCAGTTACCGCGTCAATCTCAATATGATCGGTCTGGATGGGCGACCCCAGGTAAAAAATCTGTTACTCATTCTCAGTGAATGGTTGGAATTCCGTCTGCGCACCCTGACACGTCGCCTACAGTTTCGTCTGGATCAGGTGCTGGCACGCCTGCATATTCTCGACGGGCTGTTAATTGCCTTTCTCAACATTGACGAAGTCATTGCCATTATCCGCTATGAAGATCATCCTAAAGCTGCGCTGATGCAGCGCTTTGCGCTGAGCGATGAGCAAGCCGAGGCCATTCTGGAACTACGGCTACGGCATCTGGCGAAACTCGAAGAATTCCGCATCCGCGGAGAACAGGCGACACTGCAGACCGAAAGACAGCAACTAGAAACACTGCTCGCCTCTGAAGACGCTTTAAAACAACATCTGATTGCCGAAATCAGTGCCGACCGCGACCGGTTCGCTGATGCCCGTCGTTCCCCCCTGGTCAGTCGCAGTGAAGCACAGGCATTGAGCGAACAGGAACTGACACCCAGCGAACCCGTCAGTGTCATTCTCTCGGAAAAAGGCTGGGTTCGCACGGCCAAAGGACACGATATTGAGGCAAGCACCCTGAGTTACCGTGCCGGCGACGGATTCTTAATGAAAACCCTCGGCCGGAGCCAGAATCCTGTCTATTTTCTCGATTCCACCGGCCGCAGTTATTCACTGATCGCCGCCTCGCTGCCCTCCGCCCGTAGCCAGGGAGAACCCCTGACCACACGGCTCAGCCCTCCCCCCGGAGCCTCCTTTGTTGCCGTCCTCATGGGGGAGCCCGAAGAAGAAATTTTACTGGCCTCTGCATCGGGCTATGGTTTTATTACCCGCTTGGGCACCCTGGATGCCGGCAACCGTAACGGCAAGAGTATTGTCCACCTCAGCGAAGGCAGTCGCTTACTGCCGCCCCGCTCCGTACCACCACACAGTTTATTAGTGCTGCTTAGTACCCAGGGACGCTTACTGATTTATCCCACCAGTGAATTACCACACCTGAACAAAGGGAAAGGCAACAAGTTAATCAATCTGGGCGATGAGGAAAAAATTCTTAACCTGACGTTTATGCAGGAAAACCAGCAATTGCGGTTTAATTCCGGGGGACGTCATACCTCACTCAAAGGCGAGGATCTCAAACATTATTTTGGTGAACGTGGCCGTCGCGGTCATTTACTGCCCCGCGGTTTTCAAAAAGCCGAGTCACTGGAGGTGACGGGTTAATACCCCGCTGAACTTAAATGCAATCCAGGCAGCGGCAGTACCCGCTCTACTGCCGTTTTAATACGACCCTCTGGATACAATTCAAGCCAGCGATAACCAGGCCCTAGGGTGTCGAGCGCAAAGCCCCGGCTGCCGGGGAGAAACTGCACACAGGTAGAGGGCACAGACCACACCGGAACCCCATGAATCATCGCATGAAATTCGTGATGAACATGGCCACAGATAATGCCACAGACCTTGGGCTGGCCCTGCAGCAAGGACCAGAATGCCGGAAAGTTGCTGATCATTTGTTGATCCAGCCATTGTGATCCGACCAGACACGGAGGGTGATGCAGCGCAATCAGCATATACCGGTCTGTTGCCGAGAGTACCTGCCGCAAAAAGTCCAGTTGCTCAGCCACCAACGCCCCGCCAATCTGATGTTCTATGGCTGAATTCAATAATACAATCCGCCAGGAGGCACCAATCTCTACTACAGTGTGATCTAGCAGAGTGGGCTCTGGCAGAGTGTGTGCCGCCTGCTGCATGGGTGCCACCAGATCGTGATTGCCCTGAATCCATGCACAAGGCACCGGCAAGGGATCCAACAAGCGCAAAAACGTCTGATAAGAGGCCGGTGTGCCGTCCTGCGAAATATCGCCAGTAGCCAGGATCGCATCCAGTCCTCGATGCATTTCCCGGCACTGGATTTGCTGCACGACCCGTTCCAGAGAAGCCCGGGTATCCAACCCCAACAGGCGCTGCCCTGCGTCGCCAAACAGATGGCAATCGGAAATCTGCACCAGCCGCACGACCGCCGCATCGGCCTGCGGCAAGGCAGCAACCGGGTACCCAAAGGAACTCGCCATCACGTTTTATCTCGGTTCCTGACCGTACAGTTGTTCATAGATACCGGTCAGACGGTCTCCCAGTATTCGTTCCAGCGCTTTTTGCATGGCCCGGGCCACTTCCGCCGCCACTGCAGAATCCACCTGACCGCGCAGACGCCAAATGATTTCAGCCAGCCGCGGCGCATCTTCTGCCGGCGGCAGACGTTGACCATAGGGTTGATCAAAAATATACGTCGCTACACGCTGTACCAGTTCGTCCGCAGCACGTTGCACATTAGCCCGTAACAGTTGCACAATCGACAGTGTTTCTTCCAGAGGAATCCCCACCTGCAGCAACTCAAATCCTGCCGCCATCAGGCGCGGGCTGGGAATTTTGAAACGATCATTCTCTGGAACCAATAGCCCCAGATCCAGGGCAGTTTGCCAGGCGTCCTGACTGAAACTGCCACTGAATTTTTGCATCAGTTCAGCCAGTCCCATATATTCCGGCACCTCGTCACTCCAGGGACTGGTCAAAGCCGCTTCCAGTCCCATCACCTGGGCAATATCTCTGCCAGAGACCCATGCCTCCAGTAATTCGCCAATACTGGCCAGCGTATACCCTCGTTCCAGCATACTGCCAATCAGCCGCAAGCGTGCCAAGTGCGCCCCACTATAAATTCCGGTACGCCCTCGCCGTTCTGGTGCGGGCAATAGCCCGCGATCCTGATAAGCACGAACATTTCGCACTGTCGTTCCAGCAGTACGGGCTAATTCATCAATGGTAAATTCGGCGGACAATAACGCCCGTACCGCTGCGCCGCCGTTTTTGTCCATCATACCTGCCTCCCTCACCTGCCTGATCCATTACTCATACGTTCAAGCCTAACAGATTCATGAGAAAATTCCTGCTCTCCTCCTGAAGCTACGGGGCTTAATTCAGCAATGGTGCCAAAAACCGGCCCGTATGGGAATCCGGATGTTGTGCAATCTGCTCCGGGGTCCCTGTTGCAATCACCCGTCCGCCTCCGGCACCTCCTTCGGGCCCCAGATCGATAATCCAGTCGGCCGTTTTGATCACATCCAGGTTATGTTCAATGACCACGACCGTATTGCCATGTTCGCGCAAGCGACACAAGACGGTGAGTAGCTGGGCAATATCATGGAAATGCAACCCCGTGGTGGGTTCATCGAGCAAATAGAGTGTTTTACCGGTATCGCGACGGGACAACTCTTTAGCCAGTTTGATCCGCTGTGCCTCCCCGCCCGACAGGGTGGTTGCCGATTGTCCCAGGCTGATATAAGACAGCCCCACCTGCATCAACGTCTGTAATTTACGCTGTAGTGCCGGAATGGGATTATAAAACTCCAGGGCTTCTTCCACGGTCATTGCCAGCACTTGCGCAATATTTTTCCCCCGATAGCGAATATCCAGTGTCTCTCGCTGGTAACGCAGACCATGACACACATCACAGGGAACAAACATATCCGGTAAAAAATGCATAGCGACCCGCACTACTCCATCGCCCTGACAGGCTTCGCAGCGGCCACCCGCCACATTAAATGAAAAACGCCCAGCGGCATACCCGCGTGAACGCGCTTCCTGAGTTGCTGCAAACAGTTCCCTGATCACTGTAAAAATACCGGTATAAGTTGCTGGATTCGACCGGGGAGTGCGGCCAATAGGACTCTGGTCAATATCAATGACTTTGTCGAGATGCTGCAGCCCTTCCACCGCCAGACAGGGCTCTGCGGCAATCGCACAACTCCCGTTCAGATGCCGTGCCACCTGTGGATACAAGGTTCGATTGATCAATGTGGATTTGCCAGATCCTGAAACTCCGGTAATACAGATCAGCAATCCCAGGGGCAACTCCAGATCCACCTGCTTTAAATTATGCCCAGTGGCACCTTTGACCACCAGTTTGCGTTCCCATTGCGCCGGACGCCGCTGCACTGGCAGCGCAATGGATTTTTTTCCGCTGAGGTATTGGCCGGTGACAGACTCCGGAGTATTGAGAATCTGTGCCAGCGTGCCCTGCGCCACCACCTGTCCCCCATGAATACCCGCCCCAGGGCCCATATCCACAATATGATCCGCAAGGCGGATGGCTTCTTCATCGTGCTCAACCACAATGACTGTATTGCCCAGATCGCGTAACCGACACAGTGTGGCCAATAGACGTTCATTATCCCGTTGATGCAACCCAATGCTGGGTTCATCCAGTACATACATCACGCCCATCAACCCGGCACCAATCTGCGAAGCCAGACGGATACGTTGCGCCTCTCCTCCGGACAAAGTATCCGCAGAGCGGTCCAGACTGAGATAATCCAGACCCACGCTGACGAGAAACTGCAGGCGTTCCTGAATTTCCTTGATGATCTTTGCGGCAATCTCTCCCCGTCGCCCCGGCAGATGCAGGGCACTGATACAGGCCAAGGCCTGGTCAATGGCCAATTGACTGAATTCAGGCAAGGTCTGGCCTTCAATATACACGTGCCTTGACTCCAGCCGCAATCGTGAACCCTCACAATCCTGACAACGGGTCTGGCTCATATAGCGCGCCAGATCTTCACGTACCTGTGCCGATTCAGTATCACGGAAACGCCGTTCCAGCGCCGGGATCACCCCTTCGAAGGGCTGTTTTTTTATAATTTGCGTCCCGCGTTCCGTTGTTAGGCTAAAGTCAATGAGTTCGTGCCCTGACCCCTGCAAAATGCAGCGACGGGCGGCGTCTGGCACTTGGGCAAACCTCAGCGCCATGTCAACTCCCAGATGCTGACAGACACTTTGCAGCAACCCAAAATACCAACCCTGTGTCGGCCCCCACAGGGCAATGGCCCCTTGCCTTAGCGTCAGTTGCGGATCAATCAGTTTCGTTTCATCAAAAAACTGGCGAAGTCCCAACCCGTCACAAGCCGGGCAGGCTCCGGCCGGGTTATTAAAAGAAAACATCCGCGGCTCCAGTTCAGCCAAAGAATAGCCGCACTCCGGACAGGCCTGTAATGAGGAAAACACCTGTTCGGGCCAGTCTTCCTGCCATGGTGCAACAATCACCAGTCCTTCGGCAGCCTTTAATGCCGTCTCCAGCGATTCCGCCAGACGCACCCGGCTATCCGGACGGATCCTCAACCGGTCGACCACCACTTCGACACTGTGTTTTTTCTGTTTGTCCAGTGCGGGCACGTCATCAAGATCCACCACAATTCCATCAACCCGAACCCGAACAAATCCTTGGGCTCGCAACTGTTCAAATACATGCGCATGTTCCCCTTTACGATCACGGACAAGCGGTGCCAACAGCATGACCGCTCTGCCTTCTGGCATGGCCAGTAGCAAATCCGTCATCTGACTGATGGTCTGTGCCTGTAGCGAACGATGATGCTCCGGGCAGCAGGCAATACCCACCCTGGCAAACAACAGGCGCAAATAATCATGAATTTCGGTAATTGTGCCCACTGTAGAACGGGGATTATGCGAGGTGGATTTCTGCTCAATGGAAATTGCCGGCGACAACCCTTCCACATGATCCACATCCGGCTTTTCCATCAACGACAAAAACTGCCTGGCATAGGCCGACAGCGACTCCACATAACGACGCTGACCTTCTGCATACAGCGTATCAAAAGCCAGGGAACTTTTCCCCGAACCCGACAGACCGGTCAGCACAATCAAACGGTCTCGCGGCAGATCCAGATCAATATTCTTCAGGTTATGGGTACGTACACCGCGTAAACGAATTTGTTCCATCAGTAAACACCTGTCGATTGCCGTCTATAACACTTTAGTGAGTAACACCACAGACTCATGCCCGTTGCCCCGAGGCAATCCCTGTATCTGCATAAAGTGCTTTGACGCTGAGAATACCTGTATATCAGGAAATCAAGATACTTTACACCCTGAACCCTCATTGAACATCAGAAAATAGTTGCATTTTCCCCGATCATCATCGCCATCCGGTGATTCATCTGCAGATTTTTGCGTTAAAATGCTTCCGGTCAGGCTCAGTGAGTCTCCACAGTCATCAGGTATTCTATGAACGGTTTAACCGCCACCGAAATTCGTGCCGTACTCGCACTGTCCGGTGTTTTTGCCAGCCGGATGATGGGTTTGTTTATGATCATGCCGATCATTGCCGTCTATGGCAAAAACCTGCAAGGCTACAGTCCCGAACGTATCGGGATGGCTATTGGTATTTACGGACTCTTACAGGCAGTACTACAGATCCCTCTGGGACGTTTATCCGACCGGTTCCCCAGAAAACCCATGATTATTGTCGGCATGCTGATTTTCGCCGCTGGTGCGGTCGTCTCTGCCCTTTCTTCCAGTATTCAGGGCGTCATTCTCGGTCGTGCCATACAAGGTTCCGGTGCCATTTCAGCCATTGCCATGGCCTTGCTGGCCGATCTGACCCGGGAAGAGCATCGCTCTAAAGCCATGGCCGTCGTCGGCATGACCATCGGTCTGTCCTTTTCACTCGCCTTTATTCTGGCTCCGCTCCTTGTTGGAGTGGGCGGACTACAAGCTGTGTTTTGGGCCACCGCAGTGATGGCACTGGGCGGTGCCCTCATTTGCCTTGTTGCCGTCCCGCAACCAGCACTGATCCAGAAAATAAACCCGACCGCCGGCGTCTTTCCCCTCACTAAACTACTATTGCAGCCGCAACTGTTGAGTATCAATATCACGGTATTCTGTCTGCATGCGGTCATGGCTTCACTATGGTTAAACATCCCCTTTTTACTAAAGACACAGGGGCACCTGCCCGTCAGCCAACAGGCCTGGTTCTATCTACCCGTCATGCTCAGCGCTTTTTTAGGCTGCATTCCCTTCATCATCATCGCCGAAAAAAAATTCTATCTGCGTACCGTTCTGAGTGGCGGATTATTCACCATGATTAGCGCCATTGGCCTCATGGCCGTATTGACCACCGGCAAAACCTCTCTCATTAGCGGCTTATTCCTCTATTTTCTGGCATTCAATCTTCTTGAAGCCCTGTTGCCTTCCATGATCAGTAAAATCACTCCCGCAGGAACCCGTGGCACGTCAATGGGTATTTTCTCCACCTTTCAGTTCCTTGGCCCTGCCCTCGGTGGAGTGACTGGTGGCTGGCTGGCGACAAAAAACGTGGATCTGCAGCATAGCCTTTTATTGACCACCCTGCCGCTGTTCGGCTGCGCACTGCTGCTAATCAGCATGAAAGCCATTCGTCCCCTGAAAAATTATATCCTGCACTTTGAACATCACTCCCCCGCAGAACTACCGGCACTGATTCAACGTATTGCACAGATCGCTGGTGTGGAAGAAACCATCTTGTTGGCGGAACAAAATATTGCTTATTTAAAAGCCGATCCCCGGATTTTTGATCTATCATCGCTGGAGCCTTACTCGGTACATGCGGTCGCTGGAAGTTAAATTCCCCGACAGGAGACTGCCTTCCACAATTCAGCGCCACTTCCTGAAATCAGCGGCTCAACCCCCTAGGCATAATCCTGCAAAGATCCTAGAATACCCGCTAGGAATGCTCCACCGGGTTCACTTAAATCCCGGCACCTTCCCCCACTTTTTCTGCTACGTTCAGGAAGACACAGTTATGCGAGGCGTCAATAAAGTTATTTTGATCGGCAACCTGGGCCGAGATCCTGAAGTCAGGTATTTACCTTCAGGTGGTGCAGTAGCGACTTTAGCGGTGGCTACCAGCGAATCCTGGAAAGACAAGAACACGGGCCAACCGGTTGAACATACGGAATGGCACCGCGTTGTTTTTTTTAGCCGACTGGCAGAAATTGCTGGCGAATATTTAAAAAAAGGCAGTAAAGTCTACATAGAAGGCTCACTGGCCACGCGCAAATGGCAAGACAAACAGACCGGCCAGGATCGTTATACGACAGAGATCAAGGGACTGAATTTACAGATGCTGGACAGCAAAGGCGGCGGCGGGGCTCCGACCTCATTCGAACAGCAAATAGGGAATTACGAACAGGATGCTGCACCTTATTCCGGCTATTCCCAGGAAGATGCTGCCCCAACCACATCACACATGGCCCCTTTACGCACTGCGCAGACGCAACCCGCTGTCAAGACCGCCATACCGCCGGTCAGTGACATTGATGATGATATTCCTTTTTAGAATTTACCTCAGACTATAAGTGTAAAGTTTTATTGATAACGCCCTGCTATTGCAGGGCTTTTTTATTTGTACGTAAAAATTTATGCATAGTTTTATTTGATTTTTAATTTGACAACATCTGAAGAACGCACTATTCCGACAGCTTACCATCAAGGCGTCTATTGACCGACACATAAACACGTGTTACGCTTATTTATGTGTAGATAATTGAAAGGAACACGCCATGCCTAATGTTAATATTACATTTTCACTGGATGAAGCAACTATCCGGCAAATCAAAGGAATTGCCGCCCAT
>JAJXWR010000129.1 GCA_021781515.1 Pseudomonadota bacterium
CATCTCCTGAGCGAGATTATACCCGACTGGCCGATGGCTGTCACCGCCGATGGAGAGTGGTCATCATTGAGACCAATACTGGCAACCATTCCAGGAATTTACCAGTCTACGTCCGATGCACGTAGACGGTTTTTAGAGGCTGGTCTCTGGATTTTACGCACCGGAGCACAGTGGCGTGCTCTACCTGCTGATCGGGATCACTGGAATAGTGTGTTTAAACGTTTTGATCGCTGGGCCTGAGCTAAGCAGGGAATTTTACGCAGGCCATTCCGTTGATGGAACGGTATTGATACAAAGGCGTGTTTGGCAGACAAAGGGTACGATTCAAAGGAGTTTAGTGATTGGCTTCAGGCGAAAATCGGTTATGTGCAAACCGAGGTTGGAAAATTCGCCAAGTGGCAAACTGGCCAATCAGGGTCTCTGGTTGATACCATCAATTGCACTGAGACTTAATAGGTGCCAAAAATTTCAACACCTGCGGTTGTGGCAGCCTTCGCCAAACTGGTATCAAGCGTCGCCAACGGCATGCCTGTCCGTAGCGACAGTTCCAAATAAGAAGCATCGTAGGCCGACAGTTTGTAGCGACGGGCAAGGTTCAATGTATCGCTTAAGGCATATGTCGCTGTCGCTTGATCAACCAAAATGTTAAGGCACCCGAGGATAGCAATGTAGTGCTGCGAGTCGGCTTCAGTTACAACTCCCTTGGATTCGAGCTTGGCAAGCACATTGGCAATTTCGAGCGCTAACAGCGACGGTACCACAGCTTGTGAGTCTTTAAGGGCTGTCAGTATCTCAGCAGCGTAATCTGCGCCAGACGGGTTGGTTTGTGGTACCAACCATAGCAGGGACACCGAGGCATCGAGAACAAAAGTCACGCACGCCCCTCGTCAATTAGCGCCTTCAGATCAATACCTGCTCCCGATTTGTGAGCCTTCATGAAGGAGAGCATGTCATCAACGGCTGCCATTGCATCCAATTTTTTGCTTCCTTGCGCTGGCACAAGGTCTGCCACTGCCTCTCCTCGCAAGGTGATGGTATAGCGATTACCGGCCTGGATGCCTCGCAACAATTCCGACAATTTTGTCTTTGCTTCATATGATCCAACTTCGATATTCATGACTGTTTGCTCCATCTCTACATATAGACCAGTATATAGACCAGTCTTTGCAAGTCAAGGTTAAAATGACAATTGGGTCAACCATGTTTTGCACAAAACGGATACATATTTTTTATAGCCTGGCTTCAGGTTTCCAACCTCAGTTTGCACATAACCAAAAAATCAAGGTCGGCATTCCTCCTAAATCGAACAAAAAATCTCCTATACCCTGTAATTACTTGCATTACAAGGATCGCCCTGTGGTGGAATATACCTTCAGTGCTCTCAAACACTTTCGCCGTATTTCCTCTCGATCTAAGAAAAAAGCAATAAATTACATGGCAATGCTGAACTTTGCAGCAGTTATGCATTACGGCAACTGCTGTGCTAAATATCAACAGCGCCTAAATTTCGGCCAATACCTGGCCGATACCTGGTATGGGTAACAAAAAATTCCCATGGGGCTGACAGTCTCTAATTCTGCTTTCACCATCCTAAAAATTGAAGGAAACAGAGTTCATAGCGAATGGAAATACAGCATTCGACCGGAATCTGTGATCCTATTATTTGTTAACGACCCCATTGCATACAACGTGCATATGGATGGTCGTTTTTTAGCAAATCTGCCGAAATTCACCATTTGGAAAATAACTTTCTATGCCGCTCAAGAATGCAAAACGTTCATAGAAGGTTCATATACAAATGAAATACTCACCCGCAACAGACAATGCACAAAGCATCACTTACGTGCGTTAGCAAATCCATTCCCTACAATCAGGTATCAAAATGAGTATTAGCCGACGAATCGTACTTCTGGTGTTATTGACGTTTATGGCTATCGCCTCGATCGGTGGTTTTGCCATTTATCAGTCCTCGAACAATGCTGCTGAAGTCAAGCAAGTGACGGGCATTTCCGTACCCAGCACGCTGGCCTCCTCGGATCTGGTGGTCAAGCTCAAAGAAGTGCAAATCGCTGCCATGACCTATACCACGTCACCAGACACCACCTTGGCAGCGCAGGCAAAAACTGACCTGGACAGCGCCCGTCTGGCCCTGAAAAAGGCACTTGATCTGCAAATCAAGGAAGCATCCGGTGACAAACAGAAAAAACTGACTCTGGAAGCAGAAAGTGATCTGAGTGATTACCTGTCGGCGATTGATGATACCAGTAAATTCAAGGAACAAGGACGTACCGATCTGGCGTCCGCCAACTTCTTTGCCAACGTTGTCCAATACCAGTTGGTACTGCAGCAAATCGTTGATACCCTGCGTATTGAAAAAAACCGGAGTAACGACGCTGCCATATCGCAGTTAAATAAAAATCTTGGAGTCACCATTTCCACCGTCACCGGCATCACGGCCATCAGTATTGTGGTACTTGGGGTATTGAGTCTGCTGCTTTACCGGCAAATTGTCAGACCCATCAGCAACATGAAGAACATGATGAGCGAAATTGCCTTGAAGCAGGACTTCAGCTGCCGGGTTCCGGTTGATCGTATGGATGAAATTGGTCATTCGGTTCGAGCATTCAATACGATGCTGGAAAAAATTGAAGAAAGTTCTTCTTTGCTACGTGCACGTACCAATGACATCCAGACCATGCTGCAGCACATTCTGCAAGGAATTCTCACCATCGGTGAAAATGGTGTAATTCATCATGAATATTCCAAACATTTAGAGACCGTATTTGAAACCCAGAAAATTAGTGGCCGTTCGGTCATGGATCTGGTATTTGCGCAATCCAACCTAGGTGCCGATGGACAATCCGCCATTGAAGCGGTCATTGCTGCCTGTATTGGTGAAGATGAATTTAACTATTCGATGAATGCGCATCTGTTAGTCAGTGAAATCGAAAAAACCATGCCTGATGGCCGCAAAAAGATTCTGGATTTAAGCTGGTCCCCCATCGTTGATAACGAATCTGGTTGCATTGTCCGGATTTTACTGTGTATTCGCGACGCCACTGAACTGCGGCAACTGGCTATAGAATCGAGGGAACAACGGCTGGAACTGGAAATCATTGGGGAAATTCTGGCGGTAACGCAGGAAAAATTCCACGAATTCATGCAAAACTCGCTGGAACTGATAGCGAATAGTGAAAGTTTACTCGCCGTGGATTCCAGTGCCGACCACTCGGTCATAAATTGCATATTCCGGAATATTCACACCATCAAAGGTAACGCACGCACATATGGCCTGCTCTTTTTAACCAATGTGGTGCATGAAGCCGAACAGTTTTATGCCGAGTTGCGTTTACAGGAGGCAGACGCAACATTTGATCAATTCAGTCTGTATCAACAACTGTCCAACATCCGTCGCTGTCTTGAACGTTATGCGCGAACCAGTGAAGTCAGCCTCGGTCGTAAAGGCCCTGGACGTCGGGGTAATGTGGATCGCTACCTGATGGTGGACAAACAACAAATCCTGCACTCAATCTATCAACTGGAAGCCCAGGATTTATCCAACCCGCATGCAATGTTACAAACCTGTCAGTCCATACGGCGTATGTTGCGGTTGCTGGGTACAGAATCCATCAGTGAAATCCTGTCAGGAATTGTTGACGCACTTCCTTCATTGGCTGCAGAACTGGGTAAAGAAACACCGGTGTTACGCATTGAAGATCATGGCCTGCGAATCTGTAATCAGGCCTCCGGGCTGTTAAAAAACATTTTCACCCATCTCCTGCGCAATGCGCTGGATCATGGTATTGAAACTGCGGCGGTGCGGTTGGCTGCGGGCAAACCGGCCATGGGTACTATCAATTTATCTGCACAAACAGATCCCGACGTACTCCGTCTGACACTGAGTGATGATGGTAGAGGCATTGCCTTGAGGCATATTCGCCAGATAGCCCTCAGCAAAGGCTTGATTGCGGCTGATGCCCACCTGACGGATACGGAAACTGCCCTGCTGATTTTTCATGCCGGATTTTCAACCGCTGAAAAAATAACTGAAATATCCGGTCGTGGTGTAGGTATGGATGCGGTACTAAGCTTTGTACAGCGTGAACAGGGACGCATTGAACTGACCTTTGCAGACGATGCCAGCGGAGCCAACTACCGGCGTTTTCATCTGCATATCATTCTGCCAGCGCATTTTGCCGTGTCCACCGATGACACTGCGCCGTCAACTTCCAGGCTATATCTTGAAAAAATGCAGAACACTGAAATCGCCTGAACAGTTTGCTTTTATCCTGATCTGCAAAACTGAAATACAACCACCCTGAAAATCAGCCGGGTTTTCAGGGCAAAGGCAACAGATAGTCAATGCGTAGCTGCAGCTGCGCCTGCCCTTTGTAGTTGTTGATTTCCAGTGCATAGCCCATGCGAGCCCTGGACACCTGTGGATCAGGCCACAGATTCAGATCCGGGTTAAAACAGATTGCATCAAAACGTTTCCCTTGCACATCTACAGTCAGTTTTAAATAACGATCTTTTAATAACCGCTGACCGACAATTACAAAATCTCCAATAAAGCGGGGTTCAGGAAATCCCTGACCCCAGGGGCCGGCCCGTTCCAGCGCTTCAGCCAGTTCTATCCGTAACTCCTGAAGCGTCAGTTCACCGTCATGGTAATATTCACGTCTAAAGCAGTTTTCCGGAACACAGGCGGCCACCGCTTCCAGAAATCCTTGGCGCAACTGCGGTAACTGGTTGCGCTGCATACTTAAACCAGCAGCCATGGCATGACCACCAAAACGTAACAAAGTCCCCGGGTAACGCAAATTCACCCAAGCTAAAAGATCACGCATGTGCGCCCCGGCGATTGAACGGGCAGAACCTTTTAGCACTTGGGGGTCTTCCGTAGGGGCCAGTGCAATCACAGGACATTGGGTTTTTTCCTTGATCCGGCTAGCTACCAGACCAATAACACCTTCATGCCATTGTTCATGAAAAAGCACCACCGCCCTGGGTTCACTTGCAGTTTCCAATGCCTCCGTTACTAGAAGTGCCTGCTCCTTCATACCCTCTTCAATGTGCCGACGCTCCTGATTAAGCGTATGCAGACGCGCTGCCCACTGTCTGGCGGTCGTCAGGTCGTCAGTCAGCAGGCATTCTATACCGAGCGCCATGTGATCCAGGCGTCCAGCGGCGTTTAAACGGGGGGCCAGATAAAAACCCAGGTCTGCGGCCTTCAGTTCAGCCAGGGGACGGGCACTCGCTTCCGCCAAGGCGAGAATTCCCGGAACACAGCGGCCTTGCCGAATCCGACACAGCCCCTGATGCACCAAAATCCGGTTTAACGAGTCCAGTGGCACCAGATCCGCTACCGTGCCCAGCGCCACCAGATCCAGTAAGTCGGTGATACCCGGCCACGTCTGCTGCGGGTAGTCCCGCTGCAACTGCGAGCGAAAACTGGCGAGCAGATAAAAAGCCACGCCCACTCCCGCCAGATTTTTTGCCGGAAAAGGACATCCCGGCTGATTGGGATTAACCAGTGCTTCTGCAGCCGGAAGTTGTTCACCAGGGAGATGGTGATCGGTGATCAAGACACGAATACCATACTGCTGCGCCACTGCCACCGCTTCACTACTGGACATACCGTTATCGACAGTGATGATGAGGTCTACGGGCCCTTGCGAGCGCACATGCTCAATCAGCATGACACTCAGGCCGTAGCCCATACGAAACCGGTCGGGCACATGATAACGCAGTTGCTGAAAACCCAGACGCCTTAAACCACGAATCATTAACGCCGTGCTCGTGGCCCCATCCGCATCAAAATCACCACAGATCACCACGGACTGCTGTTTTTGATAGGCTTGCAAGCCTATCAAA
>JAJXWR010000032.1 GCA_021781515.1 Pseudomonadota bacterium
GGTTTTTTGTCTAGATCACAAAAATTATATCACTTATAGGCTGCTTTTTGTATTAAAATCATTGTGTTATATGAAATTTTTTCTTAAAAATGAACTCCGAAACTTGAGTTCTTTAATGGTGCGCAATGAATGTCACACTACACCTAACCCCGTATGGCCATTTGCAATGGGTCAGTGACACTGATGCTGCACCGCTGCCCGAGGCACACTCCGAATCCATTGCACAAGCATTTTCCCAGGGAACCGGTCAGGGGCTGTTGTATTTAGGGGCCTCCGTGGTGACAACCGCCCTTCCTCCGTTGTGGACGTTCTGGCGTGATTTTGCGAGGCGATATGTCACCGCATTAACGGCCATTGCAGAAGAAAGTGAAATCACCGTTGCAGTTCCCGATCCGCTAACGCTAGAATCCTTGTGCCTTAACGCCCCCCCCATGATCGGTGCAGAATACCTCAGTGCGGAGGTGTTCCGCACCTTGTGGAGAGACATTGAAGCCGCTCTAATCCACGAACTGACCACATCGCAACTAAGCTTGTCGGATTTTTTAAAGTCAAAACATCCGGCATGGAATCGTATGGGACGGGTACACTTTAATCTGGCAGAAAATCGCAAGGATCCGGACTATCCGTTTGCTTTTATTGCTACCTACACTTCGCGTCTGTCTGCCACGGGTTCCCTGCAGCACCTGCCGCTGTCAAAAGCCTTGGCCGAATTTTCTGATGCTCATAAAAAAACGCAATTACTGTCTCTGCTGATGCCGGTGCAAAAAGCCAGCGAGTCTTGCGACTGGCTGGCAAAAATGGTCACTGAAGGAGAAATTTATCACCCCCTTCGCTGGCAAGTTGGTGATGCCGTGAAGTTCTTGCAGGACGCTCCGAAGTTGACGGCGGCCGGCATTATTGTGCGTATGCCTAAAACATGGGGAACGGATCGTCCTGCCCGTCCCAAAGTCTCAGCCACCATTGGCACGAATACCCCTTCGATGTTGGG
This sequence comes from Pseudomonadota bacterium, assembly GCA_021781515.1. Taxonomy (GTDB): domain Bacteria; phylum Pseudomonadota; class Gammaproteobacteria; order Pseudomonadales; family Moraxellaceae; genus JAJXWR01. The sequence continues at coordinate 989 of JAJXWR010000032.1, forward strand.
TATGAGCACTCTGCTCGATTTTCATCTGGAAGTAACTATTAATGGTCAGCCGCTCAGTGCCGAAGAAATAGCTACACTTTTGAGTAGTACCGAACCTTTGCGCTGGATACGTGGTCAGTGGATCGAAGTGGATCGCGACAGCTTAAGCCTCCTTCTGTCCCGCTTTCAGGATATTGAAAAATCGGCGGCCAACGGAATTCCGTTCGCTCAGGCCATGCGTCTGGTGGCGGGTACCGCATTGGATACGACCACTCCTGCCGACCCGGACTGGGCACAAATCGTTGCCGGTGACTGGTTGATTGGGCTATTGCACGGATTACGCTCCCCTGAGGGACTGGCCACCATCAACCCAGGGCCTGCCTTAAAGGCGACATTGCGTCCGTATCAAGAAGCCGGGGTTCGCTGGCTGCATCTGCTCACCCAACTGGGTCTCGGTGCCTGTCTGGCGGACGATATGGGCCTTGGTAAAACCATCCAGGTACTGGCACTGTTGCTCACTCTTAAACGACAATGCGCCAGCTTATTGGTTGCCCCGGCCTCTTTGCTGGCCAACTGGCATCAGGAAGCACAGCGATTTACCCCTACGTTACGCTGTTTCATTGCCCACCCTTCCGCAATGACATCAGACGCCTTACTCACCCTGGGAGCGGCAGCACTGGAAGGCATTGATCTGGTGATTACCAGCTATGGCACGCTGATGCGCCTGCAGAACCTACAAGAAATTCACTGGCAACTGGTTATCGCCGATGAAGCTCAAGCACTGAAAAACCCTGCGGCCAAACAAACCAAGGCTGTCAAAAAACTGGTTTGTCACGCCAGAATTGCGCTCACGGGAACTCCTGTGGAAAATCGCCTCTCTGATCTCTGGTCAATTTTCGATTTCACGCACCCCGGGTTATTGGGATCACAAAAAACTTTTAGTGAATTCACCAAAAATCTATCACATTACGGGGCACTGCGCACGCTGATCAAGCCGTATATCCTGCGTCGTTTAAAAAACGATAAACGTATCATTGCTGATTTACCTGATAAAACAGAAGTCAATGCCTGGTGCTTCCTCAGCCCTGGGCAAGTGGCTCACTATCAACAGGCTGTCCGCGAACTCGAATCCGCATTGGACTCCGTTGATGGCATTAATCGCAGAGGACTCGTGCTGGCTTTTTTGATGCGTTTCAAGCAAATCTGTAACCATCCTTCACAGTGGCTCAATGATGGTGCCTGGAATGCTGCCGATAGTGGCAAATTTCTACGCCTTGCTGAAATTGCAGAAACCATCGCTGCCAAGCAGGAAAAATTGTTGGTTTTCACCCAATTTCGAGAAACCACGCTGCCCTTAGCCACTTTTTTGGGACGGATTTTCGGTCAAGAGGGAATGATATTGCACGGCGGCACCCCCGTAGCCAAACGCCGCGATCTGGTGAAACGCTTCCAGGAAGATGAAAAAGTCCCCTTCTTTGTGCTCTCGCTCAAAGCCGGCGGCACTGGACTCAACCTCACGGCGGCGGCGCATGTTGTTCACTTCGACCGTTGGTGGAACCCTGCTGTGGAAAACCAGGCCAGCGACCGTGCCTGGCGCATTGGTCAGCATCGCAATGTGCTGGTGCACAAATTCGTGTGCCGAGGAACCATTGAGGAACGTATTGACGCACTCATTCGCTCTAAACAACAATTGGTACAGGACGTACTTGAAGGCGGCTCCGAAATCAATCTGACGGAAATGAGTGATACCGAGTTGCTCAACTTGGTGCAACTGGACATCCACTCCATGGTGGATTGAAACATTGCAGACAAAAATATGGATAATGAAGCCTTAAACTGATAAAACAATGGCAGGGCAATGAACCAATGAACTATGGAAACTGGAAACCTTATGTGTCAGTGTCTCAGCGTCGGGAAAAAGCCGGCAAATTGATTGCCAAAGCAAAAAAAACGGGCAAAGAAATGCATCCCGTGGTTGTCCAGGGACGCACTATTGCCCAGTCGTTCTGGGGCAAGGCGTGGTGTAATAATCTGGAAAATTACAGCGATTTCGCAAACCGCCTCCCCCGCGGGCGAACCTATGTCCGCAACGGTTCAGTAATTGATCTGAGAATCGAACCAGGAAAAATCCGGGCACAGGTGATGGGGTCTTCGCTCTATCAAATCGACATCTCCATCAACGCCATTTCTGCGACCCAATGGAGTCAGCTTCAAGATAAATGTACCGGAACGATCGCTTCACTGGTTGAACTGCTACAAGGTAAACTCTCGAAAGCGGTAATGGAACATATTTGTACGCCACACACCGGATTGTTCCCTACACCAAACGACATCAAATTCACCTGCTCCTGCCCAGACTGGGCCACAATGTGCAAACATGTCGCCGCAGTGCTGTATGGGGTGGGTTCCTGCCTGGATCAACAGCCGCAACTGCTTTTTACCTTGCGACAAGTCAATGCCGATGATCTGGTTGGTCATGCTGAAACACTGTCCGTACATAAGGTAACGCCCTCCAATACCAAAGTGCTTGACGACACTGCACTTGACGAATTGTTTGACATTGAAATGGAAATGCCAGCGATTTTAACTGCATCTGACCAGACTCTGGCCACCAGCGCCAATCCACTGCCTGCCACAGATACTCCCAAGAAAACACGCACCCGCATCAAGAACACCGTAAAAAAAGACGACGCACCTGCTGCGGTCAACAACAAACAGGAGGAAGTATCACCGGAATCCAACACATCTGTCGTCGATACTGGCATCAAACGTCGCACCGTGGCCAAAACACAAACCACTCGACAACGAAAGGCATCAGAACCCCAACGAAAGACATCAAGACCCGATTAATTCAGACATAATAAAGTGACAATACCCCAAGAATGGAACCTTCGTCCGTCACTGCCCATGAACCGCCTTCCAGGATGTGTACTCGGACGGTCGTAAACCGTAGCGTGCCAGCACTCCCTCGTGCAGCCTCCGGAGTTCCTCGACCATCAGTGCCTGTACAGCCGCTTGTTCACCCTCAGGGACGCGCTCTGCCACGGCTCGCTGAATACAGAAAAGCGGCTCAAGTTCCGGCTGCGTGATGACTTCGCAGAGGGTCTGCTTGATGAAATCACGCCAAGCCAAACGAAGGGGGTCGGGTTCCGCCAAGTTTTGCTTGATCGCCAGATATTCCTGCGTAGAACGTTCGTAGGCCCAGACGTAAAGGTCACGCAACAGCTCCACGCGGGTCATTTCATAGACACCGAGAGTGGCCCGACTGTAGGCCTGCTCCGGCACATCCAGAAAAGTCAGCGGACAAAGGTTCGCACGGAACAGCGGCAGATTCGCGGCCAAACGCGAGGTGCGCTTGTTGATGTCGGCAAAAGGCTGTAGGTAGGGTAAATGCACCATCATGAAGAAGGATTGCTCAAACGGATCTCCGATCTGGTTGGCTTTACCCAGAAGTACATCCAGTGCGTCTTCAATTTGCTGTGGTGTTGAGAGTGGGCGATAGACGCTTTTGCCAATATCGACGGCGTGCTGGCGAATTCGCCCCTCATCGGCTGGATTGGGCAATAAGTTTTCCGCCAAAGCGCTGTGCAAGTTCATCAGCGTGTAGTGGTTGAACTCCGTACTTTCGATGTTTTCGACCAACAGTTCAATCGCAGTCTTATGGTTCAGAATCATCTGTGTTTCAATGGCAGCCTTGCCCCGAGCTGCCTTGCCATGCTCAATGAGCTCACGCGTGTCGAGCAGGGAGTAGGTATTGCCTTCCAGATGGCTTGACGCCCAGGACAAATCAATCAGTAATCGGTTGAGAATGGTGCGGCTGTAGGTGCCAGCGGGTTCATCAACGTCAGAGGTTCTGCCCATCTTGTGTAATTGGCGGCGCAGTGACTCAGAAAAATACCAAGTCTCATTGGGTCGGTAGGCATCCAGAAAATCACGCTGGTAGCCCACTGGCTTGCGCGCTACCGGAGACTGATCGATATAGGCAAGGATGTCCTGGCTATCGGCAGACAGGGGAATAAAAGGCGGGAAGCGATCTACTCGCTTGACTAGTACACCGCTGCCAGGTTGGGGATCTGCACGAAAATAGCGACGGGACCTACCTTCACCCGTTGCTGCGACTCGGCCGTTATCGATCAGCTTTGCGATCAAGCGCTGTGCGGTTCGCCGGGCAATGTCCGGATGTGCGGTCAGAAGTTCGGCCAGCGTCAATCCATTCTCGGATGCCTGGATGCTGTTCAGTAAGTCTGTTGTGGATAACATAGCGTTGTGGCACCATTCGAAGTGCATGTGGCGCAATTATGGCGCAGTTTATCAAACTGCGCCATAATTAACCCAAAAAGTAGCGCAGTTCATGGCCATCTGCGCCACGGTCCTACATAGGGTTGCATAGGGTAAAGATGGCTGGCGCTACTCGTATCCCACCTTGAGTTCTTGGGCCTGCGCAGTGAACTCGTCCAAGTCCTGAAGCTAAGTTGCCATGGCATCGTGCACAATTGGGGACCGCCGGTGACGCTCGTTCATACTGAGACAATGCCTCCAAACAAATAACGGATGGTCGTCCAGAACTCACCAAAACGCACAGAAGTGTCTTGCTCCAGTTGACTCATCATTGGCTTGTGCCTTCCATTTTGTAAACATCTGTGGCTCAGTACGTTTCACAATACACTTCATTTGCCGATCAACTCCTTGCGCTTGATCAACACCGCTGCCTTGGCCAGGTCTGGATCATCACCAATAACCCCCTCCAATTCACGAATAGAATTCGCCGCCAATTCAAGATTACCGACATTAATCTGCTCATATATCTTACGTAACCAATCGTTCACATCATTCGGGCGCGTCGTTTCTAAGCCCATCAAATCCTCAAGTATACGTTCCGCCGTTTTTCCATAAGACTCCAGGGGCCGGAGCGCATCAAGTCCGTCCTCAGTCGTCCTGAGGAGGAACAGGTTTTCCGGACGTACGTGGGTTATTACGTGCGGTGAGTGGGTTGAAATCAGAAATTGACAATTGGGAAAGACCTCAACCAACTTTGGGATAATCATACGCTGCCACTTGGGATGCAGATGAAGATCAACCTCGTCAACAAGAACAACACCCTTACCCTCTAGTGGATTATTGCGCAAAGGATTGGCAACGGCCATGCGGCGCGCCAAGTCACCAATCATTGCCATCAAGCATTTTTCGCCATCAGAAAGCTGATTGACAGTGATGCGTTCCCCTAACTTTTCGACTTCCATGCGTAGGGGATTTCGACGCACAGTGAGATTTTTAAACTCCGGCATAAACTGCGCCAACGCCTTACGCACCGCCTCCAGTTGCATGTCGGGGAATTGAAATCCATCTGGCTTAATTAGATGATCTGCATATATACGGTTTTCATTCTCCAAATCCTCACGCTCACGAAACCATTCAAAGAAGGTTCTAAAATTTGCACCGCTCGTCAGTGCTTCATCATAAGCGGATAGAAGATCTAAGCTATGTTTATCCCGAATACGCAAGGGAATATCAAGCACCGCACGATTGACGGGATAATAAACTAATAGTGGCAGGTTGACTTGGCCTTGACTCTTCGAGATTTCAGACTGCATCTTCTTAGCTGCATCAGACACTGAGACTAAAATGGAGACAACATCCTTTTTACTTCGTCCTTTTCGGACCTTGGCAATACTCCAGCCAAAATAACTGCCATCCTCATTAAGCGTTATTTCCAGGTTCGCCGAGGAGTCACCATTCTTGATATCGGCTTCCATGATGGGCCTACCTGACGCACCAACATATTTGATCCGATTTACGAGCCACGAAAGTAAAATCGCAGTGGCATCCAGTATACTCGACTTGCCAACACCATTCATACCGACAAACACATTCAGTTTTTCGTGTAGCTCTAGGGACAGGCACTGAGCCCCTCTATACCGCTCCAGTTTCAGTTTTTGAACATGCATGTCAATCCTCCTTAGCATCCAGGCCGACAATCTTCTTCAAGGCGGCACCGAGTAAGCTGCCGTTCCACATCTTGTTCATTGTACTGAATTGTCATCGTCATGAAATCGAAAGTATATGGATCTTTCAGCGTTTGCTGGGCCAGATCAGATTGCGGTGAAGCTAAGGTCTGAGAGAAGTTGGTGATCGCCTTCCCGCTTCTGTCATACAGCCAGAATTTGAGTTGCATGCTCAGCACATTCCAGATCCAACCCTGCTCAATGGTCTGGGCGATGTAGAAAACTGCCTCGGCAAGACAAGAACACTTGCTGAAGATCTGAATGTGATGTCCCCAAGGGATTTGTGCGATGATTCGTGCCAGATCGGCGTTTACTCCAGCCCAGGGCTCGGAAGCCAATTTGGCAACAACCTGTTGCCAAATTTCAGAGGTGCAATAGAATCGGAAAAAGGCACGGCAATAACGCAGGTTTTTGGCTGAAAAACCGCCTACATCAGGAAAGGCACTTTTCAGGTCGTTACTAAAGGCATCAAGAAAATCCGACCCCCACATCGCCGACGCCTCACGCTCCACACAATCTGCGCACCGAACTCGTAGTAGAGAGTAATCAACTCGCTGTTAGCTGCCAGCGCAACCTTCATCCTAACGGAATGAATCCGTTGCTTGATTTGCTTTAACCACGCCTGGTACTCCGCATTAGCGACGAGTACCGATGAAATCATGGGTCAATCCCTTTAGGAGTCATAATGATGATCTTCTTCAAGGCCAGGTTACGGCATAATCCCAATGTACAACATGCCATGCTCTTAAGACCCTGGGGTGTAAAATTGCACTCGCCTTACCGTACTTTCCCATGTTGACTTCTGCTTAACAAACAACATCGTCCCTACCCTCCCGAAATTCACTATCCAGCCGCTGGCTAAGCTTACTGGAACAAGATTATTCACCTGTTGGATTAAACGACCTTGCCCGGCCGCACTCAAGCAGATTTGGTATACTTCGCACTTAAAATATCAGCGGCTGCCATGACGTGATGAAATTCATGGAGTAAAATAAAGCAGATTGTCGGACTTGCGATTACTGGCCTGAAATTCACCATCCTGACCCTTGATGCCCACTTATCAACGCTGTGTATTTGATTTTCTGGGAAAAGCATCAGACATGAGGCCAGAACCTACCAAACATCAGATTTACTCCTCAGGATACCTGTTATGATTGAAAAAATAGTACAGTACCCACGCATCGCCATTATCACCGGTGCTTCATCCGGTATCGGTGCGGCAACTGCCAGAAAATTTGTAGCAGCCGGTTATGCTGTCGTGGGAAATGCGCGGAATATCCACAAATTACAACCGTTAGAAGAAGAACTAGGGAGTGCATTTTGTGCCGTTGCAGGAGATGCTTCCGATTTAACGGTACTTGACCGGCTGTTTGCTGTCTCTATAGAACGTTTTGGACGTACCGCCGATATTGTCGTGGCCAATGCGGGACGGGGTTTAGGCGGATCGGTCACTCAAGCCGATCTGACGAAATTTGCGGAAATACTTCAGCTTAATTTGAGCGGTACACTCGCCCTGCTGCAAAAGGCCTCCAGTCACCTGCTGAATGACCGCCATTTTCCTGAACAGGCGGCCGATATCGTCATTATTGGCTCCGTCGTTGGTCGACACATTTCTCCGTTCAGTGCGGTATACGGCTCCACCAAATTTGCCGTGCACTCCTTGGCTGAAGGATTGCGCCGCGAGGTCGGCCCTCAAGGTATCCGTGTTTCTCTGGTGGAACCTGGAATAGTACTCAGCGGCTTTCAGGAAGGTGCGGGATACAGTGAAGACATGGTTCAGCATTTTGACGAAAAATTTGGGCCGCTGCTGATCGGTACCGATGTAGCCAACGTCATCCATTTTATTGTATCGCAGCCACCGCATGTGCATATCAATGAAGTCATGGTACGTCCAACCCGTCAGGATTACCCTTGACTACCCTGCGCACTGCAGGCGCTCGTTGGCTGCTGCCTCTGGCATTGCTGGCATTGTCAGTGATCTGGGGCTATTCCTGGGTGCTGGCCAAACAGGCACTTGTCAGTGCCCCACCACTTGCATTCGCTGCAGAACGTTGCTTTGCCGGGGGAATCGCCTTGCTGCTGGTGGTTACCCTGACCGGACAGCCTCTTAAAATTGAGGCACCAGGCTCGACGATCCTCATCGGCCTCTTTCAGGTCTCCGGCTTTATGGGTCTGCAAAACTGGGCACTGACGGAAGGCGGCCCAGGAAAAACGGCCGTACTCATTTTTACCATGCCTCTTTGGACGCTGTTGATTGCCAGGATTTTCCTGAAAGAACGGATTCATGGCAAACAATGGCTGGCCGCCGGCTCTACCTTGGCAGGACTGATACTGATCATTGCGCCATGGAAAATACATACCAGTATCTTCAGCGAAATCCTGGGGATCGGTGCGGCATTATGCTGGGCCATTGGCACCGTGCTGGTCAAACGTCTGCGCTTGCGGCAACCGATCAATTTGCTGCGCATGACCGGCTGGCAACTGCTGACAGGATCACTCCCCCTGATACTGCTCGCCACCTGTGTGCCAGAACGGGCCACACAGTGGTCGCTATCCTATATCAGCATACTGACTTTCATGACGCTCATCAGCACTGCGCTGGGCTGGTGGTTGTGGATTAACATTCTGGATCGGGTTCCCGCATGGGAGGCCAGCCTTTCCGTGCTTGGCACTCCCGTCGTTGCCATTATTTCTTCGCGGCTACTAACAAGCGAGCCTTTTGATTTATATGAAATCAATGGAATACTGCTTATTGCCAGTGGGCTGGTGTTATTGTCACTGTTCAGCAGAACGTCGAAATAGCCACTGTGCTTTTTTGCAAAGGTTTCCTTTTCACTTCGCTTAAATTCCCGGTTGGCGTAACACCTGTAGGACGCTATACCCAAGGTGCGCCGCTCGGAGAGCGGTATAAAATTTACGCAGATCAGCGCATCATGTACAAACTGTTCCTCCTACGGTGCCGTTAGCAGCACCGAGGCTCCGCCAGGAAAACCGAGAAGGCGAGCCCGCATAACTCGAAGCTAAAGTGCCTGGGGTTGCGCAGGAATTTTGTTCAATTCCGGATCGCTAAACATGAACTGATCAAAATAATTGGCCAGGCTTTGTAATTCCTGCTGATTCAACGAAGGAATCAGTTTATTCATGGCCGCATGAGATCCTTTGGCTATCGTGGCCCGGGCAACTGCTGAAGCCTTGGACATGATAAATCCTAAATGCAGGGCACCAATGAATTCATCATAGTAAGAGGTAATCGCCTGATCAATAAACTGCGACATGGCCTGACGCAATTCTTCCCGGTTGGCCTCGCCGCGACCGGCGTCAATTTCAGTAAATACCACTTCAAAATGCGTACGTAAACTATCTGACAGCGGAATGGCAATATACACTTCATCGCCAAGGTAACGCCGCCTGGTATGGACATAGGTAGCGGCCTGGTTCAATTCATCATTACTGCGCTTGCTTAACAACTGGCGCAGCAGCACGTGCATGGTACTACGCATCATCCCCGCCAGATGCTCCAGTATGCTGCCGTGATTGCCCATCGCCCGCACCAGATCCAGCAAAATCACCTGAATGACGCTGTCGGTAAACTGCATGGACATTTTTACATACAATTCAGCCTGTGGCTCGGTAGAATGAGCGTCCAGTTTTGCCAACACCCGTTCCAGATCCCCGGCCAGCGAAGGATCTGCCCTATACGCAAAATATGCAGTCATGACATTACTATCCTTTATAGCGAAACACACCATACCCAATTAAACTGCGTTTTAACCAGCTGCGGCAATTTTCGCAGGTTTCAGTAAAATGACAAGCCCAAAACACCGCTTTTATCGGATCCTCGACATTTTCTGCAACAAAGCAATCCCCTGATGCACCTGCTGCGCCGTCTGTTCCGGGGTAATCAGCGGAAAAAGATGGCCACCCGGACACTCTTGCTGAATCAATCCATGGGTATGCGCCAGGCGATAAGCCGCCTTGGGCTGAGTTACCTCGCTGTGCGACCCGCGAATCAAGATTCCCGGAACTTTCAGGTGCCGCCAGTAACGCCAATAGTCATGCGGTGTCGTACGAAAAATTTCAACCTCAACATCCGGATCATAGGTAAGCGTCCAGGAACCATCGCCCAGTTCCCGCACCCCGGCACTGATATAATCGGCCAGACACCGGGCATCCAGTTGCTGATAAAAAGGGCGACTCTGAAAATAGGTCACGGCCTCCTCGTAGGTGGCCCAGTGGCGTCGGCGGGTGCGCGAGCGTCCTGCCGGTGTCATCTGGTCTGCCATCCCCATCTGCCGGGCCATTGCGAACAGCAAGGCATTCCAGCCACTGATCAACGGCGGATCCAGCAGCACAATACCGCGAAACAGTTCCGGGTACTGATACGCCGTCAGAAAGCTAATGACTGCGCCGAAAGAATGACCAACCCCCCAGACAGGCACATGCGTTCGTGCCCTGATCCAGTCCGCCAGTTCTTTCACTTGCATCGGCCAATGCGGCAATACCGGGTACTGTGGATCATGCCCGAGCATGGGATGCGCCAGAACCTCATAGTGTCCAGACCAACACTGAAAAAGTTGATGATAACTGCCCCCGGGAAACCCATTGGCATGTACAAAATTAATCAGACTCACTTCAGATACTCAATATGCATTCCCATGTCAGAGGCACGGGATTGTGCATCCAGCGGCATCACCACCACTTTTCTGGCCTGTGCCGGATTCAGATAGGTCTGGGCAACCCGCTGAATATCTTCCGGGGTGGTACTCAACAGTTGACGCCGGAATTGCTCACGCACTGCCCGATGCCGCAAGGTCATCTGACCAACCAATACCTGCATGACATCCCCGGCCGGTGATACCGGTTTATCCATCTGGGAAATGATATTCAACAGGGCTTCCTCTAACTGCTCCCACGTTGGCTTATGTTCAGTCACTTCAGTGATCGCTGCTGCAAAATCCGCATAGGTTCCCTCGAACCGGGGATCCCGATAAGAGTACAGGTGGAATGCCGCTTCATCCCCTACATAAAGTGCTCCTCCGCCATAAGCTCCGCCCCGCTCTCTCAGTGCCGCATGCAAATACCGGTTGCGCATGATCGGCCCCAGCAAGCGTAACGCCGCATCATCGGGATGCCCTAAAGGGGCTGCACTAAAACTCTGCACACAGAAATACACCTGAGTCTGGGTCAGCCATGCCTCGGCGGTTGGCATAGTGGCCGTCAGACACGGCAATAATCCACCACTGACGCTATGCTCCGGCACCGACCAGTGCCCGATGCTATCCCATAAACCGGCATGCGCCTCCTGTTCCCCTGCCCACAGTAATACTCGCCGCTGCTGTAACACGGCCTGATGAATGCGTTGCAGGTAGCCTTGTATGTCAGTGATAAAACCAGGTTCCTGGGTCAAACGCCGGTCTTGTTCCCGCAAGAACTGCAAACCGGGTAATCCACGCTGACGTACTCGCCAGTTCGCCAAGGTGCTCATGCCGGTGCTGGCGCGGCCCATCGCCAACTGATGCCCGTCCTGAGAAACACTATGATCCCAACGCAAGCGCATCTGTTGCAGTAACTCATGAATGCGCTCACTTTCATCCAGTCGCAGTTGCTCCAGTTGTTCAATCATGAATTCCGCCAACGCCGGCTGATGCCGCTTGAGCGCTTTGCCCGACAGCACCAGACGTCCATAAGCATTCTGCGTTTGCCCCAAGCCACTGAAAGCCAGTTCACTGAGCGACACCCCCCCGGTCACCGCCGCCTGACGCCGCTGGCGATCCTGATAGGTCGCCGTTCCGGCCCCTAGTTCCGTCACAACATCACGATACAACGGCAACCACGGCAACAGACTTTCTTCCAGTAACGGTTGATCAATACACAGTTTCATGTACACCAAACCATTCGTTCCGGCATAGCCATAATTGAGTTGTAATCCAGAAGCAAACGAATGCTGCTCTACCTGCGGATCGTTGGCCAGAGCCGGTGGAATGTCTGCACGCCCCACCTTTGGCAAACAATCTCCTTTATCTTCTTGAGACTGACGTTCCTGTAATGCCTGCATCTGTTGCAACAGCTGCTGACGATCCGCCTCAGTCAACATCGCTGTGCGTAACTGCAATGCCTCTGTTTCCTGACGCCGGGCGGCAGCACTCATCCCGGAATCGGGACGTAAGGTCAGTCGTACCCGGTGGGGATTTTGCAGCAGCCACTGACGGATCTGCCCGGCAAGATAAAAACGATCCTGGATTTTTGTGCGTAACCGCTCCAATGCTTCCGACCAGTCCAGTAACGGCAACGGATCCACATCCTGCAACGTGGGCGACAACAAGGTCATCAACAGGGACAGTCCATAAGGATAGCGATCACCACCAATTTCCCGTTCATGCAGTTCAATCTGATGCAAAATTGATTCTGCATCTTCTGGATCCACCCCTTCGTTGGCAATTTTCTCCAACACCTCAAAAACCAGTTGCTCTACCGCCTGTGCCCGTTCAGGTTCACTGCCTTCAACCCCGGCCATAAACACCAGTTCCCGTGAACTGTCATGAGTGCCACACAGCGGAGAAGCCGATGTCGCCAGATCTGAAGATTCCAGTGCCAAGCGCAGGGGCGACGCCGCATGATTGAACAATACCCCGGACAATAAGGTCATGCATAATCCATGTTCCAGATCACTGCCATTCCCCAGCAACCATCCCAGCACAATATGGGTTTTTGCCTGTGACTCCGCTTCATCGAGTGGATAACACTCTTCCACGGCCATCGGTGCCAGATAGCGTTTTTCATTGCGCCCGAACACCCGATCGCCCCGGTCACTAAATCCGGCCAGTGCATCCTTCTGCAGGCGTTCCTGCAACACAGCGATATCAATATCACCAAAACTCAGAAACAACCCGTTACCTGGGTGATAGTGTCTGGCATGAAATGCCAGCAAATCCGCATGCGTCAAATCCTGAATAAACAAGGGGTCTCCTCCACTATTAAAATGATAAGTCGTGGTTGGAAACAGATAACGGTTCATCCCCTCATACAATTGGCTGATGGCGGAACTCATGGCCCCCTTCATTTCATTAAATACCACCCCTTTAAAGACCAGCGGGCTGGTTTCTGGTGTTTCGGGATGGGCGAGTTCAACACGAATACCCTCTTGGGCAAAATCCAGCGGATCCAGCACCGGATGAAAAACAGCATCCAGGTACACGGACAACAGATTATAAAAATCCTTATTATTCAATGTAGCAAAAGGATATGCCGTCCAGTCGCCGGAAGTCATGGCATTCATAAAGGTATTCAGTGAACGCCGGATCATCATGAAAAATGGATCGCGCACCGGAAAACGATCACTTCCACACAACACCGTATGCTCCAGCACATGCGCCACGCCCGTGGAATTCATCGGCATTGTCCGAAATGCCGCCATAAATACTTTTTCTTCAGAAGCGCATGCCAGATGAATATGGCGTATTCCCGTCTGCACATGCTCATATTCCTGGAACTCCAGCTTCAGATGACTCAGATAGTGCGTGCGCAAGCGTTTAAAAGCGGGAGTGTGTTCAGACATAACTACCTCAAATGTGCCGGGAACCATCGAAAAAAAAGAAAAAAATGAGAAAATTCAAAAAAGCGGAATTTAATAGCGACATAGTATGGTTGAAAATCCCATAAAAAACCAGAACCAGACCACCTCCATGCCTAAATGCAGTGGATTTCACCCCCGCAGACAAACAACGGCCTGGGGCGCTGATGGCGACATCAACGCTGCAGCATCCACCTCGCCAATATCAAGGTGCGGTCACTGCAAAACCTGCTTGAGCAGATGAATAGCCTGATCTTCATTAAAACCAGACACCTCCATGGCTATTTTTTCCACAGGTTCACTCAAATGCGTATTTCTGGACATTCCCTGCAATTCTTCCATAACACTCATGGCTTCAAAGTCACCTTGCTGCAATAAGTCAATCAGTTTTCTGACCTGATTGTTCCATTGTTCTGTGTCAAAGAACGTAACGCTGCGTCCTTCTTCACTGACACTGGCTGATTCTTCCGAGAGGGTATGCGCCGCCTTAATGATTTTATCGAGACGCCTGCCGGTTAGCCGCAAGAGCCTATCAATCTCCCCTTCCTGAGCCTGCCTGCAGGAATCTTCCAATTGTCCGGCAAGCGTCTGTAGTTCGCCGGCACCAATGGTTCCTGCCAGCCCTTTCAAGGTATGGGCGAGGCGCTCAGCAGCCACTCGATCTGCTCCCTGCCAGGCCTGTTGGAACAACGTGGTGAATGATTTTTGAGTTGAACTGAATTGTTTCAATATTTTCCGATACAGGGTGTGGTTCTGCTGCGTTGAAGCCAGCCCTCGCAGAACATCAATACCTGCCTGCTGTCCGATGCGTATCATCTGGTGTTCCTCTGATGCCGGTTTCTTGTGCACCAGCACAGGACCGACTGCGACAGGTCGAATCCATCGGTTCAACGTGCTGAACATCTTGTCAACTTCAATCGGTTTGGCAATGTAATCCACCATCCCTGCAGCAATCACCCGTTCACGATCCCCTGGCATGGCATTGGCCGTCATTGCAATAACGGGCAAATGCGCTGTTACTGGATTGTTTTTAATCGCATGGGTGGCTTCATAACCATCCATAACCGGCATTTGGCAATCCATGAGAATGGCAGCAAAATTCTGGTCTTCAGCGAGAATATCCAACGCATGCCTGCCATTGAATGCACACACCACACTCAGCCCTGTTTGCAACAGTGCCGTGGCCAGTTCACGGTTCAATTCATTGTCCTCAACGAGCAACAGACGCAAACCGTGCAGATTCTCGGCGATATTTTCTTCAAGCGGACTGGCAAAAAACAGCTTCCCGGAAGTATCGACGCTGCGGTTCAATGCCCGACCGATTGCCTGCAGCAGGCACATGGGAGCAACCGGCTTACTCAACACAATAGTGTCGGATAATCCCTGTTCCTGCGCAGAATTTCTGGCTTCATCACTGCCATAGGCGGTGACAATGATGGCCGGTGGATGCGAACTGATCTGCTGCAAGCGCTTGATGCATTGAACACCATTCATCAATGGCATCTGCCAGTCGACCAGAACAATCGCATAACACTCTCGCCCCTCTTTTTCAGCGGTTTCGATTCGCTCCAGCGCCACCTCACCACTATTCACACAATCAACGCTCATCCCTAAGCGGCTAAGCATCGCCGCCAGGATTTCCGAGGCCTCCTGATGATCATCAACGACCAACGCCCGTTTATGCTGTAAATCCGCAGGTCGCAAAACGGCCAGATCAGATTTGCCTTGTCGATCCACCCCAATCGTCAGTTGAACATGAAAAGTCGAGCCTTGACCAAACACACTCTCAACCCAAATCCGGCCACGCATGGATTCAACCAGTTTGCGGGTAATCGCCAGACCCAACCCGGTTCCCCCGTAGCGCCGGGTGGTCGATGCATCAGCCTGGATAAATGGCTGGAACAATTTATCTAATTGTTCGGAAGTCACGCCAATCCCGGTATCAGCAACCCAAAGATGCAGTTGCATTTCATCATCGACTACAGAGAGATTTTCAATGCCGATCACGACCGAACCCTGTTCGGTGAATTTAATGGCATTACTGCTTAGATTAATCAGCACTTGAGACAGCCGCAACGGGTCTCCAACCAGACCGTAAGGGACGTTTTCAGCAATATCAAAATCAATTTCCAGGCCTTTTTCTTCGGCACGAATGGCAATCAGACTGGTCACATGGTCCACGACTTCGTCCAGTTGAAACGGTTTGGACTCAATATTCAGGTGCCCTGCCTCAATTTTGGAATAATCCAGGATGTCATTGACAATCCCCAGGAGATTCTCGGAGGCCATTTTGACCTTGCCGATGTAGTTATGCTGAACGGGGTTAAGATCAGTCTGCAAAGCTAAATGCGTCATGCCAATGATTGCATTCATGGGCGTTCGGATTTCATGGCTCATATTGGCGAGAAAATTGGCCTTTGCCCTTGTCGCCGCTTCAGCGTCCTCCCGTGCGGCAGCGAGTTCATCTTCAAATTTCTTGCGCTCAGTCAGATCCTGAACCGTCTCAATACCGCCAATGAGATGACCTTGCGCATCCCTTAAGGCGGCGGCTCTGGCCTGCAACCAGCGTTTCTCTCCATTCTTTTCAATAATATAAGAATCTCCCGCAGTAACATCCCCTTCCCGACGCACAAAGGAATATAACTGGCGTATTTCTGCCTCAGGGCTGAAAACCAGATCAACCATGACTGGCCGACGTTCTCCGTAGAAGGGAATGGCATATTCATAATCGCCTTTGCCAATCATGTCGACCGCCTTGAAGCCAGTCATCTCCTCAGCCGCACGATTCCATGCCTTGATGATCCGCTGTTCATCAATTACAAAGGTGGCATCAGGCAAGGAATCAATAATGGTCGCAAGCCAGCGTTCCGAGTGCCGCAATTGATTTTCAATACGGCGTTTTTCCGTGATATCGCGAATGACTTCGATAGCACCTACCACCTGACCCTCTGCATCACGGAGCAAGGTGGCCCGCCCTTCAAACAGCTTTTCCTGGCCTTTAGGCCAAAATGTGCTTTCTGCCAGCAAAATGTCGCCTTCTCGTTGTACATTTTTATATTGAGCCGTAATCTCGGCCTCGGACAGGAACACCAGATCAATCAATACCGGTCGACGATCTCCGTAAAAAGGGAGGGCATACTCATAGTTGCCTTTACCCAGCATGTCGCTGGCCGGATACCCGGTTAATTTTTCTGTTGCCCGATTCCAGGTCGTTATCATCCCTTCTACGTTGATTCCTACAATGGCATCGGGAAGATTATCCAGAATCGTCATTAAATACTTCTGGGAATCCCGTAGCTGTCGCTCGGCTTTTTTGCGGGCCGAAATATCCACCAGCCAGAACAGGACACTCGGTGCTCCCCCTATCGGAATGCTCATGAAATCCGCTGAAACATCAATATACTGCGCTTCATCACCATGGATTTGAATGGTTTCAAGGTGCACGGTACCCTGAAGCGCCAGTTGCGCCTGAATCTGACTCCAGAGCGCCGTCTCTACAAACAGACTCCTGACATCGTCGCCAACGACCACATTCGACATCTGGCGTAATCGGGGATTGGCCATATTCAGTAGATCCTGGTGCACGATGCCAATACCCACCGGAGACGCATCAAGGATCTGTTGTAAACTAGCCCGTTCATCTGCCAGCACTTTTTCAAAGTGCTTACGTTCCGACAAATCCCTGATGACCTCAACACTGCCGGTGCGTTGCCCCTGCGCATCATACAAGGGACTGGCACTGCCCATCGCAAAAACAGAGCGTCCCTGGATGTTCAATAAAATATCGCCGGTAAGGATTTCGCCTTCTCTGCGAATATCACTGTAACAATGCAGATCCTGATCAGACTCATCAAGGAGATCAATCAGCATTTTCTGGCGCTGACCATAAAAGGGAATGGCATATTCATAGTTGCCTTTGCCAATCATCGCCGTCGCCGCCACTCCCGTCAGCGCCTCCAGGGATTTATTCCATGCCACCACCCGTCCTGAGGGGTCAATCACCAGCACCGCCTCCGGCAAATGATCAAGAATATTTGCCAGATACGTCCGGGAATTGAGTACCTCACGCTCGGCACGCATCCACTGTGTGATGTCCGTAATCCAGAGCAGCACCGCCGCCTCACCCATATACTCCGTTGACATGATGTAAAGAAATACGTCTCGAATTGATCCGTCTGCTCCAAAGACCTGCGTTCTGCCCTGTACGGGCAAACCCGTGGAAATCGCCTGACGCACCATCTGATCCCGTTCCTCGGGACGAACATAACATCGAGTCGACGGATCGCCCACCTTGACACCGATGATGTTCTGCAAGGCCGGATTCGCATAACTGACTTTTTGATGGACCGAAATCCCGATTCCAACCGGAGCCGCATCCATAATATGATCCGCATAGGATTCCAGTTTATAGTGTATTGGCTGATGTTCGTTCTTCTGGTCAGCATTGGCCGGTGCATTTTGCAGCCCGTGCAAAGACAGACCCGCCAGCAGTACTGCCGAAGCAATGGAGACATTAATTGATTCAGGCATCTCTGCCTGATTTTCTGCCTGATTTTCATCCGCAGCGCTGAGGAGCAGCAGCCCTTTCAACTCCTGCTGCTCCAGTAGAGGCCATACCAGACAAGCCTCCATAAAAAGATGATCCTCCAGAGCAATGCCTCTGGTGCCTTGTGAGAATAACGGATCAAGCCTGACCTGAGGGTATTGATCCGTCATTGCATAATCGTTCAGCGCAAGACGCAGGGATTGCAGCGCGTTACGCTCTGCCTCACTCCGATAACCATTGAAGGCTTTTATAACAAGCAGTTGAGCATCATCAGGTGGTTCTACAGCCAGAATCGCACATTTTCTCTCCGGCAACAGGCTGAATACAAAACCGCTCAGTGCCGAAAAAACAGCGTCGACATCTTGTCTCTGTTGCAGCAGCCGATTCAGTTCACAAAGACTCCGGCCATACGGATTCGCCATTACCCACCGATTCCCCTGCTGTAGCATGAAAAGACCCCTTACGATGCCCTGTTAGCCGCACCATGAATATGCTGAAGGTGCATTTTCAGCGCCTGCCCCCCGGACAAGGCCTCCTCAAAACTAAACTGTTGCAACGCCAAGCCAATTGGCTCCAGAAATGTCGTACACACTGAGCAAGGACTCAACGCCGTCTTTAGCTGCGCAAATACCGTCAGGGCACGCACATCACTGTCCTGTAAATGCTGACTCAGTTCATTGAGAGTATGAAGCGCAATGCGGGCATCCACCGACCCCTCACGGGTTACTGCCTCCTGCGGGGCAGCGGCCTGCGGGAGCGCAGCAATCCAGGTGACAGCCTCCTGCAGTTGCCTTTCCAGTGTTTCAAGCAATTCACCAACTTCCAGCGAATCCGCACGCAACAAAGTCTCTAGTGCTTCTGCACTTCGGTACACCGCATCAACCGCCAGATTCCCCGCCACTCCCTTGAATGCGTGCGTCCGCTGTTCCGCTTCGCGCAATGATCCGGCCTCCAGCAAACGGCGAACATCTGCAACAAAGGACTGGTATTTGCCGACAAATCCATGCAGAAGCTGGCGATAACGCTCCTCATTTCCTGCCAGTCGACTTAAACCGGTGGCTATCTGCACTGGGGCCACAAGGTTCTGCACCGGTGGCGCATCCCTCACCACCGGTGCCTGTGGCCGACCCAGCCACTTTTCTACCACCGTAAACAGATGTTGCGGATCAATCGGTTTACTCACATAATCATTCATCCCCTGCGCCAGACATTCTTCCCTGTAACCACGCATCGCATGCGCCGTCATGGCGATTATCGGCAATTGTGTCTGTTTCATCTCATTACGAATACGAAAAGTGGCCTCGTAGCCCCCCATCACCGGCATCTGCACATCCATTAGCACCAGATCAATGCTCGGTGTTCTGAGCAAAGCATCGATCGCCTCCTGACCATTAGCGGCAATAATGATCTGATACCCCTGACTTTGCAGCAACTCGCAGGCCACCTGCTGATTCAACTCATTATCCTCCACCAGCAACAATGTTGCGTTCCGATGCAGCGGTACTGCTTCAACGGAACGGACTGAAGCCTCCGCCACCACCCCGATCCCCAACACAACGGCCACAGCCTCCCGCAGTTTGTGCGGCAATACGGGTTTGTCCAGAGGCAACAGAGGTCGCATCACCTCCTGAGCGTATGCGGCAGACGCCGATTGACCCGACAAGCAGCGCAGCACAATTCCCGGAATCGCTGGACCAGTCCGTTGTGCACACACCCTCTGGAGCAACGCCTCATCGACAATCAGCAAGGACAGCGTTTCTGCATCGGCTTCCTGAACCGACACTCCCCAGCCCTCCAGGAGCCGGCGCAGCGCTTCCCGGAGGGCCACCTGTTCTACCGCCAATCCCACGCACAGTGACGACATAGCCTCTGGCAGCGGCAACACCACTGGGGCATCTCCCGACAAACCCAGCTTAAGCTCAGCAATAAAGGTACTGCCCTGACCCAATGTACTTTGCACCGAGAGGCTACCTTGCATCATTTCTACCAATTTGCGACTAATGCTCAGGCCCAGCCCCGTCCCCCCGTATTTGCGGGTAATCGAGGAATCCGCCTGGGTAAAAGCCGTAAACAACTGCAACTGCTGCTCGGCACTCATCCCGATCCCCGTATCCGCCACCGCAAAGCGCAAACACACCTGATCACCCATGCGCTGCATCAGCACCGCACTCAGGACAATCGTTCCTGCCTCAGTAAACTTGCAAGCATTGCTCAACAGATTCACCAGCACCTGACTCAGGCGCAGCGGATCGCCACGCAGCTGCGGCGGCAACTGCGGATCGATATCTACCACCAGTTCCAGATGTTTTTCCATGATCCGGCTGATGACCATGTTCACTGAATTATCAAGAATCGTCTCCAGATTGAACTCAACCACTTCCAAATCCAGCTTGCCGGCCTCTATTTTCGAGAAATCCAGAATATCATTGATAATCCCTAGCAGCGATTTGGCCGCAAACTCAATCTTGCCCAGATAATTTCGCTGACGTTCATTCAACGCCGTGGCCAGAGCCAACTGGGAAAAGCCAATGATCGCATTCATCGGGGTACGAATCTCGTGGCTCATGTTCGCCAGAAATTCACTATGTGCCTGCGTGGCCGCCTCCGCCGCTTCCTTGGCCAGACCTAAGGTCTTGGCCAATTCCCGCTCGGTCACATCTTCGATAAATCCCTCAATATAAGACTCCTGATCATAACGAAGCAACTGCGCCCGCACCGACAGCCGGATGACCCGGCCCTGGCGGTGCCAAGCCGCAAAACTGTATTCTTCGAGAATCTCTTGCGTCTGCAGCGTGCCCAGAATATGTGCCAGATCCTGAGCATCCACAAAAAATCCCTTATCAATCGTAAACCCCACTTCCTCAAACTCTTCCTGACTTAAAAAACCCAGAATTGAAAAAAAGGCAGGATTTGCCGTCAGAATTTTCCCCTGCAGGGAAATCTGGAAAATACCCACCCGACTGTTCTCAAAAATCCCCCGATATTTCGCCTCCGCTTTCTCCCGGGTACTGATCTCATGCCGCAGGTTTTGATACAGCCGGGCATTGGAAATTGAAATGGCCGCCTGGGTCACAATCACCTGCAAGGCCTGGATCCGGTCATGACTGAAGGCATTCGGACTCTGATTGTTCTCCAGATACAGCACCCCAATGATCTCCCCCTGCAGTAGCACCGGCAGACACAGGACAGACAACACTTTCGCCCGCTGAATATAGGCATCCTGGGAATATACCTCCGAGGTCTGTGCATTTTTCAACAAAATCATTCCATGCGTCCGTTGTACATAGTGCACCACGCTCAGTGGCAACGCTGCCCCTGGCTGCAATGGTTCCTGAACGAATTTCTCGACTTCCCGGGCATGCGCATGCATACGCGCCCGCAAGCACAGTTGCTGATTTTCCATCAGCAGCAAGACACCTGTCTCAGCCCCGGCATTCTCAAGTACCAAATGCATCAGTTTATCGAGCAACTGATCCAGATCCATTTCCAGGGAAATGGCCTGCGATGATTTAATCAGGGAACTAAAATCAATCAGACTGGCTGAAACGCTGTGCGAGGTCAGCGATCGGCTCAGATCCATTGACGATTCAGCTTCCTCGGCATTCAGCCAGCCTGCACAGGCCTGGCGCAACTGCAATACCTTGGCATGAGCTCCCCATATCTGATAACAATACAAGGCCTGACGAATCGAGTCGCGTGCCTGTTCCAGCGCATCCACACCAAACAGGTACTTTCCCTTCAACTCATAGGCCAAGGCTTCATCCTGAATGAACTCTGACTGCACGGCATGTTCAATCGCCCGGCCATAGGCTTGCATGGCCTGCTCCCGTCGGCCATGGATTCTATGCATTTCAGCTTCGAGCAAATAACACTTGTGCAAAAAATTAACCGGTGCGTGCATCGCCCAGAATTTCAGTTGCTTGTAATGTGCCGCAACCTGCTTCAACCACGCAGCGGCCTGTGGTGAATCTGCGGTACTGAGGAGGCTCAGCAAACACAATGAATGATAAAAATGGTAGGCCGACAAGGGGAACGTTGAGCGTAACCCCTTGATATATTTTTCAACCTGTTCTGCATGCAACAGCCCTTCCTCGAAACGTCCGAACAAGGTACAGTTCATGAGTTTCAGAAAAAAATACAACCCGGTAGAAGTTTGATCTCCTGACTGAATCTGCAGGGGCAACAGGGTCCGTTCATCATAATACTCTGGCATTTGCAGTACATCCGTCGTCGGAACACAGTGCAGTTCCGCAATAAACTGCGTCAGCATGCGGCAACGGTACAATGAATTCTCGACGCGGATTTCAAACGATTTCTCGATATACTGTTTTCCCTTTTGCAAAAGCACGTTCAGCGCAATTCCTGCCAGGAAGGAATACCCTAAATCGGCAAAAAAAATAAGGCCGGCGGATTCCATATCGCCCACAGCAAGCGCCGATTGAAAGCCGCGCTCATAGCGAACCAGTGTCTCGCGCAAGGGCCGCACCCAGTAAGCAATAAATCCGTAAAATCTGAAAAAAACCTTGCCTTTTTGGTCGGGGGCATCCATCCGGTTTAACAGATCGACCCCGAGTTTCCCAAACTGATAGCCGTTCTGGATTTGATTCATGCCTCCACAAAGCACTAATCCAAAACCAGAAAATGCCGAAATAGCATAGCTGCTGAGGCCATGGCAGAGGGTGAGCTGGATTCTGCGAAAAACAAACAGAGGATACAACTCCGGTCGGGCCGAGTAGACGGATGACGATACCGCATCCATGACTTTCATCGCCGCCAGTTTCACAGGATCCGTCATAAAAGGCAGGTTCAACAGACTTTCCACCACTTTGCCGCGCAACAGCCACTTGATTTTCAGGTAGTCACGAATCGCATGCCATTTTGCCGGTCGTGCCGGAAAAGTCTCTTGCAGTAACTGCAGGATTTCCAGTGCACGGTCAATCGCCAGATCAAACAGATTACGCGTCACATAGGCTGACATGTAAATACTATAGACATCTACCCAGTCAAGAACATTCTGTGCATTTTTTTTGATGATATCCCGCACAGGATCCATGTTATCAAAATTTCCGCAGAGAAATTCCGCCTCAACGAGACGGGTATGTAGCGCCAGGGTCAGCGCATAGTGTGCTTCCCAGGCCCGTTCCGGCAACAGTCCTCTGCCCGAGACCAGAAAATCCCGTCCTTGTTCATAGCCCCCTGATTTCAGGGACTGCTGCCCCGCCTTGAGATTGATCTGGGCGACCTGCAGTCGTTCCTCCTCGCTCTGCAGCAATCCCAGTCCCTGATTAAAGTGCCCGGCAATCGCCAGGATATCCGCCTCCGTCACTGGTTCATCTCCAGAACCAGACATCAGCAATCGACCAATGCGCACATGCAACTCTGCTCTGCGTTCGGCCGGAATCAATGCATAAGCCGCCTGCTGAATCCGGTCATGCACAAAAGCCAGTGTAGCCCCCCTTTCCACCTCCGTTCCATGCACCAGAATCAGCATGTTCTCCACCAACGCCGGCCACAACTGCCGGGCGACTTCCATTTCTTGCCGATCACAGACCCTCGCCAGCAACTCCTGCTGAAAAACATTGCCGAGCATGGCTGCCATACTGAGTAAATCCTGGGTTGCCGCTGGCAATGTCTGCAGATTGCGTTTTAGCAGATCCAGCACATTTTCAGTAAAACTGACGCGGGTAATCCGCTCAAGATCCCAGTGCCAGCCTGACCCCCCCTGATCGTACTCCCGACGGTATTCCAGCATCTGAACCCGATACAACGCCTGCAGTAACTGTCCGAGAAAAAAAGGATTGCCCTGGGTTTTTCCCATACATAGTTGCGCCAGTTCACGAACCTCCTCCAGCGTCGTACGCAACGCATCTGCCACATAACGTTCGACATCTGCTTCCTGCAACCCCTTTGCCTCAATCACTGTCGCACAGACACCCATCTGCTCCAGTTGCGCCAGTTGCACCGACAATGGGTGCAAGGCATGGATCTCATTGTCCCGATAAGCCATCACGAGCAGCACTGCATCGGTAGTCGCACTGGTCAGCAATGCCTCACTCAGGTACAGCGAAGGCAGATCCACCCACTGCACATCATCGAGGAAAATCACCAACGGATGATTGCGGTCGGCAATCGCCTGCAGCAAATACAGCAGGGTAAACTTGATCCGGATCTGTGATTCCAAGGGAGGCAGCTCAAACGCTTTTTCCTGACGACCCAGTATCCGCTCAAATTCAGGAATCAGGCTCACCAGTACCGGTGCGTTGTCGCCAATTGCTTTCAGAATCCTTGTTTTCCAGTTTTTCAGGCTGTCTTCAGATTCACCGAGCAAGTACTGCACAAATTTCTGCAAGGCCTGAATATACGCAGAGAACAACAGACTACGCTGTAACTGATCAAACTTCCCCGACAGGTAAAAGCCCTTGCTCCGGGTTACCGGCGTATAAAGTTCCTGAACCAACGCAGATTTCCCAGACCCGGCAGCCCCTTTGACCAGAATCAACTCGCGCCCACCCTGGCCAATTCGTGCATAGGCCGCATGAATCCGGGCAATTTCCTCTTCCCGACCATACAGCGACTCTGGGGTCATCAGCCGGCTGGACCGATCCATGCGTCCCAGTTCAAAAGCATCAATCTGCCCGGATTCGTTCAAGCACTGCTGACACTGCCGCAAATCATGCAGCAGCCCCTCTGCACTTTGATAACGCTCCTCGGGGCGCTTCTTCAACAGTCGACCCACAATGTGTGCCAGCACCTCCGGAATCCCTGTCTTGATCTGGCTCAGCGGGATCGGTTCTACCGCCAGGTGGCAGTGAATCATCTCCAGAGCATCCACGGCCGTGAACGGTAAATTCCCACAAAGCAGCTCATAAAACACCACCCCCAGCGAATACAGATCCGTGCGATAATCCAGGGTATGATTCATCCGTCCGGTCTGCTCTGGCGACATGTAGGCAATATTGCCTTCCAGTATCCCGGGATTGCTCAGTTCCCGGCTCTCCCGCGGGATCCGACTGGCAATACCGAAATCAATCAGACGCAACTCTTCCGTCTTCGCATTGTAAATCACATTATCCAGTGAGATGTCCTTGTGAATCAGATCCCGATCATGAATACCCGCCACAATCGACGTTAATTGCAGCGCCATTTTCAGAAAAACTGCCGGCTCATAAACTCGGGACTTCTGTAGGCTCAAGGCCTCGGCTCCCTTATCCTCCATGACCATACAGACGGATTTTTCCACTCGAAAACAGTCGAAGACCCGAATGCCAGTGAGTTCCTCAATCTCTTTAAGAAGTTGAAACTCTTGTTCCAGACGCACATTGCGTTCCACACTGATGTGCTCTGGATGCACCATCTTAATGACTACAGGTTGCTGATCCCTATTGCGCACTCCGCTCAGTACCACTGTACTATTGCTCGTATACAGGCGTTGTAGATGAGCGTATTCAGCGAATGCAATTGCGCTTCTGTCTTCATTGGACATGAACGGTTGATCTCAGGATGGGTGCAGTTATATCCATTCTAGATGAATGGATATTTTTGGCGGATTCAAGTGTTAATTTCATGAAACTGGCGGATCCATCTAATCATTAAATGCGATGAGTAGCGTCCATCAAAAAAATCAGCGATCGCCCCAGTGGGCAGCAATCTCATGAATATCATCATAACTCTGGAAAAAAATATCAGTGATCTGCGGATCAAACTGCGTGCCCCGCCCTTCACGCATAATCTGCAAGGTCTTCTCTGGGGGAAAAGGCGCTTTATAAACACGTCGAGCCGACAACGCATCATACACATCAGCCACCGCCATCAAGCGCGCAGACAAAGGGATAGCCGTGCCGGATAAACCATCAGGATAGCCTTTGCCATCCCAGCGTTCGTGATGACTGCGGGTTAATTCCTTGGCATGTATGAAAAAAGGAATGGGCTCAGCCAATAATTTTTCAGAGAACTCCAGCACGGACGCACCCAGGGTCGTATGCGTTTTCATGATCGAAAATTCATCACTCGTCAAGGGGCCCGGTTTCATCAGTATATGGTCGGGGATCCCCACCTTGCCAATATCATGCAACGGTGCCAGGCGAAAGAGCAGTGTAATGAAATCCGGAGTCAGAATGTCGGCAAACCCCTCACACTGACTTAATTTTTCGGCGAGAATCCTGACAAAATGTTGCGTACGGCGAATGTGATGCCCCGTATCCACATCCCGGGTTTCCGCCAGCGAAGCCATTGACATCACCGTGGCATCCTGAATGGCAATGACATCCCGAGCCCGGCGGTTGACTTCCTGCTCCAGAAAACCGGCCCGATCCCGCAAAAAATCACTACTGGCTTTAAGCCGCAAATGCGTCTCAATACGCACCATCACAATAGCAGGTGAGATGGGTTTAGAAATAAAATCCACAGCCCCCAATTTCAGTCCAGCCTCTTCGTCCTGAACTTCCGTGCGCGCCGTCAAAAATATTACCGGAATCTCTGCCGTTGCAGGATTGTCCTTGAGACG
>JAJXWR010000033.1 GCA_021781515.1 Pseudomonadota bacterium
GATCCCCTTTTGCCACTGAATCTGATCGGCACGCCGGAAGGCATTGTTGATACGCTCAACCACCGCAGGTACCGAATTAACCGGGTACAGTGACTGGTCGGGATACATGGTCATGCCTGAGTTGTTGTCCGCTGCCACTTGCCAGCCTGACAGATAGACGCCTTGCACGCCGGCTTTGGCCTGCTGCACGGCCTGGCCGCCCGTCAATGCCCCCATGCAGTTGACGAAATCTTTCTCTGGACGGAAACTGGGTTTTGCTCCCTGAGTGATCAGTTCCCAGAGTTTGTCTGCGCCACGTCGGGCAATGGTATTTTCAACCTTGAGTGAACCACGCAGACGCACCACATCCTCGGCGCTATAGGTACGCTTGACCCCCTTCCAACGGGAGTTTTCTGCCCAGTCTTTTTTAATACGGGCAATTTCTTCATCACGGTTGTAATCACCGATAGCCATACCTGATATCTCCTGATTGATAATGTAGGGCTGAGGCGGAAATGGCCTCAGGGCTGCAACAGAGAAAATGCTACCTTTTTTCAGATAATTTATCCAATTTATAACTATTATTATCAATATAATTTTTATGAATAGAACTTTATGAAACTGGAACACGTCGATCTGAACCTGCTGGTCTATCTGGATGTCCTGTTGCGGGAAAAAAGTGTAACCCGGGCAGCAGAACAGTTGGGTATTACGCAACCGGCGATGTCCAACGGCTTGAAACGTTTGCGTGAATTATTTCACGATCCGTTGTTGATCCGTTCCCGGTCCGGGATGACGCCAACAGAACGGGCGTTGAAT
Organism: Pseudomonadota bacterium; assembly: GCA_021781515.1. Classification (GTDB taxonomy): domain Bacteria; phylum Pseudomonadota; class Gammaproteobacteria; order Pseudomonadales; family Moraxellaceae; genus JAJXWR01. The sequence continues at coordinate 799 of JAJXWR010000033.1, forward strand.
CTGGTGCCGCAATTGCGGCAAATTCTTAATGGAATGAATCAGTTATTAGAACCACAACAAGATTTTCGCCCTTTGAGCAGTCACCGGGTGTTTCGTATCATGGCCTCGGATTATGCAGAGGCGACATTGATTCCGCATCTGGTAAAAGCCTTACGCTCGGAAGCTCCTGGTGTCGTGCTTGATTTTTTGACACCTTCTGATGTGTCGGCGCAAGATCTGGAACAGGGGAAGGTAGATCTGGCCATTAACCGTTTTTTGGATTTGCCCCAGTCATTTCATCAGATCAGCATCTGGAAAGATACTTTTTCCTGCCTCTTGCACAAGGAATCGCCCTATTCCAGTCGTTTGAGCCTGAAAAATTATCTGAGTGCAAATCATATCTGGGTGAGTAAAACCGGAATGGGCATGGGTTTTGGTATGGACCCGGACAAATCCGGTGGTTTGGGTTGGATCGACCAGGCGCTGGAACGTCTGGGGCAAAAACGCAAGATTGTTATTTTTACCCGGCATTACCAGATGCCCGCCATGTTGACATTGAACAAGGATCTGATCGCCACCCTGCCCACACGGGTGGCCCGGCTACAGGCAGAAAATCCATTACTGGTAATTTTGCCTCCTCCCTTTTATATTCCAGAGTTTGAGCTCAAAATGGCGTGGAGCCCGCAGCTGCATTCCAATGCAGCGCATCGCTGGCTGCGGCATCTGATTTTGTTTGTAGCGCGGAAAATGCTCAAAAATGAACCGATCGAGACGGGCTAAGGAACGCCTCTGGGCGAAAAATAATTTCCCAGCGTCTTTCTGGCTGGTTTTTTTGCAGCTTTTTGCACCAAGGCGTCGCAATTCGTTAAACTATAGCACTCCCTGTCATTACGAGGCACCAGCAATATGACTTCTACCGTTCGTGTGGGTAAACTTGACATTCATCCTCAATTGCATCAGCTGATCGTCCAGGATATTTTGCCATCGCTGCAAATCAGTCCAGAAGATTACTTTAGTGCTTTTGAAGCCATTGTGGCGGAGCTGCTGCCTGAAAATGCGGCACTTTTACAAAAACGCGACGATTTGCAACAGCGCATTGACGCCTGGTATAAATCGCACCGTGGGTATACGCTGGCAGAATATACAGAATTTCTGCAATCCATTGGTTATTTGGTGAAAGAAGGTGATGATTTCACCGTTGATCCTCAGAATGTGGATACAGAGATCAGTACAATTGCTGGTCCGCAACTCGTGGTGCCGGTTAAAAATGCCCGGTATGCCTTGAATGCTGCCAATGCGCGTTGGGGTTCCCTCTATGATGCACTGTACGGGACGGATGCGATTCCCGAGACGGGTGGGGCTGAAAAAGGAGCCACTTACAATCCGCTACGTGGCCAGAAAGTCATTGAATTTGCCCGGGCCTTTCTTGATGAGGCGGCGGTATTGACCGAAGGCAGTCATATCGGTTCTTTGGCTTACCAGATTATCGATTCCCGCTTGCAGGTTACCCTGGCAACGGGGCAAACGGTCGGACTGAAAAATCCGGCAGCGTTTGTCGGCTTCACGGGAAATAAAGAAAATCCGCAGTGTATTTTGTTAAAAAATAATAACTTGCATATTGAAATCCAGTTTGATTCTCAACATGAGGTGGGTAAGACCGACCCTGCACATATTAAGGATCTCTGTCTGGAAGCGGCGATCACGACCATTCAGGATTGTGAAGATTCGGTGGCCGCCGTGGATGGGGAAGAGAAAACCGAAGTGTACCGTAACTGGCTGGGGCTGATGCAGGGTACCTTGCATGAGCAGTTCCGCAAAGGCGGAGAAACGGTTTACCGTACCATGAATCCCGACCGTCAGTACACGACGCCGCAAGGAGGTACGTTGACATTACATGGTCGCGCCCTGTTGCTGATTCGCAATGTGGGGCATTTAATGACCACTCCGGCGGTGTTATTTGCAGGTCAGGAAATTCCTGAAGGAATCATGGATGCCATGGTGACGGCAGCCATTGCTCTCTATGATGTCCGGGGCCTGACTACCCGGAAAAATAGCCGTACCGGTTCAATTTACATCGTCAAACCTAAAATGCATGGGCCTGAAGAAGTGGCCTTTGCTGACAAATTGTTCTCCCGGGTCGAGCAGGCGCTTGGTTTGCCAGCCTATACCCTGAAAATTGGCATTATGGATGAAGAACGACGCACGACCATCAATCTAAAGGAATGTATACGTCAGGCACGGCATCGCGTCATGTTTATCAATACCGGATTTCTTGATCGTACGGGGGATGAAATTCATACGTCCATGGAAGCCGGTGCGATGGTGCGTAAAGAAGACATGCGCAAACAGAAATGGATTGCTGCCTATGAAAACTGGAATGTAGACATTGGATTACAGTGCGGTCTTCAAGGGAAGGCGCAGATTGGCAAAGGCATGTGGGCCAAACCGGATTTGATGCGGGAAATGCTGGATAGCAAACTGGCACATCCACTGGCCGGTGCCAATACAGCGTGGGTGCCTTCACCCACCGGAGCGACCTTGCACGCCTTGCATTATCATAAGGTCCTGGTGCAGGAACGGCAGGAGGTGTTGAAATCCCGCCCCCGGGCGGCACTGGAAGATATTCTCAGCGTACCCGTGGTTGCCACCGCACAGTGGACGGAGGCGGAAATTCGTCAGGAACTGGATAATAACTGTCAAGGTATCCTGGGGTATGTGGTACGCTGGATTGATCAGGGGGTCGGCTGTTCCAAGGTGCCTGATATTCATGACATCGGACTGATGGAAGACCGGGCGACGTTGCGCATATCCAGTCAGCATGTGGCCAACTGGCTGCATCATGGGGTGTGTACGCTGGCGCAGGTGGATGCAGCATTGCTGCGCATGGCGCAGGTCGTGGATCAACAAAATGCCAGTGATTCTTTCTACCGGCCCATGAGTCCTGATCCACAGAACAATACGGCTTTTCAGGCGGCACGTGCCTTGATTGTCGAAGGCCGTAGTCAGCCGAGCGGCTACACTGAACCGATCCTGCACCGGATGCGGCGTCGCCTCAAGGGAACCTAAGCGGTTCAGTGACGAATTGTTGGAAAGTTAAATGGTTTTGGGTACTTCTGTTAAAGGCGGCCTTGGAATTTCACCTCCGAGGCCGCATTGTATAAAGGATTTCAATTAAAGGGAGAAATCATGTTAATCAGACAATCTCGATACTTGGCGGCCGCTGTGCTGCTGCTGGGGTTGCTCGGTGCCCCAGGGGCGCAGGCACGCTTAGGCCACAGTCACAGTTTCAGCCACAGTTCAGGGTCTTCTTTGCCGGTACCCGTCAGTAGTTCGAGCAGTTATGGATCAAGGCTGGGTGGTGGAGGGGCTTATGGCATGCAACGCCCCGATGTGGCGCAGAAAATGCGCTACGGCAATGGGTATACGAATAATACCTATTCGCAATCTCCTTACTATAACCGCTATCCGCAATATCAGCCCAGGTCGCACTTCTGGGGGCATATGGCGGCGGCAGCGGCGGTCGGAGGGCTGGCGGGCTATCTTTTTGGTAATCATGGCGGTTATGGGTATGGAGGCGGTGGCTATGGTTATGGGGGCGGTATGGGGTCGGTGCTGATCTTTTTATTGATTGTCGGCTTTATCATTTATCTGTTCCGGCGCAGTCGTAATGATCAGTTTCAACAGGATACCTACATTGAGCCACAACAGCCTTCCTGGACACCGCCACCCGTGGCAGGAAATGGAGGATATATGAATAATGTTTCTTACTGGAACGAAGATGCGGATCGTCTGTTTCGGGAATTGCAGGATATCAATAGTCGTCGGGATGTGAATGCCTTGCGACAATACTGCACCACAGCGTTGGCCAATGAACTGGCACCGAATTTAGGGGGAGCCACGCAAGTGATTGCCATTCGCAGCCAGGTTGTCGATGAACAGGATGGTCTGGTCAGTGTGCATTTTCAGGGTACGGTGATGGAAGATGGACGTAACCCCGAACAAGTCAATGAACTGTGGAATTTTGTGCGCAATCCCGGATCTGGACGTACGTGGTTGCTGGCCGGTATTCAGCCACTGGAATGAGAGTTGAGGTTTTACATACCCCTGATACTCATGCAGTACCAGGGGGATCAACGGTGGTGTTCGCAGAAACACTCAGGGTGTTATTTTTTGACGGTTGGCAATGAGTTCCTCCAGTACTGACGGGTCGGCCAGGGTGCTGGTGTCGCCTAGATTGGCTAATTCATTTTCAGCAATTTTGCGCAGGATGCGTCGCATGATTTTTCCAGAGCGAGTCCGTGGCAAGGTGCCGGCAAACTGGATAATATCGGGTCGGGCCAGTGCGCCGATTTCTTTTGCCACAAAAGCCAATAATTCTTTACGTAGATCATCGCTGGCAGAAATGCCGTTAATCAGAGTGACATAGGCATAAATCCCCTGTCCTTTGATATCATGGGGGAAGCCGACCACCGCTGCTTCGGCAACCGAATCATGTAACACCAGCGCCGATTCAATTTCCGCAGTGCCCATGCGATGTCCAGATACATTCAGCACGTCGTCCACGCGGCCGGTAATCCAGTAATAGCCTTCGTCATCCCGACGCGCCCCATCGCCGGTAAAATATTTATTGGGGTAGGTGGAAAAATAGGTGGCGACCATCCGTTCATGGTCACCAAAAACGGTGCGGATCTGGCTGGGCCAGGTGGAGGCGATGACCAGATTACCCGAACAGGCACCTTCCAGCACTTTGCCATCGCTATCAACAATTTGTGGTTGAACCCCAAAAAAAGGCAGCGTGGCGGAACCGGGTTTGAGATCAATCGCCCCGGGTAGTGCGGAAATCATGATGCTTCCCGTTTCGGTTTGCCACCAAGTGTCAACAATGGGACAGCGGCCATCGCCAACAACGTGGAAATACCATTCCCAGGCTTCTGGATTAATGGGTTCACCCACGGAACCCAATACCCGCAATGAGGTTCTTTTCCAGGCCTTGACGGGTGCTTCCCCCCAACGCATCAGTGAACGTAGGGCAGTGGGAGCGGTATAAAAGATATTGACCTGCCATTTATCAATGACTTCCCAAAAGCGGCCGGCATGGGGGTACATCGGGGTGCTTTCAAAAATCAGGCTGGTGGCACCGGCGGCCAGAGGTCCATAGACAATATAGCTATGCCCAGTCACCCAGCCGACATCGGCCGTGCACCAGAATATTTCGTGTTCACGATAATCAAACACATGCAGAAAACTTAAGACGCAGTTCAGCAAATAACCACCCGTGCTGTGCAAGACCCCTTTGGGTTTGCCGGTGGAACCTGAGGTATAGAGAATAAACAGTGGGTCTTCCGCCTGCATCGGTTCCGCCGGGCAGCGGGTGGTCATATGCGGTACCAGTTCGTCGTACCACAGGTCACGGCCTTTTTTCCAGTGTACTGGTGCCCCCGTACGCCGTATGGTCAACACCGTATGCACCTTGGGACAGAATTCCAGCGCCTTATCGGTATTGGCTTTCAGTGGTACAGATTTACCCCCGCGTACCCCCTCATCAGCGGTAATGACCGCAACACAGCCGCCATCCAGCAATCGGTCTTTTAGTGATTCCGGAGAAAAACCACCAAAAACAACGGAATGAATTGCGCCAATCCGTGCACAGGCCAGCATGGCATAGGCGGCTTCGGGAATCATGGGCAGATAGATACACACCACGTCGCCCTTCTGAACACCTCTGGCCTTGAGCGCATTGGCCAGCCGGGTGACTTCTTCATAAAGCTGTTGATAAGAGATCGTTTGATCGTGGCCGGGTTCATCGCCTTCATAGATCAGTGCGGTCTGCGCTGCCCGCTGCGGTAGTTGACGATCAACGCAGTTATAACAGGCATTCAGGGTGCCCCCTTCGAACCAGCGGGCGATTCCGGTACTCCAGTCTTCATAGCGTACCCGATCCCATGGTTTAAACCAGTGCAGCAGTTCTCGGGCACGGGCTGCAAAAAACTGATCCGGGTTTTCAATGGATTCACGATACCATTCATCATAGGTACGGCGGTCAAGGCGGGCTTTCGCAGCAAACTCCGGTTGTACCGGATGACGTTCAATAGGATACATGGAACAGTCCTGTAAAAAGTAGTGGCGGGCCTATTCACTGTAGCGGCTAATATTCAGTCTATCAACCCGTTAGCCTGCTGAACCTGTATGGAATGGGCTATTTGCAGTCTGAGGTTGAAAACCCGTGCCCTGCACAGACAGCAGGCGCTACATGCTGGGCTGATGGTCACACCTTAATGATCGAGTCACTGTATCGGGCTACTGTTGCGTCATGCGTTATCAGCCGCATCGGCTCGATAATCGCTTGGGCAACGAGGAGGCGGTCGAACGGGTCTTGATGATAGGCGGCCAAGTCTTCCACGGCCGCTGCATGCTCGGGCTCAACAGCCAAGAAGCGATACCCCGAATCGCGGAAATACCGAACGGCATCCTGGCCAGAAACAGGCATGTCACCCCGCCCAAGCCCGTGTTTGATCGCAATCTCCCACACGCTGACCGCACTGATCCAAACGGTCGATTTTGGCGCATGGATCAGTGCCCGCACCTTCTGCGAAAGCACCGGACTGTCCGTAATCGCCCACAGAGCAACATGGGTGTCCAGCAGGAGGTTCAAGAGAGTTTTCCGCCTAGGAACAGACGCGCTACCTCATCGTTGTGTGCGTCGATGGTGTCTGGCACCTCAAACTTCCCTTTGGCAATACCGATGCGCTGTCCGGTCGCCAAGGCGTCCATCGGAACAAGTTTGGCAGCAGGGCGACCATTGCGAGCGATAATGATTTCGCACTCTTGCCCCCGCTCGATGGCTTCCACCAGGCGCGACAGTGAGGACTTCGCTTGTAGCATATTGACAGTTTGCATGTTGGCCTCCGGAAAGATTGGCTTAGTCTAGTCTAGCCAGACTCAGAAGACAACTCTCATTGCCAACCAGCGAATGCACAAAACGGCGTTTGTAAGGATATGCATTTTGCCGACTGTAACGGGCGTGGTTCAATATATGCGTGCGATGAATGTGGTCATGATGGGCTTGTGGCCTTGGTGGACGATACTGGGATCGAACCAGTGGCCCCTGCCGTGTGAAGGCAGTGCTCTCCCGCTGAGCTAATCGTCCTTTAGGGCGTATTGTAGCAATTTATTTGAAATTTGCAAATATTTTTGATTCAGGATTTATAAAATAATTTCTCATTTTGCTATCTGAAATTTGTAGTCAGATTTTTTTGTGATTTTTCTGCGGTAATATTAAATTTGTTCCAATAGAAATCTGCCTGTAAAGAGTTCCTGAAGCCATGTGTTAAAAAACATTAACAGGTAAATATTGACTCAGTGTCTGTACGCTCTTTAAGTTATTGTGACCATAAATCAATACACCTGAATTTTTTGTCTATTTTTAATTTGTTTCAGTTTATTGTATTGTATTAAAATTTACCACTTAATTGGCAACGATTTATATCTGTATCTGCGCTATTTCTAATAGAAATAAGTTTCCGGTCAGGGGTGATGCAGGTGTTTAATGCTGAATTTATTATTTGCAAATTGTTTCCTTAAAAAAGGTGTTTTTTCGAGTGGTGTTTAAGAATAGACTTGTATAATACAAGGCAACGGTAAATATCAGGTTGCCACTGAATAGTTGGATAGTCTTAATTTTTACTGAGCATAAAAAAACGCAGATGTCCCCGTTGGCTGCTGCAGGATTCCGGTAACATGTCTTTTTCCTGCATATGGAGTTCAGTTTGTAGTGTTGTTGATAACTGGAAACTTTTTTCATCGATGGCCATCCACAGTTCACCGCCGGGGCTGAGGTGTCGACTGAGTGATTGTATCCAGGTGTCTTGAACATCGCGCCAGCGAAAGCCCTGTCTTTTTTGTTCTGCATAATGACTTTTGGGAGGGGTCAAGAGGATACAGTCCTGACGTGGCAGTTGTGTTAGCCATTCGGCAACCGGCCGTTCTTCCAGTGCCATGTCGTCTGTCGCATAGCCATTTAATGCCCATTGCTGACGTGCCCAGGAAGGCCAGCCGGGGCGCGGTTCCCACTGCTGGGTATAGGTTCTGCCAGGCAGTAATTGCAAGGCCAGGGTACTGTTATGGCTGAACAGGTGCAGGCAATTTCTGGGGGCAATGTCTTGCAGATGTGTGTAAAGGCGCTGTAATGGTAGTTGCATTCCGGCGTCGTCGGAGCGGCTGACATCCAGCAAATAACTGGTTCCCTTGTCTTCGTACTGTTGCCAATCGGGTTCAGGCGTATGTCCGGCACGACCAAGGCGGATTTGCTGGCGTTTTATGCCCAGTAACTGACGCAGTTCGGCGAGTGCGCTGTTGAACAAGGGCTGAGGCATGGGACGCATTTCAATTACACAAAGGTGATGGCCATAGCGATCAATTCTTAGCGGGTAATCGGTCAATTGCTGATCGTAAATTCGCCCCATTGACTGACCTGATAGGCAGTGCTGTTGCCATGCCTGACCTATTTGTTTTTGCCATGGGGACATTTCTGAGGCATCAGCGTGTATTGAAGTCAGGGGGGGCTGAACGGGAGGTGGTGTTTTACTCGGGGGAGGTGCGGTCAATGTGCGGATATAACACACTCTGTCGCCATTATTGACTCGTTGCGTTTGCTTCGGTTCCATGCCCATTCGGTCTAGCCAGGTGATATCTGGAGCAATAACCGTCAGACGATGCCTAGGACAACGCAGGCGGCTGAGGCGGCCCAGTGCCTGATAGAGCAAGGCGGCTTCCCGGGGTTCTGAGAGACGTTCGCCATACGGAGGGTTGCAGACAATCAAACCCTGTTCTTGACTTTCTGGTAATTGAGCCAGTGACTGGTGACGGAGCTGTACCCACGGGGCATAACCGGCATCTATCAGGTTTTTTCGGGTCATGTCAATGGCGTACAGTGAGGCATCACCGGCAAGGATTATCGGGTCATCTGCAACGGGTTCCCTGCGCCGACGTTGTTCCGCTTCTGCTGTCAGTGTTTGCCAGAGGGATTCATCATGCCCTGACCAGGCCCGGAAACCCCAATGCCCGCGCTGCAGTCCGGGCGCATGATCGGTCAACAGCATCAGTGCTTCCAGCAACAAAGTACCTGAACCACACATCGGATCAATTAATTGCCGTAGATCCGGGTGTGGCCATCCGCCTTGACGCAGTAAGGCGGCGGCTAATGTTTCTTTGATCGGAGCGCTGACAGAACGGGTGCGTAAACCGCGTTTATGCAGACTGTCACCCGAGAGATCAAGTCCAACATCAATTGTCCGGCTTCCTACGTGGATATACAGCAATACATCCGGATTGACGGGATCGACTTCGGGGCGTGAGTCACACTGATCCCGCCAGTAATCCATATACCCATCTTTTACCCGCAGTGCTGTTAGTTGTTCAGGCCAGGCAACTCCCGGATCTACCCGGGCACGGACGGCCATCGTCGCCGTCGCCTGAAAATGTTCTTTCCAGTTCAATGAGCGAATCCAGGGGGTCAATGCCTCTGGTTCGGTTAATGCGCTGGAGTAAAGTGGGAGTAAGACCCGTGAGGCAAGGCGTGACCACAGACAGGTGCGATAGGCTGTTTCCAGCGTGGCCCGGCTTTGTACTCCATGGCGTTGCCTAAAGAGGATTTCATGACCAAAAGATTGCAGTTCGTCGGCAAGCATAAGTTCCAAACCTTCAGAACAGGTAATCATCAAATCATAAAACATTTTAGTATTCAGCCTGTTAACGTTTATGTGCCAAAGTTTAATAGCGTATTTTACTATAGATAGGTCTTTATAGATAAAAATGTTTTTTGCGAAATGATCATAAAGAGAGTATCACTATAAGTGAGGTGCCTCGGAACGGAATTTAAAATCTGAAGTTGCAGGCCAGCAACTTCTTTCATAGTCAGTCAGGAGTTTGTTGAATATGAAGCGACAAAGAAGGGAGCGTTCCGATTTATTGTTTGCACGAGGGTTTCAGACGGGAGTCGATGGGCGTTCCATGGATTTGTGTCCGTATCAGGCGGTGAACTTGCGCCAACACTGGGTGGCAGGGTGGCGTGAGGGTCGAGTGGCTTTCCACCAGGGGTTGTCTGGAGTGGGCTTGCTGGGGACAATGCGATAGGCATTGTTTGATGGGCATTACTTGATAACTGACTAACGAGGACAGTGGTAGATTGTGATGGTGTCTTGAGGTTTTTGGGACCTGAATTGCAGTCTCCGGCAAACGTCGAGCCATGTTATGTGGTGGGGCGCAGTGGCGGGGGCTGCATCCAGGAGGTTATCGGTGGAGGTAGGGAGGGCTCTGTCGGCGTGACATGCGTTAAGTCTTGGTGGTGCAATCTGCAGATTTAAATCTGAGCCGTGCAGGCTCTACGGGGTTCTGATGACTCCAGCCCATCCGGTTGTACGGGTGGGCTTTTTATTGGGCAAAAATCAGTCGAGTAAAGCCTGATTACGTACTGCCCCTTTATCAGCGCTGGTGGCCAGCAAGGCGTAGGCTTTCAGTGCCGGACTGACTTTACGTGCACGAGGTAGTGCAGGTTTCCAGCCCAGACGCTCCTGTTCTGCCCGGCGTCTGTCTAGTGTCGCACTGTCAATGAGCAGGTCGATGCGGCGGGAAGGAATATCAATCCGGATGCGGTCGCCGGCGTAAATCAGCGCAATAGCGCCTGCAGCGGCTGCTTCAGGCGACACATGGCCAATCGAAAGGCCAGAGGTACCACCGGAGAAACGGCCATCGGTCAGTAATGCACAGAGTTTGCCCAGACCACGGGATTTGATATAACTGGTGGGGTAGAGCATTTCCTGCATGCCAGGCCCGCCCTTGGGGCCTTCATAACGAATCACTACCACATCACCTGCCTGCACCTCATCACTGAGGATTCCCTGTACTGCGGCTTCCTGACTTTCGTAGAGGCGTGCCGTTCCCTCGAAAATCAATAAATCATCATCAACCCCTGCTGTTTTAACGACACAGCCATCCACGGCAATATTACCGAACAAGATGGCCAGGCCGCCTTCTGGCGAGTAGGCCTGCTGCGTGTGGCGAATGCAGCCATTGTGTCTGTCCAGATCCAGGTCGGGCCAGCGACAGTCCTGGCTGAATGGCACCTGGGTAGGAATTCCTGCCGGGCCTGCCTGAAAGAACTGGTGCACCGTCTGTTCCTGCGTTTGGGTAATGTCCCAGTTGGCAATGGCCTCAGCCAGCGTGGCACTATGAACGGTACTGGTCTGCGTATGGATCAGCCCTGCCCGGGCCAGTTCTCCGAGAATGGCAATTACGCCCCCAGCCCGATGCACATCTTCCACATGATAGATCGGGGAATTGGGTGCAACTTTACACAACTGCGGGATTTTGCGCGAGAGCCTGTCAATGTCCTGCATGGTAAAATCGATTTCAGCTTCTTGCGCTGCGGCCAGTAAGTGTAAAATGGTATTGGTGGACCCTCCCATGGCAATATCCAGGGCCATGGCATTTTCAAAAGCGTTGCGATTGGCAATGTGTCTCGGCAGTACTGACAGATCATCGTGGTGGTAATAGCGATCACACAATTCAACAATCAGCCGTCCGGCTTTTAAGAAAAGCGCTTTGCGGTCGGCATGTGTGGCGATGAGTGTACCGTTGCCTGGTAAAGAAAGTCCTAAGGCTTCTGTCAGGCAATTCATGGAATTTGCTGTAAACATACCGGAACAAGAGCCACAGGTCGGACAGGCACTGCGCTCCATTTCTGCCACTTGTTCGTCAGAACAGGACTGATCGGCGGCGGCTACCATGGCATCAATTAGATCAATTTTGCGTGAAGCCAGCCGGGTCTTGCCGGCTTCCATGGGGCCGCCTGAGACAAATACCACAGGAATATTCAGGCGTAAGGCGGCCATCAGCATCCCCGGGGTGATTTTGTCGCAATTTGATATACAGACCAGCGCATCCGCACAATGGGCATTGACCATGTATTCTACCGAGTCGGCAATAATTTCCCGGCTGGGCAGTGAATACAACATGCCGTCATGCCCCATGGCAATGCCATCATCAATTGCTATGGTATTGAATTCCTTGGCTACCCCACCAGCCTGTTCAATTTCCCGGGCGACGAGCTGTCCCAGATCCTTAAGGTGCACATGACCTGGAACGAACTGGGTGAATGAATTGGCAATGGCAATGATTGGTTTCTTGAAGTCTTCATCTTTCATGCCTGTGGCACGCCACAGCGCCCGGGCTCCCGCCATGTTGCGACCGTGTGTGGAGGTTTTTGAACGAAAATCAGGCATTTTACTGGCTCCAAGTCGAAGTCACGAAGGCCTGAATTGTAGCAAGAAATGCGATAGGTCAGCTGTATTTTTTTAAATTCCATTCAGTCAGGTGACATCGGTGGTGACTGTCGGTGATGTCTTCGTTACGGGCTGTGTCTTTGTTTTTGGTTGGGTTCAAAGACACAGCTTCAAAACATCGGGATCCAGGTTCAGGTTCAGGTTCAGGATCTGATCTGGTTCAAGATTTTTGTCTTTCGGCGATACTGATGGCGGTGAAAAACAGAATACACACCAATAGTACTGCCAATGTGTTCATTCCGCCAAATTCACGAATATAAGCAGTGCCGGCGGTCATCCAGGCGATTACGAAAAAGAACAAGGACAGGACACTGCAACCAAGGCCGCTGATTGCAATAACAAAAAGATTGGGTCCTTTGGGAAGATGCAGGTGATGTGTGTGTGGTGTTGCCATGATGAATCCCTCCATTGAGCTGGCTGACGGTCAATTGCCGCACTTACAGTCTATAATTAACCTTAATTTTTGCAAGGTTTATGGGATTATATGTCGATGAACGGTACTTGCGGATTAACAATGCGCAGAGAGCCTTGCTCAGTACTCCACCGCTGCAGTTCATTCTCTCTGGATTCGTGGTATCATTTCGCCCATGATTACTGTATAGATTGATTATCTGGTACAGGAATGGCGGATTTTTCCATTGGGTTGTATTTAGTGAGCAGTGGGCGGGTTATGGGGCTGTGGGCTTGGGGTATCAATCACAAAACAGCTAGTGTACGTCTGAGAGAAAAACTGGCGTTGCCTGCGGAGAGCCGTGCGGATGTTTTAAGGGAGGCGCAACACCGGACGGGGTTACAGGAACTCGTAATCCTCTCGACCTGCAATCGTACAGAAATCTATGGTCAGGGTGAAGTGGATGAAGCGGCATTGCTCCACTGGCTGGCCGATTCGCGGCAATTATCGTTGCATGAGTTGAGTCATGCTGCCTATCAGTGGACGGATGCGGCGGCGGTGCGTCATATGATGCGGGTGGCGGCTGGTCTGGACTCCATGGTGCTGGGGGAGCCGCAGATTTTAGGCCAGATGAAAGTGGCGTATCAGGAAGCACATACGGCGGGTACTCTGGGGCATTATCTGGATCAGGTTTTTCAGCAGGTCTTTGCGTGTGCCAAGCAGGTACGTAGTGAGACCGCCATTGGTATAAATCCGGTTTCTGTGGGATTTGCTGCAGTGACGTTGGCACGGCAGATTTTCAGCCGCCTGGAATCGTGTACCGCCTTGCTGGTGGGTGCGGGTGAAACGATTGAACTGGTAGGGCGGCATTTGCAGGAGCAGGGGGTCAGGCAACTCATCATTGCCAACCGGACGCTGCACAAGGCCAAAACACTGGCCAGTCAGTTGAATGGCCGGGCGGTGGCGCTGGAGGATATCCCGATGGCGCTGGGTGAATCGGATATTGTCTTTTCCTCCACGGCCAGTACCTTGCCGCTGATTGGCAAGGGCATGGTAGAGCGGGCGTTGCAGGTGCGGCGTTATCGGCCCATGTTAATGGTGGATATGGCGGTGCCCCGGGATATCGAAGCGGAAGTTGCTGATCTGGATGATGTGTTTTTATACACGGTTGATGACCTTGAACATGTGATTGCCGACAATCGTAAGGCCCGCGCTGAAGCGGCCGAGGCGGCCGAGGTGATCATTGAAGCCAGGACAGTGGATTTTTTGCGGCAGGTGCGTTCGCTGGATGCGGTCAACACCATTCGCCACTGGCGAGCGCAAGTGGAAGACTGGCGGTTGCAGGAGATGGAACGGGCGCAACAGTTATTGACGCAAGGAACGGTACCGGCGGAGGTTCTTGATCGGATGTCGCGGGCACTGATGAACAAGATTTTGCATCATCCAACGGTCGCCTTACGTCAGTGGGCTGCGGCAGGAAAAACGGAAGCGCTGGAATTAGGGGCTGAAATGCTGGGAATTGATACCTCAATACGGAGCAATCAGCGTGATTAAACCCGGGTTGCTTGTCAAACTGCAACGACTGGTGGAACGTCAGGAAGAGGTGCATGTGCTTCTTGCCGAGCCATCGGTGATTGCACAACAGGATTTATTCCGTAAACTGAGCCGGGAGGAAGCAGAACTCCAACCGGTGGTAAGTGCCTGGGAGGGTTGGCAACATCTCCTTCAGGCGCGCGAAGAGACGCAGCAATTGAGCAAGGAATCCGAGTTCCGTGAAATGGCGCTGGCGGAACTGGCCGACATTGATCATCGCCTGCAGGTGACCGAGGACTGTCTGCTGGCAACGATGTTGCCCAGAGATCCCCGGGATGAGGCCAGTATCTTTCTCGAAATGCGTGCCGGTACCGGAGGTGATGAAGCGGCAATTTTTGCGGGCGATCTGTTTCGTATGTATAGTCGCTATGCCGAGCGACAAGGGTGGCAGGTGGAAATCGTGTCGGCCAGTGAAGGTGAACACGGTGGATTCAAGGAAGTGATCGCAGAAGTTCGCGGTCGTTCCATCTTTGCAAAACTGAAGTTTGAATCAGGGGTGCACCGGGTGCAACGGGTACCTGAGACCGAGGCGCAAGGTCGGGTACATACCAGTGCCTGTACAGTAGCCATCTTGCCGGTACAGGAAGAGATTACCCAGATTGATATCAATCCGGCGGATTTACGTATTGATACCTACCGTTCCAGTGGTGCCGGGGGGCAACACGTGAACAAAACTGATTCAGCCATACGCATTACGCATATTCCCACGGGGACGGTGGTGGAATGTCAGGATGAGCGTTCGCAGCACAAGAACAAGGCGAGGGCCATGAGTTTACTGGCGGCGCGTTTACTGGCGCGGGAACAGGAGGCACAACAGACGGCCACGGCCAGTCTGCGCCGGGATCTGGTGGGTACTGGGGATCGTTCAGAGCGGATCCGAACCTATAATTTTCCTCAGGGACGTTTGACGGACCATCGCATTAACCTGACCTTGTACAGTTTACAACAGGTGATGGATGGCGACCTGGGAGAAGTGATTGAAGCATTATTGCGGGAACATCAGACGGATCAGTTGACTGCGTTGGCCGAAAATTGATTTATCAGTTGAATTTAGCAACGTTATCTGAAAGTTCTGATCAATGAACACGCTGGCATCGTGGTGGCGTCAGCGTGCCCGGACAGATATAGAACGACGGGATGCACAGTGTTTGCTGGCGGGTGTGCTGGGCTATTCAAAAATGCAATTCTTTCTGGCGCAGGAGCAGCGGCTCGCTTTAGCGGATGAACAACTTCTGGATTCCTTGTGGCAGCAACGACAGGCGGGTGTTCCTGTTCCTTACCTGTTGCAGAAAGCCTGGTTCTGGGGAATGGAACTGCATGTTACTCCGGAAGTGTTGATTCCCCGGCCGGATACAGAAACCCTGGTGAGTGTGGCATTGCAATTGCCTTTGCCGGATTTGGCCAAGGCGGTGGATTTGGGGACGGGGTCTGGTGCGGTGGTGCTGGCGTTATCACAGGAACGTCCGCACTGGCAACTCTGGGCAACGGATCTGAGTCTGTCGGCACTGGAGGTGGCAAAAAAAAATGCGTTGCAGTATCAGCAGTCGGTTATCAGTTTTCGTCAAGGGCGCTGGGTGGAGGCCATCACTGATCTGAAAGTGAATCTGGTCATCAGCAATCCCCCGTACATTGCAGTTGAGGATCCGCATCTGGCGGACCTGCAGGCAGAACCGGTACTGGCGCTCACTGCCGGGGATCGGGGCTTGGCGGCGTTGTACGAACTGATCGAAACGGTGGCCGTTGTACTGGAGCCTCAGGGCTGGCTGCTATTAGAACATGGGGCGTTTCAGGGACAGGAAGTACGTGAGCATCTGATTCAATTCGGCTGGCAGCAGGTGGCCACGCATCGGGATATGGCTGGCAGAGAACGGGTGACCCAGGGGTGCCGAGATGACCGCACTGGAAGATAGTGAACTCTTGCGTTACAGTCGGCATTTCCTGTTGCCCCAATGGCAGCCGGATTCGCAAGATCGTTTGAGTCAGGCAGTGGTACTACTGATCGGAGTGGGTGGTTTGGGCTCGGCGGCGGCGTTGTATCTGGCGGCGGCTGGAGTGGGTACGCTGTACCTGGTTGATCATGATCAGGTGGAATTGAGTAATCTGCAACGGCAGGTTATCCATAGTACGGACAGTATCGGAGGCAGCAAAGCCGAGTCTGCTGCCTGTCGTCTGCAGGCTCTCAATCCGGGGGTGCGTCTGCTGCCGGTCTCGCAGCGGGTGGATGCGGAGTTCCTGTCGACCCTTGAAACAATGCCGGATCTGGTGCTGGATGGCTCAGATAATTTTTTGACGCGCTATGCGGTCAATGCTTTTTGTGTCGGGCAGGGGATACCCTTGGTCAGTGGTGCTGCGATCGGCTGGACGGGACAACTGGGGGTCTTTGACAGTCGCTTGTCAGGGACTCCGTGTTATCAGTGTATTTACCCCGCAAAGGAGAGTACTGAGGAGAGTACTGAGGAAGCAGAGGACTCTTGTTTTCGTTCAGGAGTTATCGGTCCGTTGGTCGGGGTGATTGGTAGCATGATGGCACTGGAAGGGATCAAGGTGCTCACCCGGCTGGAATCTCCACTGATCAGCCGGTTTTTGGTATATGATAGTGCTCGCAGCGAATTTCGGACATTGAAGACCCGACAGGATCCACAGTGCCCCGTATGTGCAGCCAGACAGGCAGCCAGGAAGGCAGGTCCGTTGTAGTTATTTATCAGGAGTATGAAACAATGGTATCGCGCAATGCTTATGTGACCTTGAGTAATAGTGTTAAAGGAATGTTGCGTATTGGTCAAACGGGGCAGGTACTGGCTCGTTTGGGTCTGCGCTGGTTACGCGGAGACCGGCCAGAGTTGCCGCGTCTGCTGCGCCAGTCTTTTGAGGAATTGGGAGCGACGTATATCAAGCTGGGTCAGTTTATCGCCAGTTCGCCCTCACTGTTTCCGGAATCTTATGTCGAAGAGTTTCAAGGGTGTCTGGATCGTACGGAACCAGTTCCCTTTGCGACGCTGAAACAGGTGATTGAGGAGGATCTGGGACGGCCGACCGAAACACTGTTTCGTTCTATCGAACCATTGCCTCTGGCCTCGGCATCGATTGCGCAAGTTCATGCCGCTGTGACGACGTCGGGGGATACGGTGGTGATTAAGATCCAGAAACCTGGCGTCGCCAATATTCTGGTGTCTGACCTGAACTTTCTTTATTTGACCGCCCGGGTGGTTGAAAAACTGTTTCCTCAAGTGAAATTTGCCTCTTTGTCGGCCATTGTTGAAGAAATCCAGGCGTGCATGATGGAGGAAGTGGATTTCCTTAAAGAAGCCAATAACATCAGGCAATTTCAGACCTTTTTGACTCGCACAGGCAATACTCAGGCCATTGTTCCGCGGGTCTATGGCGAATTATCAGGACGTAGAGTCTTAACCATGGAACGGTTTTATGGCGTTCCATTGACTGATCTGGAGTCGATACGGCGTTTCGCACCTGAACCTTCCTTAACGCTGATTACAGCGATGAATACCTGGTTTGCCAGTTTAACCCAATGCGAAGCGTTTCATGCCGACTTGCATGCAGGCAATCTGATGGTACTGACGGATGGTCGTATTGGTTTTATTGACTTCGGCATTGTCGGTCGGATTGAACCGGAAACCTGGAAAGCCACCATGCAGTTCATTGAATCGCTCAGCGAAGGTGATGTGGACATGATGGCCAGCAGTATGGTGAAAATTGGCATGACGAAACGTCAGGTGGATCTGAAACGCCTCAAAGCCGATATCCGGGCGATACACCATCTTTTCAATAAGATGGACACTGATGCCATGATGTCGAGCATGATGAATGATCAGCAGGTGAACCGGATGTTACTGGATATTGTGGCGGTGGGTGAGCGGCATGGCATCCGGTTTCCCCGGGCATTTGCGCTGTTACTGAAACAGGTGCTTTATTTTGATCGTTATATCAAGATACTGGCACCTGACATGAATATGTTTGATGACAGTCGTCTGGATTTTGTCATGGCTGAATTACCGCTGATGCCACTGGATTCCCACTTCACTATTTAGGAACAAGCACATGATTCGTTTGCACCATCTGGAAAATTCCCGGTCACAGCGGATTCTGTGGTTAATGGAAGAATTAGGTCTGGACTATGAAATTATCCATTATCAGCGGGATCCAAAAACCATGCTGGCCCCGCCTGCATTGAAAGCCATTCACCCGCTGGGAAAGTCCCCTGTGATCACTGATGAAAACCGGGTAGTTGCCGAGTCTGGTGCAATTATTGAGTATCTGATTGAACGTTACGGGAAAGGCCGCCTGAAACCACCGGCAGATTCTCCCGAACTGGATGAATACCGTTACTGGCTGCATTTTGCCGAAGGGTCGTTGATGCCCTATCTGGTGATGAAACTGGTATTCAGTAAAGTGGAGACCGGGCCTGTACCATTTTTTATCCGGCCGATTGTAAAACGTATCAGTCGTGAAGTAGGTAAACGTTTCATAGAGCCGAATCTGTTGCAGATCATGCAATTTATTGATCAACATCTGGCAACCAATCGCTGGTTTGCGGGTGATTCATTGACCGGGGCCGATATTCAGATGAGTTTTGCGATGGAAGCACTGGTCTCGCAACCACTGCAAATTCAACCTTATGCCCATATCCGCAGTTATGTGCAGCGCATGCGTGACCTGCCTTCGTATCAGCGGGCTCTCGAACAGGGTGGTCCATTGGTGCTTTCATCCTGATTCATTGGTCGTTGAATGCGTGACGCTGAACTGATAAAATAACTACCCGTCCTGTACTGGGGGATTGACAGCCATGCAATCCCGTTCACTACTATCTTTCCGGAATCGTTCATGACCAAGTATATTTTTGTGACGGGCGGTGTAGTTTCCTCGCTGGGTAAAGGTATAACGGCCGCTTCGCTGGCCGCATTGCTGGAAGCACGCGGATTATCGATAACGATGATCAAAATGGATCCCTATATCAATGTGGATCCGGGTACCATGAGCCCTTATCAGCACGGTGAGGTCTTTGTAACGGCAGACGGTGCGGAAACGGATCTGGATCTGGGGTATTACGAACGTTTTTTACGTCATGGGCGTATGACGCGGAAAAATAATTTTACCAGTGGTCGTATTTATTCAGATGTTATTCAGAAAGAACGTCGCGGGGATTACCTGGGAGCGACGGTACAGGTTATCCCGCATATCACGGATGCCATCAAACAGCGGATTCTTGAAGCCGGACAGGGAATTGATATAGCCATTGTTGAAATCGGAGGCACTGTCGGCGATATTGAGTCATTGCCTTTTATGGAAGCGGTGCGCCAGTTGCGTGTGGAACTGGGAATGGGTGGTTCGCTGCTGATGCATTTGACACTGGTGCCTTATATTTCTTCAGCAGGTGAGACTAAAACCAAGCCCACCCAGCATTCAGTCAAGGAATTACGTTCTATTGGGTTGCAGCCGGATGTCTTGATCTGTCGCTCTGATCATGCCATTTCGCCGGATGCCCGACACAAGATTGCCCTGTTTACCAACGTTGAGGCGCGGGGGGTGATCCTGGCACCGGATGTGTCTTCCATCTACATGATTCCGCATTTACTGCATGAACAGGGTTTGGATGATCTGGTGCTGGATAAACTGCACAAGACCTGTCCGGCGGCGGATCTGGGAGACTGGCAGCGGGTTGTTGAAGCCCAGTTGCATCCTGAGCAGGAAGTGACGGTGGCGATGGTCGGCAAATATGTCGATCTGATTGACGCTTACAAGTCGCTTAATGAAGCACTGGTGCATGCGGGTATCCAGTTACGCTCGCGTGTGCATATTCGCTATATTGATGCGGAGTCCATTGAACAGGAGGGTACCGGTGTGCTGGCCAACGCTGATGCCATTTTGGTTCCGGGTGGGTTTGGTGACCGGGGAACCGAGGGTAAAATAGCAGCGATCCGCTATGCCCGTGAAAACAAAATCCCCTATTTGGGTATTTGTCTGGGTATGCAACTGGCGGTTATTGAGTTTGCCAGAAATGTTGCCGGGTTGACCGGTGCCCACTCTACGGAATTTATCAAAGAGACCGTGCATCCGGTGATTGCGCTGATCATTGAGTGGATGGATGCCTCCGGGCAGAAGGAAAGCCGCAGGGCAGATAGTGAACTGGGTGGTACCATGCGTCTCGGGGCGCAGGAGTGCCACTTGCAGGAAGGCAGCATGGCGCAGCGGATCTATGGCCGACGAGTGATTGAAGAGCGGCATCGGCATCGCTATGAAGTCAATAATAATTATCTGGACAGGTTGCAGCGCCATGGTCTGGTTTTTTCAGGCCGCAGCGCTGATAACAGTCTGGTGGAAATGGTGGAATTGCAGGATCATCCGTGGTTTATTGCCTGTCAGTTTCATCCGGAATTTACCAGCTCCCCACGTACTGGCCATCCTTTGTTCAGTGGTTTTGTGCGGGCCGCTTTGTCTCACCATGCGCAAAGGAACCGTTAATCATGCAGGAAATCCGTCTGGGACAAATGGTGTTGGGAAATCAGCAACCCATGGCGCTTTTTGCCGGAATGAATGTACTGGAGTCGAAAGAAGCAGCGTTTGAGGTGTGTGGGCGTCTGGTCGAAGAAACGCAGCGGCTGGGTATCCCCTTTGTTTTTAAAGCGTCATTTGACAAGGCCAACCGTTCATCGTTGAGTTCCTTTCGTGGACCTGGACTGGATCAGGGGTTGAAAATACTGGCTGAATTGAAGGACTGTTTCAAGGTACCGTTGTTGACAGATATTCATGAATCCTGGCAGGCCGTTCCAGCGGCGCAGGTCTGTGATATTTTGCAGTTGCCTGCTTTTTTGTCCCGGCAAACCGATCTGGTGGTGGCCATGGCCCGGACCGGAGCGATTATCAATATCAAAAAGGCACAGTTCCTTGCTCCTTTAGAAATGCGGCATATTTTAGAAAAATGTCGTGAAGCGGGCAATGACCGGTTGATTTTGTGCGAACGGGGGAGCAGTTTTGGCTACAATAATCTGGTGGTGGATATGCTGGGTTTTGGCCAGATGAAATCTTTCAATGTGCCGGTTTTCTTTGATGTAACACACAGTCTGCAAATGCCTGGAGCGTTGGCCAGTTCTGCCGGAGGACGGCGCTCACAGGTGGTTGAATTGGCCAGGGCAGGTCTGGCGGTGGGGTTGGCGGGGTTGTTTCTCGAAACACATCCGGATCCAGACCAGGCGCTTTGTGATGGCCCCTGTGCTTTGCGTTTGAGTAAGATTTCTGGTTTTTTGCAGCAAATGAAGGCGTTGGATGCTTTAGTCAAGGGATTTTCGCCGCTGGATACCCACTGAATTCAAGGGAATTTCGGCCGATGCTATTTTGATGAGTCAGTTGAACAGGTGAGAGTTATGCAACGTATTGTCGATATTCGTGCACGTGAAATTCTGGATTCCCGCGGGAATCCGACGGTGGAAGCTGAGGTTATACTGGACAAAGGCATCATGGGTAGAGCGTGCTCCCCTTCCGGAGCTTCTACAGGGAGTCGTGAGGCACTGGAATTACGCGATGGGGATAAATCCCGTTACCAGGGGAAGGGCGTTCGTCAGGCAGTCGCTAATATCCATAGTGAAATCCGTGACCGGTTGCTGGGTCAGGACGTCATGGCTCAGGCGACGCTGGACGGCCTCATGATTGATCTGGATGCGACGGAGAGTAAGTCTCGCCTGGGTGCCAATGCGATGCTGGCGGTGTCGCTTGCGGCTGCCAAAGCGGCGGCACAGGCCAAAGGCCAACCATTGTATGCCTATATTGCTGCGTTGCGGCAACAAAACGTCTATTCCATGCCTGTGCCCATGATGAATATCCTTAATGGGGGCGCTCATGCGGATAATACGGTTGATATACAGGAGTTTATGATTGAGCCGGTAGGCTTTGACAGTTTTTCCGAGGCATTGCGTTGTGGAGCAGAGATTTTTCATGCGCTGAAATCAGTCTTGAAATCCCGCGGATTAAATACAGCGGTTGGTGATGAGGGTGGATTTGCTCCCAATCTGTCCAGTAATGAAGAAGCCTTGACGGTCATCATGGAGGCGATATCCAAAGCCGGGTATCAGCCTGGTAAAAATGTGATGTTGGCACTGGATTGTGCGGCCTCAGAGTTTTACCGGAATGGGCGATATGTGCTGGAAGGGGAGGGCAGGGATTTTGATTCCGCCGGATTTGTTGACTATCTGGCCCATCTTGCTGATCAATATCCAATTATATCAATTGAAGATGGTTTGGATGAGTCTGATTGGGACGGCTGGAAGTTGTTGACGGATAAAGTAGGACAGCGTATCCAGGTGGTTGGTGATGATCTTTTTGTGACCAATCCTGCTATCTTGCAAAAAGGCATTGATCGGGGGGTGGCGAATGCTATTTTGATCAAACTGAATCAAATCGGCACCCTGACGGAGACATTGGATGCTATTTATCTGGCCAAGAATAATGGCTATGCTACGGTGATTTCTCACCGTTCCGGAGAAACCGAAGACAGTACTATCGCCGATCTTGCCGTGGCTACGGCGGCGGGTCAGATTAAAACGGGTTCTTTGTGTCGCTCGGACCGGGTTGCAAAATACAATCAGTTGTTGCGGATTGAGGGTGAACTGGATCGGCGTGCACCCTATCGTGGACGGATGGAGTTTCGTGGATTGGCCGGATAATAATGGATAAACTGGAATTTTGATGACCTGGACACGCTGGTTGCTGCTTATTGTCGTGTTTTTTTTTGTGATGATTCAGTCACGTTTGTGGATGGGATCGGGTGGGGTGCGTGATATTTTGCGTATCAAAAAAGCAGTTGCCCTGCAGGAGCAGCAAAATATTCAGCTGGAACAGCGGAACAGGGTATTGCGGGCTGAAGTTCAGGATCTGAAAACGGGTACTGGTGCCTTGGAGGAGCATGCCCGTCTGGATCTTGGAATGATCCGCAGTAATGAGACGTTTTATATGATCCCGGACACGCCGACACATTCCACTGAGGCTGAAGCTTCTGCCGGCGCTGTTGCTTCGTCACCTGTGCAAGTTTTACCCTGATATGGCGTCCTGATATGGCGTTATGGTGCGTGGTCGCTGCGGCGGGTGCTGGATCAAGGATGGGATCCAGTGGACCAAAACAATACCTGAACATAATGGGAAAAACGGTTTTTGAATGGACGATGCATCAGTTATTGCAACTCACTGAATGTGCTGGTTGGGTGGTTGCAGTGGCGGCGGATGACAGGAAAGCGGCAACGCTGCTGACCGCAGATGCACCGTGTTTGTGGGTCCATGGAGGCGATAGCCGTGCCGAGAGTGTGCTGGCAGCGCTAGAGATGCTGTGGGAGCGGGAAACACCGGCAGATGACTGGGTATTGGTGCATGATATAGCCAGGCCATGTGTCTGTGTGAGTGATATTCGGCATTTGCTCGCCGTCTGTAGAGCAGATCCGTTACAACAAGGCGGATTACTCGCGGCACCCGTCGTTGATACGTTGAAAAAAGCGGATTCTCAAGGTCGGGTCGGGCATACGGCAGACCGTGCCGGTTTGTGGTCAGCACTGACGCCGCAGTTGTTTCCTTTGGCCGTATTACGTCAGGCGTTACACGCAGCCAAACAACAAGGTCTGGAAGTACGGGATGAGGCCTCGGCGATGGAGGCGTTGGGTTACAGACCTTTGCTGGTGGCGGGGCGGCGTGACAATATCAAGATTACCTATCCGGAAGATTTACAGATGGCTGAGGATATTATACGTCGCAATTATGTGGATGCAGATTCAGGCCGTAGTGAATCAGGGGGTTGTGCATGAGACAACCGCCGCCCTTTCGCATTGGACAAGGCGTCGACGTGCATCGTTTTACCTCAGGTGATCATGTCATGCTGTGTGGTGTAAAAATTCCGCATACACAGGCATTATTGGCGCATTCAGATGGGGATGTTGCCTTGCATGCTTTATGTGATGCCTTGTTGGGAGCCATGGCGCTTGGCGATATTGGTCGTCATTTTCCGGACAACGATCCTGCCTGGCGGGGGGTAGACAGTCGGGTATTGTTGCGGCATGTGGTGGGACTGATGCATAAGCAGGGTTATGCCATAGCAAATCTGGATGTGACTATTTTGGCGGAACGTCCACGCATTACACCGTGGGTATTGGCGATGCAGCAAGTATTGGCGGAAGATTTGCTGATTGCCGTGGATCAAATCAGTGTTAAGGCGACAACTACAGAAAAACTTGGATTTGTTGGGCGTGAAGAAGGGATTACAGCCTTGGCATCGGTGCTTCTTTGCGTCGGTTAAAGCAGTCTGTACTTCAGTAAAGCAGGTGGATAGGCAATCTATTGGCAATAAGACCTTGCTTTTTTTTACAACAGGATTATGATGGCATAAATAACGAATTGGGGGTGACCCGGCTTTGACGGCGGTGATGAAACTGGAGGGGCATGCCGAGAGGGTGACGCTCTCGTACCTAAAAGTCACAAGCTTATAGTCGCAAACGACGAAACCTACGCACTGGCTGCTTAATCCCAGCCTACGACTGAACTTGCATGCCTATGGGCGGGGGATGTCGGCGTAAAAAACATGGGATCGCCTGAAGTTCTGCCTCGAGGCTGATGGCTAAAATCAAGAGGATCGCATTGGATGCCCTGCCCATCGGGTAATCCTGTGTTAAATCAGTAGACAGGGCTACGCATGTAGATCCAAAAGTGGAGTGCTGACGGACGCGGGTTCGATTCCCGCCACCTCCACCAATTAACGAAGGCCGGATACCTCTCCGGCCTTTTTTATTGCTCGCGAAACGCCAGATTTGGCGGGGTTCCGGGGATATGCCTCGTGAGCGTGGGCCTTCCTGGTTGCCTTGTCTTGGCTGATTTTTCATCTCTCTATTCGCTATTCTCTCTGCCGGCCTCGTGAGCGTTCACGAGGCTGAGTCCAGTGTTTATGCGGGTTTGCGGGCAACGGGTTTGCATGATCAACTGCTCAGGAGAGAGCGACCGAGATAGAGATAGACATAAAAAAACCGCCTTACGGCGGCGGTGAAGTGGCTATCCCAGTAGGGAGTTATTTAATACGGATCAACTGATCCCGCTGGAGATCCCATGCGCATGGAATAGGGCGACGGATCAGGGATTCCAGCGAAGGGGCATGGGCATCTCCGGTCAGGCAGGTTTCCACAAGGTCTGGGGCCAGGCGTGATAATTGGATCAGCTTGCTCACCTGACCTCGGTCGAGTCCTTCGGCAGTTGCAATTTCAGTGATGGATTCCATGCGTCCCTCATCCAGCAGGCGTAACCAATGATAGGCAAGCCCTAAGGCTCGGATCAGGGGCGAGTTTTTGTTCGCTTCGCGTAGTCGTTGTTCCCGGACCGCCTCTTCCAGGAATTCCTGGGGTGCATCAATGGGCGTGATGATCTGTTTTTTGGATCCGCGCTTGATCAGTGTCCAGGGGATGAAGGTCTCCAACTTCACACCACCTGCGGGCAGGGGTGTTTGGTAGGTGACCGGGTCACCTTGGATCTTGCCTCGATGTTTACTGCTCATATCTGCTCCTCAAAACTGGAAATCAGCTGTCGTTGTTCGTGCCAGTCCACACCCAGGCGGTGGCGTTGGAACCACATCAATGTCAGGGTAGCGGGCTGCTGACCTGCCATGAATTGTTCAATAATGTCCGGGGCCAGCAGGGTCAGGCGTAGCAGTTCGTTGACCACCGAGGGATGCAGGTGCTCGGCGCGTGCGATGGCCGTTCCGCTTTTCATGGCACCCGTATCCAGCAGGTGTTGCCAATAGAAGGCACGGGCCAGCCCTTCGATCAGGGTGACGTCATGCATAGGTTGCGCCTCTTTACGAGCAATGAACTGGATGCCCCGGCGACGAAACGTCAGGGGGATAAAAGTGTCCATGCTTCCGTTCATGATCGTCCCACCTCCAGCAGTTCTGCACCGATGTTCTGTGGTGCAAACTCGTCCAGCAGTGCCTTCCAGCCCACTTCCCGCCAAGCCATCTTGATGCCCTGCACGCTACCAGCATGGATGATGTCGACACGCTCGATCATCAGGTTGGCAAGGCGATGCCGTTCCAGCGGAAATAACTGATCCCAGATGTCATTGAGCCGGCCCATGGCCATCACCGTGCTGGCCTCATCCAGAGGTGAGCCGCTCTGCTGCATGCAGCGCACCACCGATTCGATGGACTCCGGACTGGTTAGCACGGTGCGGATCTGCGCCACCACGGCCGCTTCAATCTCCCCCGCAGGTAACCGGTCATAGCTTTTGCCTGGAGCGCCAAAGCGGGATTCTGACTTGGAGACGTAGTAGAGGTATTTGCGGCCGT